>CAYPMA010000034.1:0-12117 GCA_964411685.1 uncultured bacterium
ATGAAATTCATATATTTCCCCAAGCCACGGCTCTACCTCAAGCGCATGCAAGCTACACATTAATATAGAAAAAACAAATACTAATTTTTTCATGTAACAATATATCCTTTTTCACTTAGCCATCTTTCTGCATCTATAGCAGCCATGCAGCCGCTTCCTGCTGCAGTAACAGCTTGTCTATACACTGAATCCTGCACATCTCCTGCTGCAAATATGCCAGCTTTACTGGTATAACTAGTTCCTTTCTTCACTTTAATATATCCATATTCATTTAAATCAACCTTTCCTTTCAAAAAATCCGTGTTCGGCTTATGCCCAATTGCAAAAAACACCCCAGAAGCATCTCTTTTTTCTTTTTCATTTGTCTTAACATCTTTAAGTACTACATTAGTTACAAAATCATTTCCCAATACTTCTACCAAGACCTTATTCCATAAAATTTTAATTTTATTATTTTCCATCGCTCTTTCTTGCATTATTTTTGAAGCCTTAAGCTCATCTCTTCTATGAACAAGATAAACAGTGTTAGCATATTTAGTTAAAAATATTGCCTCTTCTACAGCGCTATCGCCCCCACCTATAACATAAAGATCTTTATTTCTGAAAATAGGTGCTGCACCATCACATATAGCACACGCAGATACACCTTTTTGCCAAAACTCATTATCTCTTGTTCCAGGGATATCCATTCTTTTAGCAGTAGCTCCAGTAGCAATAATAACAGCATGAGAATAAGACTCTGTCTTAGTTCCTTTAATATGAAAATTCCCTTTTTCAAAATTTATTTCCAATACATCTTCTGTTAATGTCTCAGATCCAAAGCGAAGTGCTTGTTTTTTCATATTATCCATAAGATTTGGGCCCAATATTCCATCAGGAAATCCAGGGAAATTTTCTACATCTGTTGTCGTCATAAGCTGCCCTCCTACAACACCAGACATAAAACCTTCATAAATTAAAGGATTAAGTTGGGCTCTTGCTGAATAGATTGCTGCTGTATAGGCAGCTGGCCCTGATCCAATTATTATTAAATACCTCTTTTCCATTTGTATTCACCCATTCATTTTTTAAAAATATAATATATTTAATATCTATGTAATATACACTAAAAAAAATTAAGCTCTTTTACGCAAAGCATTTTTTGACATAATAAAGCTATTTATAAAGTATAAAATAAATTTTTTATAAAATAAATCGTAATAAACAAAAGATTAAGTATGAAATAAATATCAAATTCTCATAAAATAGATCTCCTTTGATAATTTTTACTAAACTCTTTTTAGAAAAAAGGTAAAAAAAACATGGACTTTTTTTTTCAAAAGATTTTGGGAATATACCCAGAGGAATATAAAAAATCTTTATTGTTTGCCTTGCTGGCATTTATATCTTCTTACGGAGTATCTTGCGCCGACATATTATCAACAAGTTTTTTTATAGAGAAAATTGGATCTGATCTTCTTCCCATCGCATTCATGATTAAGGCTTCTTGTATGATATGTTTTTCCTCATTATTTTTATATCTTTTAAGGAAAAAGACACCTCCCTCTCAAACTTTGAAATACGTACTTGTATCAGCTTCTATTGTATATTTTTTGGCCACAATAATATCTGTTTTCAGTCTTTCTAAATACTTCTGGTTCGTTTTACACATATTATCATACTTATTTGAAGCTTCACTTATAGCCTGCCTATGGACATTTATAGATAAGTATCATGTTATGACCGACGCCAAAAGAATGTATGGTTTCTATAATGCATCATATTATTCAGGTGCTGTAATAGCAGGAGCAATGATAAACATTTTTATAAAAAATTACGGATCTACAATATTTTTATTTTCAATGTCTTTAGCCTTGCTTATTTCAGCATTTGTTCTAAAAAGAATTTATTCTTCTTTAAAAAATTATTATTGCAAACACTCTTCAATAGAAAATGAATATACAAAAATAATTACCCCATTAAAGAATTTATTTAAATCACCTTACACTATTTTGCTTATATCCATGAGCTTTATTATACAATTATTAATAACAACTACTACCTACTCATATATGGACAGCTTCAGCAGGATATTCACTGCATCTAGCTCAACTTCAGCTATTAGCGAAAGCATTCTTGCTGAATTTTTAGGAAAATGGAACTCTATAATTTCTTTTGGGAATATCATTGTAGGTATGTTCTTTTATAGAAGATGTATAAAAAAAATTGGACTAAGCAATACCATTTTAATACCTCCATTATGTTTTGTCTTTTTGTATTTTAATTGGTTATTTTTCGACACTCTTGTATTAGCAATACTCGGACTTGTTATGGTAAATGGGATTTTATACACTGTAGAGGATAATAATTTTAATTTATTAATTAACGCAGCTCCTCAAAATTATCAAGGATCTCTTCGTATCATTAATGATTCGTTTTTTGAAGCATTTGGAATGCTTTTTAGCTCAATATTATTAATGTTTTTATCTTCTAATCTATCTTCATTATATTTAGGAATAATTCTATCTATAGGATTTTTAACAATTTCTTTTAAAATTAGAAGGAATTATAAAAAAGAGGACAAGAGAAATGCAATTATTAAATTTAATGAGCCTATATACAATAAAGATGAAGCTTTAGAAAGAAAAGCTCCATCTTAAAAAATAAATTGTTACTTATTTTTCTTCTTTTTTCTTTTTGATGTAATCAACAACATCTCCAACAGTTTTAAGCTTTTCTGCATCTTCTTCAGAAATCTCAAAACCAAATTTTTCTTCAAATGTCATGATAAGTTCAGTTAAGTCTAAAGAATCTGCATTAAGATCTTCTACAAAAGACTTTTCTAATGTTACATCTTCTTTATCTACACCGAGCTGTTCAACAATAATATCTATCACTTCATTTTCTAAGGCCATATTTTCCTCTCTTTTGGTTTAAAAAATTTTTACATTACCATTCCACCATCAATAGAAATAACTTGTCCGGTCATATATTCTGCTTGAGAAGCTAAAAATAATGCAACTCTAGCAACATCATGAGGGGTTCCCATACGTTTTAAAGGAATAGTGTCTATTATAGCTTTTTTTACTTCTTCTGGTAAATTTTCAGTCATTGGCGTCTCAATATATCCAGGCGCAATAGCATTAACGCATATATCTCTTCTTGCTATTTCCTTCGCTAATGACTTTGTAAATCCTATTACGCCAGCTTTAGAAGCAGAATAATTACACTGTGAAGAATTTCCCATTATTCCAACAACTGAAGCAACATTAATAATACTTCCTTTTCTTTTTTTCATCATTAATTTCACAGCGACTCTACAAGTGTTAAAAACAGATTTTAAATTAACAGCCATTACATCGTCCCATTGATCTTCTGTCATTTTAATTAATAAAGAATCTTTAGTAATACCCGCATTGTTAACCAATATATCCAAACCATTCAATTTCACATAAGAATCATTAATCTTTTTTTCAACTGCTTTAGTATTTGACACATCAACTATTTCATAGGAAACATGCTGTGTTTTTTCAAGGCATTCCTCTTTTATTTCAACTACAGCTTTCTCCGCTTTTTCCTTATTCGTTCCATAAATAATTACATCTGCTCCATTACTTACAAATAATTTTGCAATAGCCTTGCCTATACCTGAATTTCCACCAGTAATAATCACTTTCTTATCTTTTAATAAAGTCATAATAACATACCTCTTAATGAAATACTTTTGACAGCTGATCTAAATCTGAAACAGATTCAACTGAAATTGTAGGCGCTTTAACTTTTATCCTTTTATTCATAGTAGATAATGTTTTACCACATCCTATCTCTAAAAACAAATCAACATTATTCTCTTCCATCTTTCTTATGCTCTGTTCCCATCTAACGCTATTTGTCATTTGCTCTATTAAATTTTTCTTTACATCAGAAATAGATTCAATGAAATCCCCTGAGATATTCATTATCAATTTAGACTTACCTTGTTTGAATGTGACCTTATCTATCTGCTTTTCCAGCTTATCTTGGGCTTCTTTCATAATTCCGCTGTGAAATGCTCCGTGTACATGTAAAGGGATTGCTTTTCTAGCACCTTCCTCTAAAAGATGTTGAATACCGACCCTAACACCTTTCTTAGTACCGGAAATAACAACCTGTCCTGGACAATTAAAATTTGCTGTCCATACCTTATGCTCTTCAGTAAGGCCTTTAATTACTCTTTCAACTGCAGATGAATCGAGCCCTATTATTGCAGCCATTGCGCCATCTGTCTTTTCACAGGAATCATTCATGTACTCTGCTCTTTTTCTCACCAGCTCAAGACCATCTTTAAAGGATATCCATCCTCCAGCTTCAAGCGCAGTATATTCCCCTAAACTTAATCCTGCACATATCGAAGGAAAGATATTTGGAAACTGCTCATTAATAACTCTTAAAATGGCAAGACTTGTAATAAATATTGCCGGCTGGCTGTTTTTAGTAATTGTCAAATCTTTTTCAGGACCATTAAATATATATTCAGATAAATTGATGGACAATATGTCATCAGCTTCTTCAAAAGTTCTTTTTGCTAAAGGAAAATTATCATAAAAATCTTTTCCCATTCCGGTATATTGAGCTCCCTGACCAGGAAATAAAAAAGCAATTTTCTTTTTATCTTTCATATATCTAACCTTTAATCATTAATTAAAACAGAAGCAGCCCAAGTTAGTCCGGAACCAAATGCAGTTAATAAAATCTTATCCTTTGATTTAAATGCTTTTTTCTTTTTTAACTCATCAAGTGAAATAGCTATTGTTGAAGCAGAAGTATTCCCACATTTATAAACAACATCCTTGAAGACTTTCTCTTCAGACAAATGAGGAAATCTTTTAGCTAGAGCTTCTATAATCCTTATATTGGCCTGATGAGGAATAAGCCAATCTATGTCGTTTTCATTCAAATTTACTTTTTTCAAGCATTCCATAGATGCCTGATGCATGCGTCGTACTGCCTGCTTGAAAACTTCATTTCCTTTCATATGTATATAGTGAAGTTTTTTATCCACTGTATCATGAGAAGCAGGAAGACGGCTTCCACCTGCAGGCAAGGAAAGAAGTCCTGAATATTTCCCATCAGCCCCTAGTATTGATCCCTCTATAGACAATCCTGTTCCATTAGCGCTTACAACTACAGCCCCTGCTGCATCACCAAATAAAACACACGTTGCTCTGTCTTCATAATTCACAAAAGAAGATAATTTTTCAGTGGCTATTACCAAAATATTTTTATATTGACCGCTTTCTATAAAAGACTTTGCAATTGTAATACCATAAACAAAGCCGGAACAAGCAGCCTGCATGTCAAATGCAGCGCATTCTCTTATTTTCAACTTGTCTTGAATGATACATGATGTTGAAGGAAAAAAATAATCGGGAGATAATGTTGCTACAATAATACAGTCTATATCATCGGCTGAAATATCAGCATCCTCTATAGCCCTTTTAGCGGAAACATATCCCATATCGGATGCAAATTCATCTTTTTGCGCTATTCTTCTTTCTTTTATTCCGGTTCTTGTTATTATCCATTCATCTGTAGTTTCAACAATCTTTTCTAAGTCTTCATTTGACAGTATTTTTTTTGGTAAATAAGAGCCTGTGCCTATAATCTTTGCTTTAATAGTTTTATTCTTCATAATTAAAAAATAATTTATTCATATTGATTCATTTTACATCAATTCTCACTAAAACTAAAGAATTATCTAAATCCAGATAAAATAAAAAATTTTACTTTATAGAAGAACCGATTGAGATAAACTAGCTTTCAATTATATTATTGTTTTGCTATATTTAAGAATCAAAAAATTATTTGAATGCCTTATGAATAAAAAACTTCCAAAAGATATAAATTTTTTAATAAATATTTTAAAAAAATTACCGGGAGTAGGACTAAAGACAGCGGAAAGATATGCCTTTCACATGCTGAAATGGGACGAAAAAAATATTAAAGAATTAACCTCTTCAATAGAAAGGTTGAAAAACATTAATTCATGCCCCATCTGTGGTTGTTTTCTATCTAATGATTTATGCGAAATATGCAACGATAAAAATAGAAACACAAAAGTTATTTGCCTTCTCGCTTCGCCAAAAGACATATATTCTTTTGAAGAAACCCAATCATATAATGGATTATATCATATTATAGATGAATTAATTTCCCCAATGTATGAAATTGATGAAAACTGTTTACATTTAGATAAATTAATCGCAAGAATAGAAAAAAATAATGTTAAGGAAGTTATAATAGCCTTTGATTCAACATTAGAAGGCGATGCAACGTCCCTATACATAAAAAACAAACTTAAACCATTAAAACACATATCAATATCCAGGCTCGCGTTCGGATTACCAATAGGAAGCAGTTTTGATTTTATTGATGGAGGAACTTTAACTAGAGCTTTAACCGGAAGACAAAGCTTTTAGCTTTAGTTGCAATAATTATCAGTCTTGGTCATAATGATTAAACTGATAACAATATTAAACTTTAACAATTAGAAAATATTATTATGAAAAAAACATTAGCCCTTCTATTCATCCTACTTAGCATAGGATTAGTATCTTTTATTTCTTATGATGGTAAAACAATAGAAAAAATAAATATCATAATTGATGAAAAAGAAAATGAAGTTGAAAGCAAATCCATAATATCTAATCTTAAAACAAAAGAAGGAACTGCATTTTCTCAATTAGTATTTGACCAGGATTTAAAATACTTATCAGAAAATTATGATAAAGTTTCTCCGCATATCAAACCGGCAGACGACAAACTTATTATTACAATAAACCTTTGGTCAAAGCCATATATAAAAAATATCACATGGTCTGGAAACAAAAGAATTAATTCAAAGACCCTACAAAAAGAATTAGGTATAAAGCTTGACACGATATTTAATAAAGAAGACTTCCATAAGGGATTAAACAAAATAAAAACTTATTATGTAAATAAGGGTTATTACAATATCCAAGTAGATTATAACATAGACAGAAACAAATCAGACAACTCTATTTCAATACATTTAAATATTAAAGAAGGTGAATCAAGAAAAATAAAAAATATAGAATTCAAAGGATTTACCGATGATGAAAAGAAAGAATTATCATCTTTAATATTTACTAAAAAATACAATATCTTATTAAGCTGGCTAACAGGAAAAGGCGTATTACAGGAAGCTGCATTAGACCAGGATCAGATGAATATCCTAAACTATCTTCAAAATAAAGGATATGCAGACGCAAAAATAGAAACAAAGATATTAGAAAATGCAAAAGTAAACGGATTAATTGTTGAATTTACTGCTCATAGAGGTACTTTATACTACATTGGAGACATAACAATTGATGGCAATACTTTATTTTCCACAGAAAAGATTAAAAAGAAATTTTTAATACAAAAAAATGGAATATTCTCACCGGAACAAATTCACTTAACTTCTCAGGCAATACAAGATTTATATGGTCATAAGGGATATATTGAAACTCAAGTATCTTATGACACTGTACTAATGGAAAATGAACCTAAATATGATGTGCATTTTCACATTGAGGAAGGCGAAAGCTTTAAAATTGGACTAATTAGAATTTACGGAAACAGTAATACAAAAAGTAATGTGATTTTAAGGGAATCCTTATTAATTCCTGGAGAAAATTTTGACACAAGAAAATTAAAAGCTACACAGCAAAGACTTGAGAATATTGGATATTTTAAAAATGTTAATGTCTATGCAGTAAAAGCTAATGATGATATCGGATTGGGAAATAACTATAGAGACGTAAATATTGAAGTTGAGGAAGCATCAACAGGATCTGCATCTTTATTTGTAGGATTAAGCACATTAGATGACATATTTGGCGGCATTGAATTTACCGAGAAAAATTTTAACTTCACTGGTATACCAAAATTATTTTCTCAAGGACCCTCAGCACTTAGAGGCGGAGGAGAATATGCCCATGCCAAGGTCAACGTTGGTAAAAAACAGCAAAGTTATCTATTTTCATGGTTAAATCCATACTTCAGAGACACACTATGGAGATTAGGGTTTGAAGTGAGTTTTACAAGAAATAAATTACAATCTAAAAACTACGAGATAGACACATACGGCGGTTCAGTATTTACATCTTATCCAATTACAAACTTCTGGACATTTTCTTCAAAATATAGACTAAGACATGAAAAATCAGATATAAAAGATGTATCTAAATCAGCTGAAAAAAAGGTTGAAGATAATAGTGAAGGATTGATATCCGCTATTGGAGTATCCATAAGCTACGACACAACAGACAATTCATATAAGCCGCACAAAGGAATTAGATCTTCTGCTGATTTTGAATTTGCCGGAGTTGGTGGAGCATTCAAATTTATTAAAATGGGCTACCTATTTACATTGTACCATCCTTTCATATTTCAAAAAGGAACAATGAAATATCTAGGAGACATAAAATTTATCGAGCCTGTCTTAGGACAAAATTCATCTGAGGTACCTCTTGGCGAAAGACTTTTCTTGGGTGGCGAAAATACTGTAAGAGGTTATAAACCTTACATCTTAGGACCTAGAATAGATCATAATAAGAAAAACCCATTAGGTGGTATTTCATCATTATTACTATCAGCTCAATATAATTACGAAATCATTCCGATATTTGATATATTTGCATTTTTTGATGCTGGATCGGTTTCAAAAAAACATTTTGACATTCATAAAATATGTGCCAGCTGTGGTGTAGGAGTTCGTCTTGAAATAATGAATAAAATGCCATTTTCTGTTGGATGGGCATACCCTATCAAGCCTAAATATCATGAAGATACAAGAAGATATTTCTTCTCTATGGGTGGACAGTTCTAATTTAACAAAGGAGAAATCATGTTTATAAAACGAATTTTATTATCAATAACTGCTTTTCTAGGTATTTGTGGAACATCAGCATTTGCTGATTCCATAGGTATTGTAAATTTTGGGACATGTATCACTGATTCCAAATATGGAAAATATGAGCAGGAACAATTAGAGAATTTAAAAAAACAATGGAGTTCTTTAATTGAAGATACAGACAAACAAATGCAAGAAATTGCAAAAAAACTAGAAAATAAAGATTATTTAGAAAGCATTTCCCAAGATAAAGCAAATGAATTGCAGGAAAAGCATAAAACTTTAAATGAGGATTTAGCAAAATATCAATCACAACTATATCAAATGCTAAATCAGGCAAATTACTTTTTTGTACAAAAAATGTTTGCAAATATTTCAAAAGCTTCTTCTTCAGTAGCTAAAAAAAGCCACCTCTCGATGATTATAAATAAAGAGGCGTTCTTTTATTCTACAGCAGATCTAGACGTAACAAACCTTGTTATTGACGAGATGAACAAAAATTTTGAACAAGAAAATATTTCAAAAAATGAAGAACAAAAAGAAAACGTTGCACAACAAATAACAGAAGAGAAAAAATAAGATGAATTCAAAGAGATTTACATTATTAGAATTATCAACTATTACAAAAAGTACTTTAATAGGTGATCCGAATTATGAAATTATTTATGTAAATACTCTGGAAAATGCATCTTCTTTGGATGTTTCATTTTTAGCTAATCCAAGATATATAGAAGCAATGAAAAAATCTAAAGCTGGGGTCATTTGTATTGATTCAAATACAGAAATGATAGAAGGTAAAAATTACTTGATATCTAATGACCCCTCAAGAACTTTTCAAATAATTGCTGAAATTATTTTATCCAATCAAAAAGTTGACTCATCTTTTTATGGAATTCATGAAACAGCAGTTATACATCAAAGTGCAACTATTGGCAAAAATGTTACTATTGGACCATATTCAGTAATAGATAAAAATGCAATAATATCAGATAACACAAGAATTTCTTCTCATGTTTATGTTGGTCCAAATGTTAAAATTGGCAAAGACTGCTTATTTTATTCATCTTGTATAGTACGAGAAAACTGCGTTATTGGTGATAGAACAATAATTCAACCAGGAGCAGTTATTGGATCTTGCGGTTTCGGCTTAATCCCTGACAGTCAGGGGAAATTTCAAAAGCTGCAACAAATCGGAAACGTAATTCTTGAAGATGATGTTGAGATAGGAGCAAATACAACAATTGATAGGGCACGCTTTGGATCAACAATTATAAAAAAAGGAACTAAAATTGATAATTTAGTTCAAATTGCACACAATGTGCAAATCGGTGAAAATGTTGCTATAGCAGCACAAACAGGTATAGCTGGCTCTGCAAAAATAGGAAATAATGTTCTTATGGGCGGACAGGTTGGAATTGTTGGTCATATTGAAGTCACTAACAATATCATGTTGGCAACAAGATCAGGCGTCAGTAAATCTATAAAAAATCCTGGAAAATACAACGGCAGTCCTGCAATAGATTTAAATACTTACAACAGAAATCAGATACACCTACGCCAGATTGAAAAATATATAAACATAATAAAAGAATTAGAAAAAAAAGTAGCTTCCTTAGAAGAAAGATTAAGCTGATTCTTCTTCAATAATTTCTCTTCTCATTTTTTGAAGCCTTAAAAGATTGAAGAGTATTTAATGAAAAAGTTGTAACTCTGTCTGTTTGTTCCATAATAGATTCCCCTTCATAATAATCCTCAAAGAAATATAGTCAATTAATGCATTATTAATAAAAAATAAATAAAAAATCTTGCTTTTCACATATAAAAAATTATATTAATCAATAGTATAAGGATAATGTGTTATCATGATAGAGATATATTTTAAATCAATTAGAGATGAAAAGTTTTTAAAAATCGATGATTTTCGTATTGGAAGCTGGATCCATGTTGATGAAGCAACTGTTGAGGATCTAGAAAAAATATCTCAAATAACAAACCTTGAGAAAACAGATCTACATGACAGTCTTGACAAATATGAAAGCCCTAGGATTGAACAAAAAGATGAAAAAACAATTATATTTATCCGCCATCCTACAGGACAAGAAGAAGGATTAAGAACAACCCCTATAGCAATTATTATATCTGATCATTATATAATTACTATTTCCCCTCAAAAAAGTTCTTTAGTAGATACTGTAGCAAGTTCACAAGCACAATTGGCAACAACACAAAAATCCAAACTTCTTTTATATATACTATTAAAAATAACACAAGAATTTACTAACAAAATAACAAAACTAAATAATGACGTTATTGAACAGGAAAGAGAAATTAAAAACGTTTCAAATTCATCCATTATTAGGCTTACAAAAAATGAGGATACGCTAAATCAGTATTTATCATCATTGGTTCCAATAAAAAACCTTCTTGAAACCATTACAGCCGGAAGATATATACACCTATATGAAAAGGACCATGATCTTTTACAAGATCTTTTAATTGCCATAAAACAGTCAGAAGATATTTGCAGAGTAAATATAAAAAATATTAGAAGCCTAAGAGATTCATATCAAATACTTTTTACCAATGATGTAAATAAAACTATTAAGTTTTTAACAGCTATAACAATTATCTTTACAATACCTACAATTATTGCTTCTGTATATGGAATGAACTTAAAGCTTCCAATAGCAGAAAAATCTTATGCATTTATCCTTATTGTAGCAATAATGCTTGTCTTATCATTGTTTGTACTATGGATATTCGCTAAAAAGAAATGGCTATAACAATTAAGGCCTTCCTTTATCACTTGGCATAAAAGGAAGCCCACTTCCATGATTTGGCACTATTCTAGGATTATTTGTTACAGGCTTCGTAGAAAATTCAACATCATCATCGTCATCATCACAAGCTTTACAGCAACCGCAGGCTAGCAACAAAATAAAAAAAGGTAAAAACAATATTTTTTTCATATAAATATACTCTTTTTGATAAAATATATAATTTAACTAAATTTTTAAAAAGATAAATTTATAGGTTTTTATGATAAGAAAATGGAACAACTTAGAGTTCATTCTTCCAAGAGAAAATGATAATTTTACATTTGAAGAGGTTTTAGGGTCAGTTAATCAATATAGCCTACAACTGTTTTTACCGCTTTTAACAAAAAACGATATAGTAATTGACCTTGGTGCCCATATAGGCCTTTTTTCCATTGCAGTATCTGATAAAGTAAAAAAGGT
>CAYPMA010000035.1:0-11945 GCA_964411685.1 uncultured bacterium
ATAGTTTTTATTCCTACAATCTCAGCAAATGTTACAAATAAAACCAATGATGTTGCGAAAATACATCCGCATATGATGGCAATTGTGGCGATCCAAGTAGTAGCTAATGATGTTTTGGCTAACATACCAAACAACATAAAAATTCCGCCTGATGTAAATATTAGTTCATGCGATTTAACATTTAATATATTGGCTATAATATTTCTTGATTGAGAAAGTATTTTTTTAGCTCTTTGACCATACTTGTGTATACTTGAAGGATTAGAAGGAGGCCCTTCTAATTCTCTAAGCATTGCATTTTTTACTGAGGGATCTAAAATAGTTGTGGCATTATTATCTAAATAAATCATTATAACAATTCTTTAATCTTTATTAAAATTAAGGATATATTATCAAAAGATCCATTTTGTTTGGCTAATTGAATTAATTTCTTTACAGCCTGCTCAGCGTCTGACAAGTCTGATAGATGTATAAGCATTTCATTCTCAGAGACATAATCGGAAAATCCGTCAGAGCAGATTAAAAAAATATCCGATGGTTTAATCCTTGAAAACCCAATATCAGGGGTTATATTTGCTGTAGTACCAATAGCTTTTGTTAATACAGAATGATAAGAAGGAGGTATTTTTTTTGTATTATTCCTGATCATTTGACTTGCTAGAGAATGGTCGTTAGTTATTTTAAATAATTTATCAGATTGAAATTTATATATCCTGCTGTCTCCTACATGAGCAAAATAATAGCTGTCCTTATTGAAATATATACAAGTAAGAGTTGTTCCCATACCTTTACATTCACTTTTGTTATTACTTATAGAAAAAATCTTTTTATTTGTTTCAATAATTGATGAATTTAAGTGGTCTTTTATTTCATGAGGAAGAAGTGAATAATTATCATTTTTAATTTTGTTTATGAAAAAATTTTTCAGATGTATTGAAGCTTCTTTTGCTGCTATTTCTCCTGCATTATGGCCTCCCATTCCATCAGCTATTGAAAAAAAAGCTTCTTGGGGGAGGCATATTATGAAATCTTCATTATTGGGTCGACTGAGTCCAATATCTGAAACAGCATAGCTTTCAATTTGTGCAAATTTCATTATTTATCAAATTTTCCCATAAAAAGTATGGTATTTGTATTTTTTTCAACTATCATATAGATGAAAGGGTGGTCAGCATTAAATCTTATAGGCAAATCATCAGGTTTTGAATAACATGACTTATAAGATATAATAACTGCTGTAGCCGCTGCTGCCTCTACTCCATTTTCATCAATATCAAAATAAGCTTCATGTATTACCTTACTTAAAAAAAGATTTTTTGTTCCATCAATTAATGAAAAGTCAGCATTCATTGAAAACGGTGTTTTCATTCCCATATTTTTTAATACATATGATAGTTCCGTATTAAAAGATAGTTTGAATTTAGGTATGGATAGGCTTACTTTTTTTGTAGAAAAACTATTTGACCATAAACAAAAGTTCTCATAATTTAAATTTTCTTCAATATTTGAAATTGAAGATTTTTTTTGTGGTAAGAATACCATTAATGAAAACTTATTATTTTTAAAAGGCATAGATACTGCCTGCATAAATTCATTCTCATAATATGAAAATCTATCAGTTTGGTTCATCATCTCTACTTTTGATGTGCTATTTTTTGAATAAAATTTCTCATTTTTAGTGTTTGATGTTAAAAAAGGCAATTTCCATTCATTTTTAAAGTATATAGCATTTACTAAAATCATTCTTGTATATGGATCTAGAGCTGAAGGGGAAATCATGTCATGAATTTTATAATTTGTTTCTTTCTCTATCCAGCCGTTTATTTCGTTGGCTGCAAGAGCAGGTGATGAAAAAGATATTTTTTTCATTTCTGAATCAAAATAGCGCTTAAGGCTATTGTTGTAATTTTTAATTGTATGTGTGGAATAATCTATCCAGAGACTGTTAGCAATGGTAAAACAGGTGTCATCGGATATTTTTTTTGATAAGGACTTATAAATTAAAGGCATATTTTTTTTGTCAAAATTGAATGACAATGTTTTTTTCATTTCCTGTTCTGTAATGCCATTAGAGCCTATATAAACCATTGATAGGCATGAAGAAATGCTATAAGGTGAAAAACACAGGGTTTTTTCATTTTGCAATTTTTTATATAAATCAAATGCAAATGTATTATTTGCTTTTGCATATTGACTTGACAGATCATCAGCTGCATAAATAAAAGATATTGCTGTTGCAATAACTAAGAAAAAGGATTTTTTTATTATATTCATTTTATACTCCGTCTAATAACATTATGTTTATGACACTAAACAGATTAAATGCTGCATGTAGTGCTATAGGGGCAAAAAGTGATTTTTGCCTTTCATAAACAAAACCTATTAGGCAGGACAGTATAAAGAATGATGTAATTATTGAAAAGTTTGCTATTCCCTGGTTTATAGAAAAATGGAAAAAAGAAAAGCATAAAGATGTAATTATTATAGAAAAAAACCTTCCCAAATAATTTGTAAGGCTATTTTGTAAAAAACCTCTAAATATAAGTTCTTCAATTACCGGAGCGTAAATTATAACCAGGATAATTGCGAACATAATTGTTGAAGGAAGATCTTTTGCATTCCTTACAAAATTAATAGCTTCTTGATCGGGTAGGGGGACCGTATAAAAAAGACCTATTATAAATTCTATCAATTGCTTTGAGAAAACAGAAAGAGGCAATGCTATCAAAAATGATATAGCTCCAAAAAGAATGTTTTTTACAACTCTTTTATCATCCATTGGGCCAAACCAGATTAATTTCCAAAGATCCTTTTTCATGAAATATCCTAAAAAGAATAATGAAAATGTAACAAGAACTGCGTTAGAGAAATTTATTAATGTATTTATGATAATGTTTTTTTTATGTTCATCAGCTGCATTTATAATAATTTTATAGAAATATCCTAAAATAAAAGGAGAGACATATATTACTATTGCCAAGTAAAGAAAAAAAACAAAGACAACAAGAGAAAAGGGAACAGGAACCCTATATTCTTTTGGAAGAGAAAAAAACTTGAGCTTTTTTGCTGCTAATATTACTAATAATGTAATCACTCCCCAAAAAAACAATTGTATTAGGGAGTGATGTAAATTACTTGACAAGGCCTCATCAGGCATTATCTGCTCTTTGCAATTAAAATATAATCGCTGATCCTTTCAACGATATTTTTTGCAAACTGCATATGTGCCATTGATAAAGGAGTAGCTAAATATTCATTTGTTCCCCAGCTTGAAACTTCATAATTTGGCTGAAGGAGGTTCTTTGAAATAAAATATGAGTCTTTTATTACTTCCTGAAGAATAATTTTTGGTGTTTTGTTTCTTATATCTACAATTCTTATTCTTGCGCTCATATTCAAATTTTTTGCAATTTTTTCATTTCCTAAAGACTCAGCAGATGATGAATATTTTTTATCAGGAACAATTTCATGTTCTAAAAATTCTAAAAATACTATGAACTCATTAGAATCAAATGTACTTGATGCCCATGATATATCTGCTCCAAATGGTTCCTGAGCATATGAAATGGTTTTTGTTTCATCATATTGTGAAACAAAAAGAGTGTCTTTTAATGACATTCTTTTTCTTAATATTGATGTAAATTCATCTGACAAGCTCCAAGACATATCAAAAGAAGTTGAGTCAATTATTGGTATCATTGCGACAACTGGTTTTGCTTTTCCATCTTCATGAAAACGGCAAAAATCTTTTCCCTGATTATTTTGACAGCCTGCTAGAAATAAAGAAATTACTAAAACAGTAATCAATCGTAACATATATTTTCCTCCAATTAAGGATAATAATAATTAATAGCTTGATTGGGAATATATCAAATTTTTTTGTTTCTATGCTAGTATTTTGATCAAATTTATTTTTTATTTTTAATACAGTAATTAGAATATTAAATTAGTGGTTTACTAGTTTTTATTAACATGAATTATAATTTTTCCTATATACAAATGGGCTGTATATTATTAACGAGTGTAAAGTATTTTTTTTAATCTATATTAATATCAATCTTTTTAATAAGAACATTGTGTCTAAAAAATACTTGTGTTATAATAAATTTCTCAAAAAAAAGCAGTTGTTTAATTTTTTTTAGTTAAAGAATACCAAAACCTGCTGAAAAACAATGAGTTAACCTATTTTAAGGAGGGTTTTTCATGTCCTTGGAAAACGCAATGGCAAATTTGAAGGAATTCGCAAAGGAACTTAACCTGGAAGGGTTGAAGTTTGATGAAAATAATACATGTATTTTAGGTATTGATAATACCTTTTCACTACATTTAACTTATGAACCAAATTCAGATCGTCTATATCTATATTCCCCAATACTGGATGGATTGCCTAAAGATGATAAGATCAAGCTAAAGCTTTATGAAAGGCTGTTAGAAGGATCAATGCTCGGTGGCCAGATGGCTGGCGGCGGCGTAGGAGTAGCTGTAAAAGAAGAGCTTATACTATTGCACGCTTTAATTGACATGGGCCTTGGCGTTGATGTTAACGCCTTAAGAAGATTTGCTCCATTATTTGTTGAAACAGTTGAGAAGTGGAGAGAAATCGTAACTAAGATATGCGCAGGAGAGGAACCTCCTCCATTTACATTACCAGGACTTACACCGGGAGCAGGAGTTCCAGGAATGAGTCACACTCAAAAATCCGGCGGAAACGAAGGATATATCAAGATTTAATCATTTAATGGCGGTTTCTATTTTAACCGCCATTAGTTTTCTAATTTTTTAGATATTTCTAATAAATCATTTGTTATTTTTATATCTTTATTATTAACAGCCTTTTTAATAGTTTTTACGCTGGACATTATAGTTGAATGGTCCCTATTAAATATCTGGGCGATTTTTAAGAAAGGCATTTTTAGAAGTTCTCTTAGATAAAAAATTGATATTTGTCTTGGAAGAGCGCATTCCCTTGTCTGCGACTTTCCAAGTATGTCATTGGGCCTTATTCCGAAATGATCAGATACAATTGAAATAATTTTATCATAAGATAATATGTTGTCTTTTTCTTCTTCTATAAGGTCGTTTAGAGTAATTTCAATAGTTTTATCATCAATAATTTCGTTTGCATGGCTTATTCTAAAAGCAAGAGCATGAAGGGCTTTTTTTACAGATTTTGCGTTATATCTAAAAGATTGAAGTAAAAAGTCGATTGCATTTTTTGATAATTTCAAATCAAAATCATTAATTTGCATTAGTGCCATTGTTTTTATGTTATCTTTGTCTAGGCATGATAAAGGAAGTGAAATGCCCCATTCAAAACGACTTATTAGCCTTGGCTCAATAGCTTCTAGTTTTTTAGGAGACATATTAGCCGATATTAATATTTGAGATCCTTTATTATGTAAAGTGTTAAATGTATGGAAAAATTCTTCCTGAGTGGCGCTTTTATTTGATAAAATGTGTATGTCATCAACTATTAGTACGTCAATATCTCTGTAAATTTTCCTAAACTGCTGCATGGATCCCTTTCTTATTGCTTCAACAACATGAGAAGCAAAAGTTTTTGCATGTATGAAAAAAACCTTATATCCGATGTCTTTTAGAGTATGGTAACATGCTGAAAGAACATGGGTTTTACCGCATCCTGAAGGTCCATATAAAAAAATTGGATTAAAGGTTCCAAGCTGCATTTTGGGATTTGAAAAAGAATTGTCTTCATTATCGTATCCAATTAATTCGCTAATTAATGAAAAAACAATGTTGTTTTCTTTAGTATTAACAAAATGGTTAATTGTATAGTAAGGATTTACAGTATCCTGATTTATTTGTATTTGAGGAGGTTCGTCAAATTTATTTTTCTTAGATTTAAAAGTTGTTTTGTTATTTTTAACGTTAAGGTGAACTTTAATCAATGTCCCATTATTATTTACTAATTCTTTTGAAATTATTGGCTTTATATGTTCATTAAACCAGGTAATTTGAAAGGTATTCTGCGCCTCAAGATAAATATTGCATGCATCAAATTTTATGATATTAAGAGTGCGCAGCCATTTGTCTACGGTATCTTTTCCCAATTTATATTCTAATTGTTTTAATAATACATTCCATGCATGCATGGATCACTCATTTAACGGGGTTTAATTTTTTTGTGTTATACCATTGCTGAACTAGACCTAATAATGAAGAAGATAGCCAATATAAGTTTAATCCAGAAGGGAAATTATAAAATATAAATGTAAATACAATGGCCATTGTTGTTCCCATCATTTGGGCATTTTTCTGTTGTTCAGTCATTAAGCTTTTATCTTTAGTGGTTTTTGAAAATAATTTTGGCTGTATAAACATTACAAGCCCTAATAATAAAGGCAATAAGTGAAGTTCTGTTCCTATGAAAAATATGTTGTAATTCCAGCTTAAAATAACATCAGGAGATGTTAGGTTGTTTATCCATCCAGGAATAAAAGATGCTCCCCTCAAATCAAATGATGATTTTAATAATTCAAACATACCGATCAAAAATGGCATCTGTATAACTAAAGGCAGGCATCCTGACATAGGGTTTGCTCCTGCCTCTTTGTAAAGCTTCATAATTTCAACTTGGGTACGTTGAGGGTCTTTTTTATATCTTTCTTTAATTGCTTGTGCTTTAGGAGCTACTTCCTGCATTTTAGCATTTGATTTTATTGATATTGCATTTAGCGGGTATAGCATTAGTCTTAATACAACAGTTAAAAGTATTATTGAAAATCCCCATGACTTTGTCACTGCATAGAAAGTCTGCATTAAGAAAAATAATAATTTTGAGAAAGGCTCAGAAATGAAAGAAAGGAACCTTTTAAAACTTAGGGCAGAATAGTAATTAGGGTTATAGCCTGTAACAGGATTAGAGAAAACTTTGTCTAAGTGTTTTAATAATTTAGTTTGATAGGGACCTGCAAATACTCTAAAGTTATTTTCCTGCTTACCTTTTATTGGAAGTAAGAAACCATATCCAGGATATTTTTTTGCCGGGTATTTGTCATATTTTTTATCAATTAATGTTAATCTTGTAGGAAGTTGTTCACCTTCTATTATTTGTGTTCTAAATCCAGGTTTTTTGTCCGATAATGGATCAATAATTATTCCGAAAAAACCATTAGAATCAGAAACCCAATCTAAATTAGAGGTTGAATCATAAATAGGTGCCTTCAATTTTACTTGCTCTACGCTACTTTTAGATCCGCTTAAAGTTCTATATCTTATTGAAGGGGAGTATTGACCTGAAATTAATTCTACTTCAGGAACTCCTGAAAATAACCATAAGTTATTTGAAGTTCCTTCAACTTTTATTTTTAAATCAAAACAATATGGAGCTTCTTTAATAAAAGAATAAGTTTTTGTGATTTTTCTTTGGTCCAATACTGCTTCAAACTCTATCAAGTCATCTTCAAATCTTGTAACTTTATAAGTTGGTGATTCTTCTTCTTCATCTGATATTTTACATAAATAATACTTATATGTGTTATTTACATCGTTAAGAGCTCTTCGTAATAGTGGATAATAGCCGCCCAGTTTCCCTTTTTCATGGTATTCAGAAGAATTGTTTTTTGAGTTGGTATAATAGGAATTTAATGGGAACATGTCGTTTTGAGGAGATATCTCTTTAATTTTTTTGTCAATTTCGATTGGTAGAATTATGCTGTTTGGAGATGTAGAAGACTTTTCAGTTAAATTTAATTCGCTTACAGCTCCTCCTAATGTGGAAAATACTATTTGCATATAAACATTTTCTAATACATAAAAATTTTCTTAGAAGACTTTGAAGACAATGCTATCATATGGAGATTCAATTGTCTTTTCTTTTATAATATGCTGATCCGGCTGAGGTTTTTTAGATGTAAACCAGTTTTGAATAAAATAGAAAGAAATTATCATCAAGACAAAGTAAATAGCGGTTCGAATATTCATATTTTTTTAATATCCTTAGTTTATAAATTTGCTGATTTTCAATTTATCACAATAAAAAATTTAAGCCAAAATTTTAAGATTAAATCTCATCAATTAATTTATGACTATCTTCTAATTGTTGTATAAACTGTGTAAATAGTTCGGTGGATCTCATGTTTTCAAGCCATTCATCCTGCATTAGTTCTTCAACGCAAGGAAGAACATCTTGTTCCTTAGCTTGTTTGAGAAGCATATAAGACTGGTTGAACTTGCTCATTATAGAATACAGGCAGGCTAAGTGGTAATATGCATGCTGATTTCCTAATTTGCCTGCAGTTAATAGCTTCTGTTCTGCTTCAATATAGATATTGCTTTTCATAAAGTATTCTTCCATCGAGTTTGCATATGCAATAAGTGAAAGGCCCCATTCTAACCATGAATCTTCATTTTCTTCATCTTGTTGTATTGACAATCGAAAATAGTTAAAAGCTTTTTCAAAATGCTCTCTTTCAAGCGTTGTTTCAGCTAAATGTGAAAAGCTTACAGCTAATCTAAAATGAATGTTTGGATAATCTGGATCAATTAGTAATACACTTTGAAAACTTTCTATTGCTTTTGCATAGAAATTCTCCTCATCATAGTCGTTATTTTCTCCAAGAAGATCTAAGGATAATCCATAATTATAAAGCCATTCAGGATGATTTATTATTATATTTTTTTGATTTTGCAATAAATTTTCAAAATAGTGAGCTGCTTTTTCTAAAACGCTTTCATTGTCGGTGAGTTCTCCTAATTTTAATAATGTTGCAGAATAATCATATATAAGGTTGGCGCAGCAAGGCTTTATAAGCATTGCCTGCTGATAGAATTTGCATGCCTTTTCTAAAAAATCTAAATCTTGCGTGTTTTTTCCGATTTTTGAATGTGAAGAAGCAAGGGCATGCCATAATTCTGCATTGGATCTTTCAAGAGAAATTCCAGTCTGAAATTTCTCTATTGCTATTTCGTCATAATCTAAATCATCATAATATAGTCCATAAGACTGCATGCACATTCCGTATGCATACCAAATCTCCGGAAGTTCAGAAAATTTTTCTGATAATTCTATCATTTTATTTTCTGCTTCAACTATTAAGTCCAGTCTATTTGAGTATGCTCCTAAAAATGATTGTGACTCAACCCACTGAGCAATTATTAATGGATTTGTGGAATTGTTTTTTCTTGCAATTATACATCGGTCCATTGACTGTCTTAGTTTTTTTTCATCCTTATTTATTTTTCCAGATTCACACAATAATTGCGCCCACTCAAGCCAAATATCTGAGTTGTTGGGAATAATTTTAATGATTTTTGTATGTCCTTCATTAGCCTGATTAAAGAAACTTTCGTCCATTGTATTTATATATAGTTGAGTATAAGTTTCAGTTAATGCTATCCATCCTTTAACATATGAATTATTGTCAGTTAAGGATTTTTTAAAATACTCACATGCTTGAAGTAAAACTGTTTTGTCATTAATTAATAGTCCCATTTGAAAATAAACCTGTCCAAAGTCATACCAAAAATCGGTAACAACTTTATTTTGGTAAGAATAGGAGGTTTTCATTGCCTGTATAGCTTTTTTTACATCTATTGCTTCGCCGGTTATATCAGCTATTTTAGATAGGCATTTACTATAATCCCAATATAGCTGCGCTAATTCTTCTTTAGAGCAGTTGTCGATTAAGGAAATTGCTTTTTGTAATTTGTCTTTAGCGTCATTATAGAAATGGTTTTCTTCTGTAAGATTACCTAAATATAGTAGAGTTTTTGCCCATATCCACCATGCTTTAAATGAACTGTCTTTAATGTTTGTAGCTATTTTTAAATTTTTGCTAGCAAATATAAGTGCTTTTTTATTGTTTTTTTCTTTTCCATAGTTATAAAAAGCAGTTGCTAAATCAAGCCAATTTTCGAAATTGTCCTGATCTAAATATGAAGCTGCCTCAAAATAATCTATAGCTGTTAAGTCATTATCGCTTAATTTTTTTATTCCTTCTTTAACAAAATCTTTTGCTAATGATCTTTTCTTTTCTTGGTCAAAGGAATCCCAATCTTTTTGTATTAATGGGTTTTTATTCTTTCTTGTGTTTGGGAAGTATCTTACATAAAGATGCTCTAAAAAGTGAGTCTGAACCATTATATGATCTCTTTATATGGAAGTTTTGTTTTGTTATTTAGTTGATTATAGTCTACGAATTTCATTTCGTACAATAATTGTTATTTTTTTAATAATTCATCAAATACTAAAATTAGGTTTTACATCTTTTATTTTTAAAATTCAAAACAAAATGAAAAATTTTTGAAAATAGTTTTTATTAAAAAGTATAAAATCAAATTAGAAACATATATAAACTGTATTTTATGAAATTACAAAATTAACTTTTGTTAAATTTGTATAAAGATCCTAAATAATAAAAGATTGAAAAGGTCTGTAAAAAAATATTTTCAATTTTTTTTTTTACTGTTGCAAAAAAATTGAACCATTCTGTAGCATGCTTATGCTTTAATTTTCAAGTAACTTTTAAACAACTTGAAAAACAAATTATAAAGAACATAAAAACTTTTTGGAGGTAAAATTATGGCAGCAGGAACAACACCAGTAGAAAGACAACCAGCACCAGGACAATCAACAGATGCAGGCGCTGTTAAAACACTAGCAGATAAGTCAGCTCAAAAAGCAGCTTGGCTTGTAACTACAGCAAAAATTTTTGGAGCTTTAGCTTTAGTTTCATTAGTTGTAGCTGGAGCGTTTGCATATATTCCAGCATTAAGCGCTGCAGGAATTATGTCATCTTTTGCTATACAAGGTATAGCAGTAGGTGCGGGAGTGTCAGCTTTAGGTGCAGGAATATTGTATGGAGTAAATAGGTATTTAAACAGACAGCCAGCTGAAGCAACAAAAGAACAACCAAAAGATGCAGATAAGGCTTAATTAGAACTATATTAATATGCTTTTTTATTTCTTACACCCTAGAAATTACAATTTCTAGGGTTTTTTATTTCTATTAATATAAAAATGTTTTGTTGTTAAAATTATTTGTATTATTTTAATAAATTTCTAATTGTTGTATAATAATTACAAAAACAATATTAAAAATAATTTTAATGTAATATGCATAAAATAAACAACAAAAACGGAATCGTAAAAGAATATATTTTCATAATGGGGTATTTTATTGGCAGCACCCTAGCTTTAGATTGTTTTAGCCGTGCTGAGGCATTCATAGAAAATGCAAATCTTGAAGCTTTAAAGGCTGAAGAAATTTTTAATAATAAAGTTTATGTAATAGGAATTTCTTTAACTGCTTTGTCTTTAGTTGGGTTGTTTTTTGTTTTTAGCATGAGTTCAATGCCGTTTTTATATTCAAAAATGATTTTGTCAAATGATATGATGCTATATATATTTCTTTTGTCAGGTGTAGTTGCTTCAGTGGGTTTTCCTGCATTATCTTATTCACTTGTCAAATCAGATTAAACGTTAATTAATTTTTTAGTTTATCATTTAAAATTTTTTATAAGCTAGTTTGATTAATTTTAATTTGTAATTAATAATGTTTTTTTGTATAATTACGCCCGTTTAAACAAGATTTTAAGATAATTTATAATAAAAATAATAAGGAGAAGTTATGGGTTTACAAGATATAAGAGGCAATAGACCTAAGGCATTAGATACATCTGGTGCTTTAGTTTCAAGGGCAGGCGGCGGCGGCGGCGGCGGAAGTCTTGGTGAAGTTTCTGCAAATAAAGTTTCTGCATGGGTAAAAAATTCTGCGATATCTTTTACAATTGTTGGTTTTGCTGGATTAGCAGTTCTATTTTCAAGTCCATTTATTCCCGCATTGGCCGGTATAATGGCAATAACAATACTTGAATCCTTTAATATTGCTACAGTTTTAGCCTTTGTTGCATCTGCTTCAGTAGGTACTGCTGCAGCATTAGGATTAAAAATATTGTTAAATAAAGAGTCAAATTCTGGTGCA
>CAYPMA010000036.1:0-4460 GCA_964411685.1 uncultured bacterium
AATAATCCTAAAAAACTTATTAATGTATGCTATTAATTATAAGCTATTATCAACAGAATCGTATGGAAAAGAAGCAGGATTTGATATTAATATCTATCCTTCTCAATATTGCATAACTATGTCCATAAAGGGATTTTCTGATAAATCTTCATTGTTTCTGCAAGAGGTATTAAAAGCATTTAGAGATAACGCTTATACAGAAGAAGAATTCAATATATTTAAAGAATCTCTTTTGAAAACAAGCAAAAGGATTTTTTATATATTCAAGCTTCACTTATGGCCAATAGCATTCTTAATAATGTACCTTCCAATGAAGATCTAATATCTGCTTTAAATTCTATTAACTACCACGACTTTTTAACTTATTGCAATACCGTTTTTGATAATACATTCATTGAAGGCATAATTGCCGGCAATATAACAACCAAAGAATCGGAATCCTTATGGCTGGATATTGTAGATACTTTTCCTTCAAATGCTTTTTTACCAAAAGATCATTACAAGGAAAAATCTTTTTCATTTCCATCTTATGGAGGACCATTTCAAGTTGTTAAAAACACAAACATGCAAGGCTCATGCACTCTATTAGCAATTGATGAAGGCCCTTTCTCATTTAAAAAAAGGGCAGCTCAGGAAATATTATCTACAGCTTTATCAGAAGCTTTTTTTACTGAATTAAGGGCAAACCAAAAAACAGGTTATGTAGCAAGATCTTGGCTTATGGAAATAAACAGAAACCTTTATCAAATGTTCATAGTACAGTCAAATTCATTTGAAAGTAATGATTTATTATCACGTTTTGAAATATTTATAGAAGATTATCAGAGTTCTATTACAAAAGTTATTTCAAACAAAACTTTTGAAAACATAAAAGAAAATTTAATAATAAAATTAAAACAGCCTTCAAAAAACCTTGAAGAATCCTCAGAAAAAACATTCTCCTTAGCCTTTTATTATGATCAGGATTTCAACTGGTATCAAAAAAGAATAGAGGGCTTAGAAACATTAACTTATGATGAGTTCGTGGAATTTTCACAAAATCATTTATCTAAGAAGAATAAAAAAAGAATAGCGATGCTTCTTAAAGGGAATCTTCCATTAGACAGACAATTTAATTATTCAAGCATTACTATTGATAAACTTCTTCCCCTAGGGGCATATAAATCGTCAGAAGAAAATATTTCTTTGAATAAAGATTAAGATGATGTTTCCATGTTATTATAAACAGCATCGACATCATCTATGTTATCAAGCCATTCAATAAGTTTTTTATTTGCTTCCTCATCTTCTTTTGAGCAGGACACTAAAGTTTTTGGAATCATCTCAATAGACGCATCAGAATTAATATTTAGTTTTTGAAGTTCTTCTTTAATCCTATATAAATCTTCGGGCTTGGTTGTAATCATGTATGAATCATCTGTTGTGTCAAACTCCTCCGCCTCCAAATCGCTTATTAACATGAATAGACCGTCTTCTGTTGCATCATTTTTGTTAACCTGCAAAACACCCTTCTTATCAAAATTAAATGCGACAGCGCCCACATTAGCTACGTTCCCGCCGCATTTATTTGTTGCGATGCGCATCTCAGATGATATCCTGTTCTTATTATCTGTAACAACATCTACAATAATGCCAACTCCACCATGTCCATATAATTCATATGTCATTTCAAAATAATCAGACTGATCGGAACTGCTGGCCTTTTTTATGTTCCTTTCAATAATTTCATTGGGCATATTGGCATTTCTTGCCTTTTGTATTACAAGTCTTAATTTAGAGTTTGTTTTAGTGTCTGGCCCTGATTGTTTTACAGCTGAAATAATCTCTTTTGCAATA
Organism: uncultured bacterium; assembly: GCA_964411685.1. GTDB lineage: Bacteria > Chlamydiota > Chlamydiia > Chlamydiales > SM23-39 > CAYPMA01. Next base: position 1,837 of record CAYPMA010000036.1, read on the forward strand.
TTGGAAAAAATTTTCCCTTTCTTTTTGTCTGACCTTTCTTTTTTATGCTTGATGTTCGCCCATTTACTATGCCCTGCCATTTAATAAAACCTTTCCTTTCTTTAAAAAATTTTTTTCAATTATCTTCATTTCATCATAATTTTCAAATGCTCTTTCCTGTAGCCTGAAATTCTTACCATGATGCTGTCTTCTTTTCTTTTTATCATATGATACAGGCATTACATGATGCAACATTTCATGATATAAAATAAACTCAACAAATTCATATGGAAAATAACTATTATCTAAAATTTTATTTACACGTATCAGTTTTTGATATCTGTCATAGCTTGCAAAAGTTATATGTGAAAATCTTCTATATTTCGGCCTTTTACCCCAAGTGACATTAACCTCTACCTTACCTAAAAAGTATTTATCGTTAACTGATCTAATCATTTCTTTTAAATCATATATATCGCCTTTAGTTTTAATATTAATCTTCTTTATTGGAATTATTTTCGATATATTCTCATCTACAAAATGATTAACATGGGCTAAAGATGTTCTGTCCTTATTTTTTATGTAATTAATAAGGTGATTTAATATCTCATCAGATGCATACAAAAATACCCTGTTCAAAGAAATAGAAATATTTTTTCTTGTTGACTTAACAGACAAAAACACCGACCTGTTATTTTTAACAGACAGCTCTATTTCTCTTCTAAAATGGCTTTGCAGCTTTACTTTTACGTATTGTTCTCTAATAGGCTCTTGCATTGAATTAAACTATTTATTCTAAAAATAGACATTTTAACATATTAAGATTTTATCTAAAGAAAAAGAGAACCTTTTCAAAGGTTCTCTTAAAATATTTTAATTTCTTACTTATCTTATAGATAAAGCGAATAATCAACTTTTCTTAACAACGCAAAGCTTCTTGTTCTCTTCTAGAAGCTTCTCTTGCTGCTGCTGCCTCAGCCTGAATTTCATCAGATGTAAAATCTGGAATACCTGCTTCCTTATCTTCTTCTTGTGCTCTCATAGCTAAAATTTCATCATAACTTACCAACTCTTGTGGATTGCGTGATCTACGTAAAGGAGCTCTTTCCATCTTTTGCATCTCATTAAAAGCTTGTTTTTCTTTCAATTCTCTCAATTCTCTAGTGTATTTTCTTTTGTATTTTCTTTGCAATATTACAACTGATTCATAATTTAAAACTTCCCAATCGGCGTCTGCTTCGTCCTCTCCATATAGCTCAATATTACGTGCGTATAGAGGTCTAATAGATTTTGGAGCTCTATATGTCCTTTGCAAGGACTTTATAGCATCTTCTGCCGGCTTATCTACAAATTCCCAACTGTCATCTGATAATGCAGTATCAGTATTAACTACTGATACTGCTCCCGTTTTACCTATAGCTGACATAATTTCTTCTCCTTGCTTTTTTATTATATATAATTTAAGCGTCTTAAATAGTATATAATAGCAATTATTTTACATCAAGTTAATTATGACCTAATTGCAAGATATAATTAACGCTACAATAAATTTAAAGAAACCAAATAAAAAGGGCTTTTATTTTCATAAAAGCCCTTTAAAAACAAAATCTACAACTAATTACTTTTGATTAGATCAACTCAACGCCGATAATGTCACCTTGCATAGGAACAAAAATATAATCTTCTTCTTCAACTTTTCCGCCTGTCAATCCTTCAATTTCTGTCTCCATATCCATTTCCCAATCTAATCCATCTCCTAATTGTTCAGGATCTTCATCAATATCTTGATCTTTATTAACCATTACATATTCTTCTTCTTCGTCTAATAAACAGTCAATATAACCCACAGCATCCCTGCAAGCTGCTAATAGTTCAAAAGATTCTTTTGCAGCAGTTTGTACTATATTAACATCAACTAATAACCAACCGTCTTTTTCTTGTGATAAAACAGACATTCCTTGTGCTTGGGTTGTATCTACTGGATTAATCCCTGACATAATTTTTCTCCTAATATTTTAATTATTTAAGCGTCTTAAATAGTATATAATAACAATTATTATATGTCCAGTTAATTATACTAGACAGCTAAATTCAAATGATAATTATATTAAGAGGTAAGCCTTTAAAAAAGAATAGCTTACATTAAGTCGAAAAAGCAAGTGTTTACAAGTTTAAATATTAATGACTTATGAACAATCAGAGAACCTTCTGCATAAAGGTCTTTCCTAGGTACTGCCCCTTATCCTTGATAAAATGCTTCTGATAGCCATATTTTTCAAATCCCAGCCTCTCATATAGGTGATAGGCAGGGTTGCCCTCATATACCTCAAGATGTAGTATTTCTATGTTAAAGCGCTCTTTTGCAAGCTTCATGATCTCTTGAATAAGAGCCTTTCCGATACCTTTTCCCCTGTAGTCCTTATCTACAATTATAGCCATCAGGCACTGATGTTTTAGCTTTTCAAAAGTCTGAAGGTAAAGATTACATATACCACAGGGAACACCCTCATAAAGGGCTGTTAGAACACCTTTTTCTTTGATGTAGCTCATCCATAAGCTTACAGCATCATCGATCTCCCTTTCATTACACATTGGAAACCATTTCAACACACCGGGCTCTAAGAGCATTTTTTTTAAAAGATTTT
>CAYPMA010000036.1:4470-11919 GCA_964411685.1 uncultured bacterium
ATCATATTTTCTTTCATGGAAAGTTATCTCACTTAAATAAATCTCTAATAATGTCCTAGATAGATATCTTGTTTTATCTTTTATGAAATTTTTCTGATATGCAATAGTTTCAAAACCAATATTTTTTAGCAATGGAAGTATTGGACATCCTTCATATACTTCAGCACTTAAAAGCTCTATTCTAAAGTAATTCTTAGCTAGGTTCATTAAGTTTCTGAGCATTGATGTGCCAATACCTTTTCTTCTATGCTTCTTGTCTACTAACAAATAAAATGAGCATTGATGAGCAACCTTTATGTAAGGCATGAAAAATAGAGTTCCAATAGCACAGATTTTATTATCAATTGTAGCCGTAAGACTTCCTTTAAATTTTGAAAAACCTATCCAGTTTGTAACTGACTTTTCAATTTCATCTTTTGTTAACATAGGAAACCACTGAAGATTTTCAGGGTCCGCAACTTCTTTTAAAAGCCATTTTTTATCATCTAATGTACTATATCTTATGTCCCAGTTTACCATTAACCGAATTCCTTTAAGTAAGCATTTATAAATTCATCAATCTCCCCATCCATAACAGCCTGAATATTTGAAGACTCATATTTAGTTCTTGTATCTTTAATAAGAGTGTAAGGCTGAAATGTATAACTTCTTATCTGACTTCCCCAGGCAATTTCTTTTTTATCGCCAGACATTTTTCTTAAGGCTTCTTCTTTTTCCTGAACCTTCTGAGCATATAATTTAGATTTAAGCATCTTCATACATGCTTCTTTGTTCTGAACCTGGCTTCTCTCTTTCTGGCAGGAAACTACAATTTTCGTAGGCATATGAGTTATCCTTACAGCTGAATCAGTAACATTTACGTGCTGACCTCCTGCTCCTGACGACCTAAATGTATCAATTCTTATATCTTCAGGTTTTACTTCAACTTCAATTTCATCATCTATGATTGGAGTAACATCAACAGAAGCAAAGCTCGTATGTCTTTTAGCATTGCTGTCAAAAGGAGATATACGCACAAGCCTATGAACTCCTTTTTCAGATTTGCAATAACCATAAGCAAAATCGCCATCAAATAAGTAAGTAATATTTTTTATACCGGCAACATCTCCATCAAGTTTGTCAACAACATCAACCTTCCATCCCTTCTTCTGTGCATATCTCTGATACATCCGAGCAAGCATTGACACCCAATCACAGGACTCCGTTCCACCAGCCCCCGCATTAATGCTCAAATAACAGCTTTTAGAGTCCATTGCACCTGATAACATTTTACGAACTTCTAATTTCTCTATTTCAGAAGAAATAAGATTAAACTCTTCTTCAATGAAAGGCAGGTCATTTGTTTTTTCTGCTTCAGGAAATATTTCCTTAAGATCATTTATTCTTTTTAATAAATCATAATATGGAACTGTCCATGATTTTAAAATATTACATTCTTTTAGAACTTTTTTAGCTAAAGACGGATCATCCCAAAAATTTGGGTCTTCCATTTGTTTTTCAAGATCTTTAATTTTAGCTTCTTTTGAAGCAAGGTCAAAGATACCTCCGCATATCAGTAATGCGTTTTTCTAATTCTAATATTCCTTCTTTAATGTCCACGTTCTTAAAACCTTTTTTTAAATCTGTCTTATTATTAATGGATCTAAGATAAAAGTCAAAAATTGTTACCGTATCAATTAAAAACTTTACTTTACAAGAATTTATGCCGCTCTATAATTTCTATCAAATTTTTAATTATCAATATAACCGGAGGTTATAATTATGGCATTAGGAGAAACAATTTCATCCATTGGAAGCTCCATAGTCACTGGAGCATCAAATTTTGGAATCTGGACAATAAATACAGCCATTCCAACAATCGGCTCATCAATAGCAAAAACCGCAGTTTTGTCTTATAATTATTTTTTCCAACCACTTGGAGCTGGATTGTTTCACCTTGGAAAACTTGCTTGCATAGGTCTTATATCAGGAGGAAAATGGTTAATAGCATTGATAGCAGCAAATCCCGTCATTTCATCAATAGTTGCAGGAATTATAATAATTGTTACAACATCATTTTTTTTAGGAAGATATTCTAAGAGGTGCGATTGTCCTCACTGCATAAAAAACCCAAGAGTGGCTACAGCAACAATATAAGTTTAATTCGAGCGATTATTGATTCGCTCGTTTTTTAACAATTCAATAATTTGCAAATGCCTATCTATAAGAGAATTTTTTTCGTTTTCTTGTGATAATAAATATTCTAAAAAATTCCTTAATCTTTCAAAAGCATTGTAGTTTTTATTATAAAAACTAAATAATCTCAGATCTCCAAGGACAATATATACCTTTATGACATATTCGCAATTCAACGAAACACCTGATAAGAAAGTTTTCATAACAGGATATTTTAGAAAAAATTTTAAAATCTCCTCATTTCTATCTAAAATTTGTATCTTCTCATAAATAGATTCGCCTGCTTCCAGCAATTTTTTTATTTTTTTTAAGCTTTCAATTTTTTCATATGTACAATTGTCTAAAAAATCAGCTTTCAGCATAATGTAGACCATTTTTTATCTATACGATAATAATAATGAAATTGATATATTATAGTAAATTTATAAAAAATTCTTATGAATTGTTTTGACTATAAACCCTCAAGAGAGATAAAACGGTTTTTTATAGAGTAAACACATAACACTACATATTGGTCATTCCAAAAGGAGTATAAAATATGGCTACAAAACAAAAGAATTCAAAGTTCATGAAACCTTTAACCGTAAGCGCAGATTTAGCTGCTGTAGTCGGAAAAGGACCTATGCCAAGAACACAAGTAATTAAAAAACTATGGTCTTACATTAAGAAAAATGGACTTCAAGATAGTAAAAAGAGAAGATTCATCAATCCAGATGAAAAACTAGCAAAAGTCTTTGGAAGCAAAAAATCCATAGACATGTTTGAAATGACAAAAAAAGTCAGCAAGCATTTAAAATAAGAATTTTTTTGAAAAATTTCATTATTTATAAACCCAAAAACATCTTTTGTTTTTGGGTTTTTCTTATTCTTAAAAAATGGTAAAATTCCTATAGGTTTTATCATGAAAAAAAATGTATATAAATTATTTATTTCCTATGACGGCACACACTACTGCGGATGGCAATCTCAGCCAAATGGTAATTCAGTGCAAAACAAGATCGAAAATGCATTAAAAATAATATTAAAAGAAAATATTTCCTTAATATGTTCTGGAAGAACAGACGCTGGAGTACATGCAAAAGAACAGATAGCTCATTTTTCCACTGATACTAAATTCTCTATAAATAGTCTTATTTTCTCTTTAAACGGAATATTGGCAAATGACATACGCATAAATTCAATAGAAAAAGTTGATGACTCATTTCATGCAAGATATAGTGCAATAGGAAAAACTTACAGGTATTACTTCAGCTTTGGAACAACACATAGCCCATTTAACAAGTTATACAGTTGCCATGTAAAAGAAAGCACCATAGATTTAGACTTAATAAAAAAAGCTTCTTTATATTTCATTGGTGAACATGATTTCAAATCATTTGCCAATGAATCGGATAATAAAAAAAATACAATCAGAACAATTTTTAAAATCGTTGTAGAAAAAGATGAAAATGGGTTTTATATTGAATTTACCGGCAATGGGTTCTTGTATAAAATGATAAGAAACATTGTTGGTACTTTGTTAGAAATTGGAAATAAAAAAATATCACTAGATCAAATAGAAAAAATACTTTTAGCAAAAGACAGAAAAAAAGCTAAAAAAGCAGCTCCAGCAAAAGGCCTGTTCTTAATTAAAGTACATTATAACAATGATTCATTAAAAACATTTTCTAAAGATTCATAATAAAAATAATTATCACCTTTAAAATTTTTTAGCTGAGGGTGTTTTGGATCACAAACTAAAACCTTTGTTGCATCCAAGAATGATAGCGCTTTTAGACCTTTTATTGTGTCTTCAAATCCTATTATCTTATCATTTTCTTTGTATAATTTTTCTTTTGCTAATAAATACCCTTCAGGGGAAGGTTTTGGGTCAACCCCGTCATCTCTAGTTATCCAATTTTCTATCAGCGATAAGACTTTTAATTTTTCTTTTATTTTGTCTATTTGACATTTTGATGAATTTGTCACTACGCAAACCTTCTTATTATTTTCTATTAACGATAATAATAGATCTTCTGCCCCAGGCATAAAACTTAAATTACTTCCCCCTAGAAGGTTCAGATATATTTCTTTTGTTTCTTTATATAAAGAAGGCCAGTCAGGCTCTTTGTTATAAATAGCAATATATTTTTTATATATTTCTTCCTTTAATAAGGGCTTATCAGAATGAGCATATTTGCAATAAGTTAAAAAATCCCAATTCAATTTTATCTGATATTTCTGGCTCATGGTCTTATAAGCTAAAAAATGAAGGTTCTCTGTATTAACTAAAAGACCATCGAAATCAAATAAAAACAAATCAAAATTCTTTATCCATTCATTCATGCTTTATTCCTTATTCTAAATACATTCCCTTAAAGAAATTTTGGAAAAATCATTTGTTTTTTTTAATGAATTAAAAAAGTCCATAATTTCTTCTGTCCCAACTTTCTTTCCTAAATTTTCACCATTTAGCATTATAATAATGCTTGGCATCGCTCTAATCTTATACAAACTGCTTATTTTTCTGAATTTATCAACATTGACCTTTAATATTTTAACTCTACCAGTTAAAGATTTTGCCTTTTCATTTAACACACCTGACAATCTCATACATGGAGGACACCATGTAGCATAAAAATCAACTATAACAGGTATAGATGAATTAGAGATCTCATCTTTAAATTGTTGTTCTGTTTCAATTTCAATTACCAAAGAACAGTTTTCATCTATTGTTTTTGATATCGCCTTGTTAAGTTTATTTTCATCAAGTATGTAATCTTGAGCATTAATAGACGCCATTGCTCCTGCAGCGGAGGCTGTTATTGCCTGTCTGTATTGAGAATCAACTATATCGCCAATTGCAAAAACACCCTTTATCGACGTCTCCTTATTATCATTAACAATAATATATCCATTTTCATCCAACTTGATTTGGCCTTTAAATATTTGAGTATTAGGCTTACTTCCAATTGCTAAGAATACTCCATCAACACTTAACGACCTATTTTCATTGGTTTTAATATTTTTGATATTAATAAGATTAACTTCATCTTCATTACCCTTTATTTCATTTACAACGCTATTTGAAATAAACTCTACATTCTTTTTATCAATAAGGGTTTTCATTTTATGTGCATCAGAACATACAATTTCATCTTTTCTAAAAACTACAAACACTTTTTTTGCTAAATTAGATAAATACAGAGCCTCATCAACTGAACTGTCTTTTCCTCCTATTACAGCAACAATTTTATCTCTATAAAGAGAACCATCGCATATAGCACAATTAGAAACACCTTTTCCCCAATAATCTTTTTCCCCTTCAACATTTAATTTATTAGAAACGGTGCCCATAGCAATAATACAAGTTGTAGCCCTATAAGTAATTATTTTGTTAGGATCAATAAAATCTTTAACATATGTCAAAAAAGGACTTTTTGAAAAATCAACGCTTACTACATCTTCTTGTTTAAATTCACACCCATTGTCCATAACCTGATTTTTAATTTTTTCTATCAAATCACTTCCTGAAATCCCCTTTTCTCCAGGCCAATTTTGTACTAAATGAGACTGGATTATCATACCGCCAGGTGAAGATCCTTCAATTACACACGGAATAATGCCGGCCCTTGAAAAATATAAAGCTGATGTTAAGCCTCCAACCCCTCCACCCAATATAATAACCGGGTAAGTATCAACAGCTTGAAGAGGCACAATAAAGGAAGACAAAACACTTAAAATAATAAATAATTTTTTAATCATTGATAGATCTCCTAGGCTAATAACCAATGTAAAATATAATCTTGATGTTTTATCATAACAAGATAATTATTAAAAAAATTTTATCTTTGAAAAAACATGAAATAATATCGTATTTTTGTTATAAAAGTACTATGAAAAATAATTTTTTATCAAATTTAAATAAAACAGTTGATAATCCACTATTTTTTATTTTTATATTTATTTACCTTGCTGCGATAAGCATTATACAAATACTTACGGCCCCTCTGCCTGCAGATAAAATTGTCATTTATTCAATATACAGCTTTTTGCAAACAACGTTTATAGCTTTTTTTCTATGTGCTGTATACGGTTTTTTTAAGAAAAAAAGAACTTATCTTTTTAGCAGCATTACTTTCTTATTATTACTTTACTACTTTGTAAACTTTATATTAATTCAATTAATGAACACATCTCTTTTCTCTGCATTAACTCTATTCTTTAATGCTGGAATTGAAAATATTATGGTAACAGTAAGAGCTGCAAATATTAATATTTATATACTTTTATTGATCCCAATATTTTTAGTATTAATTCCTATTACAGGAATAATAATATTCAATTTTTTTAATAAATTATCACAAAAAATTAATACAAAACTTACATATAAGAAGCTATTAATGCCTGTAGTATTCTCTTTTTTCTCTTTATTATCTTTCGACTATATAACAGCAACTCAATTATCAAACAATTATGCACATAAAGAGTTTATAAAACGGCTGCCGGTACATATCTCATTTTTTTCTCCCAAAAAACAAATTATTTCTTTTCCTTCAAAGATTGCTGCGTTGAGAAATGAAGAAGAAGCTCATTCATTATTAGAAAAAGCTAATTGGGAATTACAAAAAAAGCCAAATATATTCATATTCGTAGTAGAAACTTTTCGTGATGATTTTATTACAGAAGAAATAACTCCAAATTTATATAAATTAAAAACAGAAAATGTACATACTAAATATTCTTTTGCAAATTCTAATGCTTCAAATATCTCATGGTATTCCATCTTACATAGTAATTTTCCAATACATTGGGAAAAATCAAAAAAGACTTACTCAAAAGGAAGCATTCCTCTTCATATCTTAAAAAAAGCCGGGTATAAAGTTAATGTTCTGTCTTCAGCTGAATTACAATATTTTGGAATGGATAAGGCATTATTCGGAAATAACTTCGATGCTATTGATGAATTTGAAGAGTTCTCCTCCGTTCAAAATCCAAAAGCATATAAAAGAGATGCTTTATGTTTCGAAAAACTAAACGACAAAATGAATTCTACAGAAGGTAATGTTTTTATTGTTTTCTTAGACTCCCCTCATTCCGAGTATAGCTTCCCTGAAGATTATAAACATAAATTTACACCAATGGGATCAGGTGTAAATTATATAAAAATGAGTTTTTTAAAATCAGACATAGAAGAAGTAAAAAATAGATATAAAACTTCTCTTCATTGTTTAGACAATAATTTTGGAATGTTTTTTAAAGAACTAAAAGAAAAGAATTTATGGGACAACTCTA
>CAYPMA010000037.1:0-11761 GCA_964411685.1 uncultured bacterium
TCTGTCAGACTTTTCAGGGCAGTAACTAAAAGGTGGGCACAAACAGGTATTGTTTTTATTTTAGGGGTATTGCTTATCTTGCGGTTTCTACGCACGTTTTCTCTGGTTAATACCTATTACCGTTTTTTTTCATAAAAGATTTCAAATTAGCTCCAATTACTCAAAAGACAATAAAAGGATTCATAAAAATTCAAAATCAAGTTTTATTAGTGATAATTGTATTTTTGATCCCCGATTCATAGATTTCATTTGGGAAAAGAATGATAAAAACTTAAATATACCTTACATGGTTTATAAAAATAAGAAGGTAAGAATAAATAATTTACATATTCATTCAAAAAATTTGGAAAAGTTTTCTTCATTAACTGAACAAGAAAATGTTCCTAGAAAGATCTATAAAAATATTACGCAGAATATTTTGCAGCTGAACCCAAACTATAGAGTTCCTAATGATAAGTTTATTACAGGGGATGCATATAGAAATCATGCAGATTATATTTTTGATGAAACAAATCAGGTATTAGATGCAAAAAAAATTGAAAGAGGAAGCATAATTTTTGTAAAAACCGATATGCTTTCAGAGTTTTTCAAAAAATATCATAAAAAGATTGAAAATCCATATATTTTAATTACTCATAATTCAGATGACGAAGTGCCCGGAATCTTTGAAAATTATTTAAATGATCATAAGATTATTGTGTGGTTTTCGCAAAATGTGGTTAAACAACATAAGAAATTGATTCCTATTCCAATAGGCATTGATAATTTATATTGGGGCAAGAAGAAATTAAAGGCTATAACACACACAATAAAAAAGATATCAAGAAATAACAAAAAATATCTTCTGTATCAGAATTTCAAAGATGGAACATCTCTATATGAAAGGACATATGTAAGAAATCTTTTTTCAAAAAAGAAGTTCTGCAAAACATCGAAAGATCTTCCGTATAAAAAGTATTTTTCAGAAATTGCTGATTCATATTTTGTTTTGAGCCCAAGAGGTAATGGTATTGATTGCCTTAGAACATGGGAGAGCTTATATCTAGGAAGCATTCCAATTGTTAAAAGTTCTGCGATGGATAGTATGTTTAAGGATCTGCCTGTATTAATTGTTAATGACTGGAATGAAATCACAGAAGATTTCTTAAAAGATAAATATAGTGAATTGTCTAAAAAGAAATTTAATATAGAAAAAATTTATATTCAATACTGGCTAAATCTTATCGATTCATATAAAAAAAGATCTCAAAAATCATCTTACTTTTTTAGAAAATCGTAATATAAATGGAGCAAAAAATAAAATCAGTATAGGAATGATTTCTAATCTCCCGATCCACATAAGAAGTATTAATATGATTTTTGGGACGAAGTGAAGAGAAGGGGATGTAACGCCTAATGTAAGGCCGCAATTGCTCAAAGCGCTTGCTGCATCGAAAAATGAATCAAAGGCATTGTTTTTTGGTATCCATTTAAGTAAAAAGAACCATCCAATCATAAGCGTAAAGATCCATAAAGAGAAAATAATACCTGCAGAATATAGTCTTTCGGTTTTTTTACTTTGAGGAAGCTCTAACTCCGGCGATTCTTTTGTTCTTTCAACTCTGTAATGCTGCATTTCTTCAATTAATTCTTTTTCCTTTTTTGTTGATATGCTTTTAAGTCTAATATATATGCTGGACAAAAGATTTTGAAATCGTCTTATTTTTATTCCTCCCGCTGTTGATCCTGTTGCGCCTCCTATTATCATTGCAAAAATTAATAATAGTTTTACCATTTGAGCATATTTTGTGATGTCAGTAGAATGAAATCCGCATGTTCCTAATGATGTTACCCACTGGAAGACAGAACTTAGTCCATATGAATTTTTTTCTATCCAGTAATTAATAAGTAAAACTAATAATGAGCCTACTATTAATAGACATATTAAAAATCTGTTTTGGGAATTCTTCCATAAATATGTAATGTTTTTTTCTTTGATTATTTTGTAATGAAGAGTAAAGCTCATCATTCCAAGTATGATCAAAAAAATAGCCGTTAATTGAGCGCCTGTAGAGTAATTTGTAAAGCTGGCAGAAGAAACAGAAAATCCACCAGTTGAAATTCCGGATAGTGCATTGTTTATCGAGTCCCATATAGGCATGCCTGAAATATAAAATAGTATTATTCCTATCAATGTAAAAGAAAAATATATTCCCCAAGTTAATCTTGTCGTTCTTGTAATGCTTTTTTTTATGGGTTCAGTTCTACCTTCGGCATAATATAATTGATATTCTTTATAAGAGGATTCAGTTATTGAAACAATAAATACTATTAATCCCATACCTCCAATCCATTCTAAAAATGATCTCCACCATTGCAGAACATGGGGGAGCTCTTCCGGTTTTTTTACTATAGACAACCCGGTGCTTGTAAATCCTGAAAAAGCTTCAAAACATGAATTTATTGGGTCTTTTAGAGCTAATGTTGAAAGAGATGAAATAATTTCATTGTGTGCTATTAAATAAAATGGAATGGCTGCAATTATGGAGCAAAAAAACCATCCTAATGCAGCTGATATCATAGCATCCCATATATGGAATTGATCATGTTTAAAAACTACATATAATAGTTGTCCAAGTCCTATAGCTATAACTGCTGTGCTTATAAGTGATGGTATTGCATAATGTTCTTTAAATATAACTGCTATTATGATTGATAAAATAGCCATTATTCCAGGCACATGCAATAAAAGTCCTACATTGGATAATATCGATTTAAAATGAATTTTTTGTGATTTTTGTGCCATATAATAATTATTCCCTAATACTTATTTATCATAAGCATGAAAAGTAAGAAATAATTTTTTAATTTAAGGCATCATTAACTTTTTTAATAAAGTAATTGTCATCTAGTATTGCATCTACAGTATTCACTTTAAAAATCAATTTCTTTTTTACAAGTGAATGAACATCTAATAAGTTATTTGTTTCAACATCTATTGGAGCAACAACATTGTGGAAAGAATTATAATCTTCTTCTACGTGATCATCAAAAAATAATGAAATAGTATTATTATCTCTGAAGCTGATTGGGAACTTTTTACCAAACCGACTAATTTCTTCATTTTGATTCCATTTATACCAATTATCCTGTATTGCTAAGTGATCAGATTTAACAAAAAAATTATAAATTGAAGACATATCGTTATAAATCAATACACCGTTCATAAAAAGCTGATTGTCAGCTATATTATATTTATCCCTGGAAAAACTTATGGAAGTGTTTTTTTCTATTTCTTCAGTTACCTTTTGAATATCATTTCCGAAGGTTCTAATTATTATTGAATAGGGGATCTTTTTTTCATTGAGATAATCAATTAATTTATAAAAAGATTTAAAAATGATAGTGTTTGAAGAATTTATTTTTTCAAGGCATTGATGAAAAAGAATATTGGCTTCAGGATAAAAAATGGAATCTGTGTCTTTTAGATAATTAACAAAATTTTTTAGTGTTTTTGTTCTTTTTGCTTTAAGTTGTTTGTCTTTTCTTGTCCCTGGTAAAAAATCTTCAAATACATAGTTGTAATACGATTTTTTTATTGTTGTTTTATTGTTCCACAGATCCTTATATCGTTGTGCAAGAGAATGGTTTATAACCGATTCAACATTTCTGTTACCTGATGGATCAGATGCTATTATTGTTTGGTTAATGTCAAAATGTAAAATAAGTTTGGGGTGATTAGCATATGTAAATGTAAAAACTGAAAAAATGAAAATCAAAATTTTATTCATAATAATCATTGATAAATTTATCTATTAAATCTTTATGATTTAAATAAGGTCTTGGGAAATGCGCATCAATGTATTTATTTTTTTTTAAATCATTTATATCATATCCCCAGCAAACCCTGTCTATACGGTTATTGGCAATATGATTTAACAAAATGCACTTTTTATCAAAATGCTTCCAGTCTTGTAGCGTTTTATATAAAACTAACTCGTCAGTATTCCAGCCAAGTTTTAATTTTTTCCATTTTTTAATAGTATTTTTAAAATCACTTACTTTATTAATTTTAAAAACCTCTTTATATGTAGATCCTTTGGCTGCCACATAACACATAGGATATTTTTTTAATTCGTTATCATATGCTTTATTGCGGTACACAACAAAAAAATCATCTTGGATATTTTTTATTGAATCCTGGAAATATTCCTTTTGAAGAGGGAACATATCAATATCGGAGATAAGACATACTTCATTAGGAAATAATGCAGGTAAAAGAAGTCTTATCGTTTGTGCTTGAAATGAAGTTTTAATGTTTTTAATAGGTTCAAAATAAAATACATCACCAACTGATTTATCAATTTCAACATCTGTTGATCCAATAAAAGCTAAAGTTGGTTTTATCCCTAATTTATTCCATGCTTTTGCAACTATAGGCCAGAATTGAATATAATTCGGATGGTTGTCAGTGGACAAGATAACTCTATCAATTTTCATAGCGTGAGCATTTATTGAAAAAAGAATTGTGATCAAAAAAAATAAAAACTTCATTTTTAACCATTATTAAATAAAATATAATAAGCATTTTTATAATATGCATATAGGAATAAATTTTGAAAAAAATATTTTTTCTAATATTTGGAATTTTATTAGTTTTTAGCTCTTTTTATCTTTTTAAAAATGATGAAGAGAAGAATTTAAATTTTGTTACCATTGCTGATAAAGAATTTTATCCTAAGCTCTTAAATTTAATATCTGATATACAAACTCATCATGATAATAAAATAAATCAGATAGCAGTATTTGATATAGGATTTACTACAGAACAAAGAGAAACATTAAATGCTATGCAGCATGTTAAGGTTTATGATGTAGAAAAAGTCAATCCATATCAGTTTATCAAATACAAAACCAATAATTTAGGAAAAATGGTAAGAGGATGGTTTTCTTTTAAACCAATTGTTTTAAAACAGGCATCCGAATTATTTTATGACTTTTTATACATTGATGCAGGACTAAGGTTAAAAACTTCAATTGAGCCTCTTTATAAAATTTTAAGAAAAAAAGGTTATTTGTTTATTGATGGGGGATCAAGATTGTGGGAAATAACCTCACAATCAATTGTTATGAAAATGAAATTATTTGAAGATGAAAGAAAAAAAATTCTAAATAGATTCGGCATGTCGGCAGGAGTTCAGGGAATAACAAGAGAAGTATATTCTAATTATGTTTATCCATTATATAAGTATGCCCATAACATAGAGTACTTTATAGATGATGGAACAGCATTATTAGGATTTGGGTTTTCAAGACATGATCAAACAATTTCAAGTATCCAAGCCAGATTAAATAATTTAAAAATTACTAAAGCCCTTCCAATACATAAAAAAAGAAAGATAGTAATAGAAAAATTCATAGACTTTTCAAAAAGGTAAACTTATTAGGTTAAGAGATTGACTATTTTCTCTCATATTCTTATATAAGAATATGGGGAAGAAAATGTTAGTTTTTTAATGAAAAAGTTATTTTTCATAGGTATTTTATTGCCGTGTCTGATTTCAACTTCAGAATGGACTGGGACTAGCGGCAATTGGAATGATGGAGGTAATTGGAGTGCAGGAGTTCCAAATGCTGCAGATGCTGTTGCCACTTTTCCTATTGCTTTAAGTGGCGGTGCTCGAACTATTACATTGGATATTTCCCCTACAGTTGGAACTTTGACTACTTCTGCAGGTCCATATGCTTATACATTTACTCCCTCAACAAGTACTATTCATTTTGATGGAACTTCGCCTACTTTTACAGTTACAAATAATCCTGGAACATACAATTGCATGTTCAGTATTGATAGCTCAACGACTTTTTCTACAAATAGTGCAATTAATGTATCTAGGGGAATAAGTGGTAGTGGAGATCTAACAAAAAGCGGTACCGGAAGCCTTGTTTTTTCAGGAGTTGCCAGTTCTTATACAGGAGCGACAAATCTAACATCTGGAACTATGTTGATTGTAGCAAGTAATGTGCTTCCTACAACTACTGTTATGACAATAACCGGAGGAACACTAAATTTGAACAATTCTAATCTGACAGTAGGCTCTCTTGAAGGAACTGGCGGAACCATTTCAATGTCTAGTTCTTCAGGTACTATTGGACTAACTTCCGGAAGTCTTAACACTGACACAGAATATACTGGAGCTATAACGGGTGCTGGGAAATTGACAAAGGTTGGCTCTGGAACGTTAACACTATCAGGATCAAGTACCTATAGTTTAGGGACATATATTCAAGCAGGCGCGATAAGTATTAGCGCTAATAATAATTTAGGAACAGGAGACATTGAAATAAATACAGCAACCCTTAAAACTACTACCAGTTCATTTTCAATGGGTAACGATATTGCATTAAATGGAAGTGGAACTCTAGATATTGATAATGGTATTACAACTACATTGTCTGGAACAATATCAGGCAGCGGGCAATTAATAAAAACTGGAGCAGGAACATTAATCTTGTCAGGAGCAAACACATATACCGGAGAAACAACAATTTCTGCAGGAACTATTCAGACAGGGGCTGCAAATGTTATTGCAGACGCTTCAAGTGTTGAAGTTACTTCTACTTTTGCTTTAAATAATTATGATCAGGAAATATCTCATCTTGGAGGATCGGGTGATGTTACCTTGGGCTCTGCAACACTTACTATAGGAGCAAGCAACATAAATAGTCTTTTTATGGGAGTAATTTCTGGAACAGGAGGTGTAACAAAAACAGGCAGTTCATCTCAATTTTTTGGTGGAGTTAATACTTATACTGGTCCTACAGACATTTCTGAAGGTACAATACAGCTTGGCATTGCAAATGCAATAGATATAGAAAGTGTTGTAACGGTGGATGGTACTTTAGATCTTAATGATTATAATCAAAGCCTTGCGTCTTTAAGTGGGTCTGGAAGCATTACATTAGATTCAGCAACACTTTCTACAGGAAGTAAGAATACAAGCACTACTTTTTCAGGGGTTATTTCAGAGACCGGAAATCTTACCAAGCTTGGTACGGGAACCTTCACTCTTTCCGGAGCAAATACATATACTGGAGCAACTACAATTTCTGCAGGAGAGCTGAAAATGGGAGTGGCCAATGCTATTTCTTCCAGCAGTGCTGTTACTGTTACAAGTACTTTTAATCTTAATGATTATAATCAGTCCATAGGCTCCTTAGCAGACTTGGCAGGAACCGGAAGTGTTACATTAGGCTCTGCAACACTTTCTGCGGGAAGTGATAATACAAGTACCACTTTTGCAGGTGTTATATCAGGATCAGGAGGCTTTACAAAGTTAGGATCAGGGACATTAACAATGTCCGGTACAAATACATATACAGGAACAACGACCGTTTCTGCAGGAACATTAAAAGCCGGAGCTGCAAATATTTTAAAAACTGATTCTGCTGTTTCTATTGCAGGAACATATAATTTAAATAATTTTAATCAAAGTATAGGATCATTATCAGGTACAGGAAGCGTAACTTTAGGAACAGCTACATTAACAACTGGTAACAATGATGCTGATTCGACTTTTTCAGGCGCCATTTCAGGAGTCGGTGGTAAACTTACAAAAACAGGTTCTGGAACATTAACATTGTCAGGTACAAATACTTATACGGGGGACACAACAGTTTCTGAAGGAAAATTATCAGTTACAGGAAGCATTACAAGCGATATAGTACTTGCTGATGGAGCAACAGTAGGTGGAACAGGAACAATTACAGGAAATATTAATGCATATGGTACGGTAAGACCTGGCTCTTCTATTGGAACTCTTCATGTCACCGGTAATCAAACATTTTTAACAGGATCAACTTATCAAGTAGAATTTTCTCCAACAGCATCTGACTTATTAGATGTTACAGGATCGGTAACAATTAATTCAGGAGTAAATATTGAGCTTATTCCTGATGTAGGCTCAGGTAGTTATCAGCCTTATCAGCAGTATACCATAGTTCAGACTACTGGAGGAGTAACAGGTACTTTTGCAAACATAATAACGGATTATCCTTCATTTATTGGAGAATTAAGTTATGACAATCCTAATACAATTGTTCTTACAGTGAATGCTATTCCTTTTTCAACTCTTATAAGGGGAGGCAATCCAGGAAGAGTTGCAGATTATATTGATACTTTAAGTCCATTGCTTGAGGGAAGTGACTTAGATGATATTATTGAGAAAATTCAATTAATGAGCCTAGCTAATATGAGAGATGCTTTTGATCAAATGCAATGTTCTATGTACAAAGGCATAGCATTATCTCAGGAAAGCAATTTGATAAGAGTTAGATCGTTAGTCACTCAAAGATCAAATGATTTATATAGGGCTACATGTATAAGGGACATTTCAAAAGAAAATAGCTTTTGGGCAGCACCATTTTTTGATTATTATCATCAGGATAACAATAGTACTGATCTTGGGTTTCACACCATGACTTCAGGAGGTGTTATAGGATTTGATCATAAATTTGCATCAAGAAATTGCATCGGCATAGCAGGAAGTTATACATTTTCAAATGTAGATTGGGAAAATAATAAAGGAAAGTCAGATATAAATAGTTTTTATGGTTTGTTATATCATTCGTGGTTTAACAATAAGTATTTTGTTAATTCATCAGTTTTTGGATCGTTTAGCAATATTGAAGCACATAGGAATATTTCATTTTCATCTATTAGCCGTACTGCAAGCAATCAACATTCTGGAAGAGAACTTGGTGCTCATATAGATGGAGGATCAATGGTAGACTTTAAATTGATTGAATTACACCCATTTGTTTCTGTGGACTTTTTGTATTTTAGAGAGAATAACTTTACTGAGACTGGAGCAAATAGCTTGAATTTAGAAGTGAAAAATTCTGATAATTATTTTATAAGAACAGAATTGGGCACTCATTTTTCAAACTGTTTTATTCATAAAAAGAAATATGTCACTGATTTAAAATTAAGCTGGGTAAGAGAGATTAGAATAGATAGTAAACATTATGACATACGCATGGTCGATCAGGGCAATTATTTTTCAGTAAAAGGACTTGAGCCAAATAGAAATATATTTTCTCCAGGATTTTCTTTTTCAACAGTTAGTCAGGATGACAGGTTGAACTTTTCTTTAAGGTATGACGGAGAGTTTGCCAAAAGGTATTATAATAATGTTGTAAGTGCTAATCTTTCATTTAATCTATAATTCAAATATTTTCTTTACAGAATTGCCGTCTATAATAAGTATATTGTCATATAATTAACCAATAGTTATTGTTTAATACTAATTATATTGAATTAATTTGCTTTTTATTGTAAAATATTTGCTGTAATTTAAACAAAAACACAAGATCGATAAAGTTTTTATGAGCATACAACCCATTGATTATCAACAGCAAGAGCTGGATCGCCTTTTAGAGCAATCAACAGAGGTATCAGCTATATCAAGTGTTGAAGATCATATTAATTTCCTGTTTGGTTTGCTAAAAATAAACACTAGATATTATTTTTTTGTGCACCATTGTCATCTTGGAGACGATATAGTATCTGAAGGGGCCTTAACCTTTCCTGAGGTATATAAAGAATTGATTAATAGAACTTTTACTATAGAAAGAAGGCCATATGTTAATTCTACAATATTTTATAATTTAGTACATTTTCATCTTCCTTTAGAAGATGTTAGATCAATGGTAAATAGCAGTACCCCTAAACAAAATATTAAATGCCTTATTACAAGGGTGCTTGCCTGTATAGAAGGATTATCTCAAGCCTGGGAAGGAAAAGACCCTTCAAATAAAATGGCGATACAATTATTAAAAAATGAGAAAGAAAATGATAATGCTATAATTACTTATCTAAGTTCTCTTTTGAATCCACTTAGGTCAATTAGTGATGCTCAATATGATTCACTATTAGATTAACATATTTTTTCTGCTTTCATGCACATTTATCAATATACCTTTTAAAAAATTAAAAATATTTGTTTATAAAAAAATATTTGTTATAAAAATAGACTATAATTTTTTAGGAGAAAATGTGCACGATATCATAAATATGTTAAGTACCTACCTTCCATTTGCTAAAGTTCAGGTTTTTATTCCGGCATTAATTTTAATAGGATTTTCTGTTGGTGTTATTAGCAGTTTTTTTGGAATAGGCGGAGCATGGATGGTAACACCTGGGTTGAATATTTTGGGTTTCCCTATGACATATGCTATTGGGACGGATATAGCTCATGTGGCAGGTAAATCAATCTTTGCAACAAGACAGCATTCAAGAATGGGAAATGTTGATTATAAGCTTGCTTTAGTAATGGTTGTAGGAACTGTTATTGGAGTTGAGTGTGGTGCTCAGGTTGTAATGTATTTAAAAAAGCTATTGATTTTAGATTCTGTTGTTAGATGGGCGTATGCCTTTTTACTTTTAGGAATAGGCATTATGGTTTTTATAGACTGCATGAAATCTAGAAAAAATAATAATGAATCAGGAATTACATGGTATAAGACTTTTCATAAGATCAAATTACCGCCTGTTATTCATTTCAGTGTTTCAAATATTACCTGTTCAATATGGCTTCCAATAATTGTTGGTTTAATAACAGGATTTTTAGCTGGATTTTTAGGAATAGGAGGCGGTTTGTTCCGCATGCCAGCATTAATATATTTCGTAGGCTGTCCAACAATTGTTGCTGTAGGCACAGATTTATTTGAAGTAATGATATCAGGTGTATATGGAGCAATAACTTATTCTCAAAAGGGGTGTGTTGATTTTTTAGCTGCTGGAATAATGTTAACAGGAGCAATTATTGGAACAAAGATAGGGGCAATGGCAACAAAATATGTTAATCCTATCAAAATAAGATATAGTTTTGCTTTTGCAGTTTTTGGATGTTTGGTTTCAGTAGTATTGAAACAACTAACTTATAAAACATCTGCTTCGATCATGATATTTACAACAGTAATAAGCATTTCAACATATATTATAATACAATTAATAAAAGGGATATTATTAGCAAAAAGAGATGTAAATGAATCACTTGGATAATATTGAAAACAAAAGTATTTTTATTCTTCGTGAAGCTTATTATCATTTTAAAAATTTAGGTATGCTTTGGTCTGTAGGAAAAGACAGTACTGTTTTAGTACATTTATCCAGAAAAGCATTTTTTGGCCATGTTCCTTTCCCTTTAATACACATAGATACAAATTATAAAATACCTAAGATGATAACGTATCGTGATCAATTAGCACTGCAGTGGAATTTGAATATGGTTTATGGGCAAAATATTCAAGCTTTGAAAGAAAAAAAGAGTTTCCCGGAAGGAACGTTATCTAGAATTGAATGTTGTAGGCTATTAAAAACTTTAGCTCTTAAACAAACCCTGGATGGAACAGGCCCAAGATTTAAGTTAAACCATGAAACAAAGAAGTATGAACTTTGGGATAATAAAGATCCATTTGATGGATTAATATTAGGAATAAGAGCTGATGAAGAGGGAAGCAGGTCAAAAGAAAGATATTTCTCTCCTAGAGGCGTCGATAATCATTGGGATATTGTTAATCAGCCACCGGAATTCTGGTCTCAGTTTAATACTGAATTTCCTACAAAAGCCCATGTAAGAGTTCATCCTTTACTTGATTGGACTGAAGCAGATATCTGGGAATATATAGATAGGGAAAATATTCCTGTAGTTGATTTATATTTTGATAAAGGAGATGGGAAAAGATATAGATCATTGGGATGTGAGATTTGTTCTTCTAA
>CAYPMA010000038.1:0-11695 GCA_964411685.1 uncultured bacterium
AAATATTGTTATTAATTTTTTATATATTTAATATTTTTCTTTAATTCTTACATTCAAAGGTTACATGGCATCGATAACATCGGTTACTTATGATTCATTAGGGAAGATGATTCTTATAAGTGGAATGGGTTATTCATGTGTAAGCACAATTGGATCATTTATAGAAAACCTAACTGAAAAAAAATCATTTATAAAAATAAGGTCTGACAAGGTAGTTATAATTTTAAATAGCATTGGAAAAATTATACAATCTTATGTTCCATTTAATCTTGTGGCAAATTATTTGATAAAAAATAATACCATTTATTCAAGTTTAGCTTCATTAGGGTTTCTTCTATTACAGGTAGGATTATATATTGCTAAAAAGAGTATTAATTCCGATAAACATCCCTATGTATTTATAGTTCTTGATAATGTAGAGAAATCTGTTTCTTCATTAATAAAAATAACAAACATTGCTATTCCTGTGTTTTTTGTTTATGTATTTTTAATATCATCACCTTATACAGTTACTACTGTATCATTGGGAATATTTAACCTTACATTGACATATTTAAATCTATATTTCTTATATAAGAAACTTTCTCGTCCATTACCAACATTTAATTTTAGTTGAAGTCTTCTTGAAATTGTTAGATCATATTTATTTTTAAAAGGAGATTTTCGTATATGAAATATCTATTTAGTATGTTTGCAGCATTTATTTTAATTTTTTCTAACCTATTAGCAAAGGAGCAGATTGTGAGTAAAGAAAGTAATACTGTATGTATGGAAACAACCCAAGGGACTATAGAAATAAAATTATTTCCCGATATTGCACCAAAAGCATGTGAAAATTTTAAAAAACTAGTAGAAAAGCACTACTATGACGGAATAATTTTCCATAGGGTTATTAAAGATTTTATGATCCAAACCGGGGATCCTACAGGAACTGGTACCGGAGGTAAGTCAATATGGGAAAAACCTTTTCAGGATGAAGTATCTTCAGAAGTCGCTTTTAATAAGCCGGGACTGGTTGCTATGGCTAATTGCGGACCAAATACAAATGGCAGTCAGTTTTTCATTACAACAGTAAAAACTCCATGGCTGAATATGAATCACACAATATTTGGAGAAGTTGTAAAAGGCAATGACGTTGTTAAAAAAATTGAAAATATTAAAACGGATATGATGGATAAGCCCGCTGAAGAACAGAAAATCATTAAAGCATACATTAAAAAATAAAATTGAACAAAAAAAGCTCTATTTAAAAAATAGAGCTTTTTATTTTAAGAAGTTAAGTGGTCTCTTCTGTTTTAACAGAACTTTTTCCCCAATTAATCCAGCCAAATAGGGCTAGTCCAAAATATACGAAGAATAAAGTTGCCTGAGCATATGCATGTATGTATATATTGTAACCTACAAAAACAGCATTTGTTAACATCCAAATAATGAATCCAAATCTTACTTGTTTTGCATTTAAATAAGTTCCAATTATAGCAACAATTGTGTTAAGCCAAATGAACTTCTCTATGTTGTTCATAAACACTCCTATTTATTTCATTTAATAATGTTTGACATTGTGTTTCGTCAAATATTTGTTTTGATTCAACCTTAATAATGTTGATTGTTTTATGTTTTTTCTTCATCTCTTCAACTAAAACCCTAAAATCATCTCTTATTGCTAGCTGATAGCCTATATCACAAGCTCTAATTCCATCATTAGTTGGTATGTATCCTTCAGTTGGTTCAAGATATATTAGAACATTGTACTTTTGAACCCATTCTAGGCAGAATTCTTCTAAAGAGTGGGTTAATGAATTATCTCTTTCGAGATGATTTAAATATATAAATGCATCAGAAGGCGTTCTGTCTGAAATCGCTATTTCAAAACCTTGTGCTTCTGCCTCCAATTCTTTTTTTAATTGACTGGCAACAACAAATAAAGTTGTTTGGTATACAACATCGGTGTTTATTGGAAAAGGGCTTTGTCTTGCTGTTTCATGAATGACAGTAACATTTTTGTCTTTCATTTTAAAATATGAGGCAAGTAAATATATTAATGTTGTTTTGGCAGCACTATGAGTGCCAAAGACAGCTATTCTTTTCATTAGGTCTCCTTAAAGTTGGTTATCTTAAGTTGACTGATAGCTAAAAACTATATGGTCATGTAACAAATTGTTATAACAAATGTTTTCTATAAAATTCTTTAAAAATTTTTTTAAGATTTAAAATGAATTGCCTTTTTTTCTAATGTCAGTTCCCAAATTTTTTTGTGATGTAATTATTATTTCCTGAACAAACCATCTGTCTTTTTTTTGAAGTATTTGCCACATTCTATCAATAGGTGTATTAGCAGACTGAAATGCAAATATTTCTTCTTTCATGGATTTGTAAGATTTTAAATACAGGTTTTTTAATTTTTTATAATAATGCTTATTGACAATGTATGAATGAGAAACTGTAGATTCAGTTACTCGAAATATATGCTGCCATTTAGTTTTTTTAGTTTTTACAATTTTTCCTCCCAAGAAAAAAACGTCCCAATTATTTTTTACATTATTAAAAAAATGATCTAGATACATAGATACTATTTTGTGATTTAATAAAAAATAACAGTCGTCTTCTAAGATTAAAATATTATTCCAGTCATTCTCAATTGCAGTATCCAAGGCTTTTATATGGGAAAGAGCGCATCCCTTATGCCCATTTAATGGAGTATAAACAGCTTCTATTCTATGTATTATATTTTTTTTAACTCTTAACTTTTTTAGTTCTTTTAAAATATGGTTATTTCTTTTTTTTCTTTCATTAAGATTAATATATACGATTCCATCGAATCTGTTCATCTTGTTGGAAGTTCCTTATAAATAGTGTTGCTGAAAGACTTTGTTTGTTTAGCAAATAATGTTGAGCTTATGAACCAATTATCTTTTATCTGAAGAGGAAGCCATAATCTATCTAAAGCATAATTTGAGTACAATAGTAAAGGCTTGTCTTTTAATAGCTCAGAAGATTGAAAAAAAACATTAGCTAAGGTATTTAGGTAATGTCTGTTTACTAGATAACAATGGCTATATGTAGCTTTTATTACTTTATTAATATCTTCTAATTCAGTTTTTTGTGTTTTATATACTTTTGCTCCCAAAAAAAGCACATCCCATTTTTTTATGTTTTTGAAAAAAAATGTTAAAAAACTGTCTATTTCATTCTTTTCTGAAAAAACACAGTCATCTTCTAAGATTAGAACGTTTTCCCAATTGTTTGTAATTGCAAGGTCAATTGCTGCTAAGTGTGACAGAGAACATCCATAATGACCATTAAATGCCGAATAATATGCTCGTATTCTATGTATTTTTTCTTTTGGTATTTTTAGATCCTCGATCTCTTTAAGAATTTGTTTTTTTCTATCTTTTCTGCTCTCTAGGTTTATATATATTACAGCATCAATTTGATTAAATCCCATAACTTGACCTCTTTATGATTTAGATATCATACTAATTTGTTTTTTTAAATTTATTATTGCAGAACTTTAAGAAAATGTTTAATAATTTATTAAATTTTAAAACGAGTTTGAATGTCATATTTTAAATTTATTAATTTTGTTCTTATATTCTTTTCATTTAATAGCTTTTCAGATGGTTACTTACAGGAATCATTAAATAAAGATTTTTGCACTTTATCTGTAGGAAAAGATACAAAAAGATGGGACACATATCTAGTAACTAAAGAAGATCATGATCTTATGAATAGATATATTTCCCTATATGAAAAAAATAAAAATAGAATGCTTCTAAATTTGGAAGAATGCAGAATTCCTAAAATTATTCATTTTATTTGGCTTGGGCCAAAAAATTTTCCTCTATCTTCAATTAAAAATGTTAGAACATGGGTGCAAACTCATCCTGAATGGGAGATAATATTTTGGACAGATAGAAAAAGGCCTCCTCCATGCAGTGAAATGATAGTAAAATATGTTCAGGATTTTAATTTTGTAAAATTAAAAGATACTTATGAAAAGGCAACTAATTGGGGAGAAAAATCTGATATATTAAGATATGAAATACTTCTTCAAATGGGGGGCGTATATTTAGATCATGAAGCTTCATGTATTAGATCAATAGACCCTTTAATTAATGGCTATGATTTTTTTGCAGAAGTTTGTGCTCCATATACTAAAATTGATGACATGGCAACTAATGTATCTAATAGCATAATAGGATCTAAAAAAAATCATCCTGTCTTAAAAAGTGTATTAGATTATGTAATAATAAAAAAGGAGATAGCCGATAAAAAATACCCCGAAAATACTGAAAACGACATTAGGCTTAGAGTTATAAATTCCTCTTATATTTCCCTAACACATGCTGTTAATGATATGATTGATAAAGACAACAATATAGACATTGTGTTACCTGAGGTCTTTTTATCTGGGCATTCAGATCAAAGTCCTGTTTTTATATCAAAGTATTGTGCGGCAACATGGATACATACAGATAAAGATTCTAAATCTTTAAAAAATATTAGAAAAAAAGCTACTAAATTGCTTTCTTTAGAAAGAAAGCTTTTGTATTTGCAATCCATACTTTTTGTGTCAGCAATATTCATATTTATGTATAGAGGTAAAAAATGAAATATCTCTTAATGATTTTTAATATTTGGTGTTTTTTTGTTTTTTCAAATGATTTTGATAGTTTAATGGGGGATAACAAAAAGTTTATTCAGACTAAGCTTGATACTGATAATTATGAAATATATAAATCAGCATTTCAAACAAATATATCCTTAAACGTAAATCAAAATAAAATACCAAATATTTTACATATAGTATGGATAGATTCAAAAAAGCCTACAAAAAAAGATATCGCGATTTTTAAAAAATGGAAAGATGTTCATAAGAATTGGAAGGTTAACGTTTGGACTAATAAAAAGCATTATTTCAAGAAAAAAGATTTTAATATTGTATTAGTTAAAAATCTTACAGAAATGAATGATCTATATGATAGAGCATTTAATTATGTTGAAAAGGAAAATTTATTGAAGTTGGAAATTCTTTTAAAAGAAGGGGGAGTTGTTATTTCAAGAAATATTGAATGTCTTAAATGTTTTGATGCCCTTAATAGGTTTTCATTTTATTGTGCATTGCATCCTCTTTCAAATCCTGTCGGAAATAGCTCTATTTTCGCTTCTAATCAAATAATTGCCTCATCGCCTTGTCATCCCATACTAAAAGAGTCTGTCGTTAAAATAAGAAGGAATTGGGGCTATTACGGAAAAGCTTTTCCAAATGTTGATATTGAGTCATGCATTTATAAAACAGTTTTTAGAACAGAAATGCCTTTTGATAAAGCCGTTAAAGAAAAGATGTCTTCAAATGATATTGTTTTTCCTTCATCATACTTTTTTGAAGTTGATAATAAAAAATCTATTTATGCTAAAGCTTTAAGTAATGTGGATCGCGCAAACCTTGCGGAATCTTTTGAAAATAGAAGTTTAAATTTAATTGAAAAAGCCTACAAAAACATACAGAATATTCTTTATGTAAATGTAGGCTTTTTAGTTTTTCTTCTTTCTTATTTTTTATATAAGAAAAAAGCTTAATCTATTTTTCTATTTCTGATAGTTCTTTTCTGGAACAGCTGCATTTACTATTTTGATCTAAAATATATTGGAATATTAATGGAGCAACAATAGTTGCATCAGATTCAATAATAAATCCCGGAGTATTTATATCTATTTTCCCCCAGGTTATTTTTTCATTGGGAGGAGCGCCGCTGTATGATCCGAATGAAGTCGTACTATCGCTTATTTGACAGAAATAGCTCCATAAAGGACAGTTTTCTTTTAAGTCCTGCCTTATAAGAGGAACTACACAGATAGGAAAATCTCCTGCTATTCCGCCGCCGATTTGAAAAAATCCAATAGGTGAATCTTTTGAAGTTTTTCTGTACCAATTTATTATGTTATTCATTTGTTCTGTTCCTGATTTTACGGTGCTGAAATTTGATAACTTTTTTTTAATAACATTTGATACAAAAAAATTGGCTGTTGTTGAGTCTTCCCAACCTGGAACGAAAATCGGCAGATTTTTTTTATAGGCTGCATAAACCCATGAATCTTTTGGGTCAATCTGAAAGTCATCTTTTGAGAGTTTAGTATCAAGTATTTGATAAATGTACTCATGCGGGAAAAATCTTTTATTTTCTTTTTCAGCTTGAGACCACACTTCAATAAGATTTTTTTCTATGCGTCTCATCGCTTCTTCTTCAGGAATGCAGGTGTCTGTGACTCTATTCATTCCTTCCTGCAATAATTTATAATCGTCTTCTTTTTTAAGGTTTCTAAAATTTGGAACTCTTTTGTAGTAATCATGTGCTACAAGATTAAATATATCTTCTTCTAAATTAGCACCTGTGCAGGAAATTGCATGAACTTTATCATTTCTTATCATTTCAGCAAGAGAAATACCAAGTTCCGCAGTGCTCATGGCACCTGCCAAGGTTACTAACATTTTACCGTTGTTATTAAGCAAATCTATCCATCCATCAGCAGCATCAACGCATGCAGCTGCATTAAAATGTCTAAAATGCTTTTTCATGAACTTGTACATATTCATCTTTTTTTCTCTCCTTTTGTGAAAAAATGTAATTGATTAATTTATATATAAAATTAGGTGCTAATTCTATAGCCTCATTATTAGGATTAATCTCTGTTATATCAAATCCAACAATATTTTTTGATGAGGCTAATTTTTTAAGAAATTCCAAAATTATATCTAAATTATGATAATTAAAAATTTCGAAATCAATTGAAATGTATATTTTTTCATATAATGAGCTAATAACTTTTTCCATCCACATATCATCTTTTTTAATTTCTTCATTTAAAAACACATTTATTTTATCCATTTCATTGTCAATATTTTCTGTAATCCCTACAGATGTCATTGAATGAATATTTTTATGATTGTTCATAAGTGAAATAATTGAATTATATAAAAAATTATATTCTTCTTTATGCTTTGAAATGCTTGTTTTAGGTCCAATATGAAGAATGCTTATTTTTTTATAATGAATGGCATGCGCTTTGACAGTAGATAATATTATAGTAAGGTCTCCACCAATCGTTACTAGAAATTTATTTTGATTTAATAACGATAATGCATCAGATAAAAGAAGCTCTGAAAATTGTCTTGATGATTCATGGGAAATATAAGGAGATGTGAAAATACCGTGCCTATAAGCTGCATAAGATACTTCGTTGTCGAACAATGTAATACCTTTAGATTTTGAAATTATTAATTCTGGGCTTTTATCATATCCCTTGTAATCATTTGATTTTTTCTCAAAATGAGCTGGAATAACTACTATTTCCGATTTGTAAAAATTTGAAAATTCTTTAGGTAAATGCCCAAAATTATTGTTCATTGTTTTTCCTTTTTTAAACAACTAAGTAAGTATAGCTTTCCAAGGCTTCTTTAAACCTCTTTTTTAATTTTGCTGAATCTTCATTTGTAAGCTGTCCTTTTTTTAATGCCTTTTCAATTGAAACTCTAAGCATTTCTATAAGTTCTTGAGAATTATATTGTACGTAACCCAAAACTTCATTGATTGTGTCTCCCTCGATCTCATGCTTGAATTCCCAATTTCCATCTTCATCAACATCAATGTGGACGGCATTAGTGTCTCCAAAAAGGTTATGAAGGCCTCCCAAAATTTCCTGATAGGCTCCAACTAGGAAAATTCCTATGTAATATGGGGAAGAATTCATCTCATGAAGGTGAGTATAGCGTTTTTGTTCAAAATTGCTTACAAATTTATCAATTTTTCCGTCACTGTCACAGCTTAAATCTACAATAAAGGCATGTCTTGTTGGTTTTTCATTTAGCCTATGAATAGGCATAACAGGAAATATTTGATCAATAGCCCATGCATCCGGAAGAGATTGAAATACTGAAAAATTACAGAAATAAAGGTCTAACAGCTTTTCATCAAGCTCTTCTATATCTTCAGGAACATACTTTAACTTTTTTGATACCATTCTTATCTTTGCTACCAAATGTCTAAAAACCCTGTCAGAATAAGCTCTATCGCTTAATGATAAATTGCCCTGAATAAAAAGCTGCAGAGTATGTTCTCTTATATGATAAGCATCATGTAGAACCTCATGGCAGTTTTTAGGGGTTAAAATTTTATATAGCTGACATAACTCTTCAAGCACCTCATGATTGCTTGGAGGAGGGGGAAGTTCTACAATTGCATCTAATGTAGGTGAAACGTCTATCACCTCTGTGACAAGCACTGAATGATGGGCTACTATAGCTCTTCCTGATTCAGATATGATAACCGGTTCCGGAAGGTTGTATTCCTCGCATGCAGTTTTTATTGAATAAACGACGTCTCTTGCATATTCCTGCATTGTATAATTCATTGAAGAATTAGATGTTGTTTTTGATCCCTCATAATCAACGCCAAGGCCGCCCCCAACATCAAAAAAACACATTGAAGGGCATAGTTTTGCAATTTCCGTATAAATCCTTGTAGCTTCTGATAATGTATTCTTAATCGATACTATGGCTGTTAATTGGCTCCCTGCATGAAAGTGCAGTAATTTCAGCCAATGATCTTTTTTAGCATTTTTTAATTGCTCAATTGCCAGCATCATTTCATGAGTGTTGAGCCCAAATTTTGCTAAATCTCCTCCGCAGCAGGCCCATCTGCCGCTGCTTGGCATGGATGATTTCATTCTAAGGCCTATTTCAGCTTCAATTCCGAGCTGTTGAGCTATATCAATAACTAATTTCAATTCATAGAATTGTTCAATTATTATTATTGTCCTTCTTCCAATTTTTGTTGATAGCAAGGCAAGCTCAATATATTCTGCGTCCTTATATCCATTGCATAATAGAAGGGCTCCTTCAGTATCATGTTGGCTAAGCACACATATAAGCTCGGGCTTACTGCCTACTTCAAGGCCTAGCAATCGCTCTTTACCAGCTTTTCTTATCATGCTTACTATGTGTTTTTGCTGATTTACTTTTACCGGATATGCAGGCTGATAAATATTTTTGTAGTCGAACTCTTTTATTGCAGCATCAAATGATTCATATAATTGTTTAATTCTATCCCTTATTATTCCGTCAAATCGAAATAAAATCGGAGCTTCTACACCTCTTTGTGTCATCGCTTTCACGAGCTCGTAGAGGTCTACTTTAAAGTTGTTTTTTTCAGGTATTACTTCTATGTTGCCGTTATCATTTATATCAAAATAATCGTCGCTCCATTGATTTATCCAATAAAGATCCCTATTTGATTTAATTTTCCAGCTATTTTGTAAAATATTATTTTGAGCAAGATCTTCTTTTTCCATTCCTTTCCCCTCGAAAATTATGAACGATTTTAGTTTAGATTTATTTTTTTTTAAGTGAAATACTATTTTTATATTTTTACAAATATTTTATTGGAGTTAATTATTTTTAATTTAATATGAATATGAATGAGAATAAATTAAAGGAAAGTTTATGCCATATAAAAATACTGATGATTTGCCTGATTCTGTAAGAAAACATCTTCCAAAACATGCTCAGGAAATATTCTTAAAAGCATTTAATAATGCTATTGATGAATATAAAGATCCAAAAAAAAGAAGAGATAAGTCTTCAAATAAAGAAGAAGTGGCATTTAGGGTAGCATGGAATGCCGTAAAGAAATCTTATAAAAAAGATTCAGACGGAAATTGGATAAAGAAATAATTAATGATTTTTTTCAATATCAATTTTCAAAATATTACTATTTAAAAATACTTTTGTATTTGGATGATAAAACTTTTTATCAATATAATATTTGTTAATGGATGATTCGTAAAATAATCCCTTATGCATCCATGGGTTATTAATACTGCTTGAATTGGTTAAAACCGAATTCCTATCAAAAATTATTTGATTTTTTAAAAGATCATAATAGTATGATTCTATGATTTCTAAATTATTTACTGATAGCAGGCCAATTATACAGTTTTTTGCATCTTGAATTGGTGAGAATAAAGAATCGTTTATCTCAATATATGCTATTTTATTATCGTAGTTTAAAGGGTCCTGTAATATCTTAAGACATGTTATTTTACCATTATTAACGGTTCCAATTTCTTCATCTTTAATGTTTAAGTAAAATGTAGTGTCTTTTTTTACGTAATTATTGCCCTTCTTTGTATAAATTATTCTTTTGGTCCTTCTATTATAAATGTCATAGAAATAAGAAACTTTTATTTTTTTTGATTCTGCAGATGTTAGCCTGTTAAATATATCATAGGTGAAATGATATGAATCATCCTTATTTTCTATTAGTATGCAGTTTAGATTTGCATCATAATAATATTTTTCATCATTTGATTTTTCTATCATTCCGTTGTTTGAAAATGTATTTGCAATATTATTTTTATTTATTAATGTATTGTCATAATCAAATACATATGTGTTAACAAATAAACCTTGTTCCTTATTCATTTTCCCCGGTTCATCAAAAATGTAATCAGTATGGCCAAATAATGAAGAATTAGTGCTTATAATATTTTTGCTTTCCTTATCAATAATATCTTCATGATTATATAAGAGGCTTGTTTGACAATATGATATGTAGTTTGTGTTATTCGTTATTGTTTTTAAATTTTCTGTTAAAGTGTTCCCGTGCATGTCTTTAATAGAGTCATTGTAACAATTATATGAATACGTTTTTTCGTTATTTTTAATCCTATGAACTATTTTAGAGCATTTTGAATCTGATTCATAAATAATCGATGAATTATCAAATAGATCAATATTTTTAAGTCTATTTTGAAGATCATAACTATAAGATATAGAGCCATAGGGAAAGGTTTCTTTTATTAAATTGTTATTGTCATATTGTCTTTCAAATAAAAAATCATTAATAGGGTCGTATATAGTAATTTTGTTGTTTTTTGAATAATCATATTTACATATGTAATGTATGCTATTATCGGTGGAAGTTATTTCAGTAGAATTTGGTTTATAATCAATTATAATTTGTTTTTCGTCAGGCTTTTGTATTGATACAAGTCTATTTAAATTGTCATAGTTAAATAATGTGGTTTTATCGGATGTTGATATTTCTGAAACTTTATTATTTTTGTAGGTATAAACAGATGTTTTTATTGGCTTTTGTATGAAAAATTCGTTTTCAATTTTTTTTAATAAATTTCCATTAAAATCATAATAGCATTTGTTAATTGCAATGTCATTGTCCTTGAATCTCTTTGTACATGAAGTCAAATGGTTATAAGGATCAAATGTTTCAATAACAGTTTGGTTTTTATATTTAGTGATTTTTTGAGTAACATATTGTGTCTCATAAAATGGATAAGAGTCATTATACTCACATGTGTATTCAGAATCTTCTGATATATGTTTTATAATCCTGTTTTTATCATCATATTCATTAATTTCTTCAATTCCCGAATTGCTTTTTGAAATTTTTTCAATTTTTGTTATGTTGTTATTGTTATCATATTCGAACCTTCTTATTGATATTATTTCTTCATTGTTGTCTTTATTAATTATTTCCTTAAGGTTTCCAAATATGTCTTTTCTATAATCTGTTGTTAAAAACAAATCGTTGCTAAAAAATGTATATAATCTATTTATTCTTGACTGGGAGTCGTATTCATATTTTTTTGTTTTTGTTTTATTGAGATACTTTTCTTC
>CAYPMA010000039.1:0-11665 GCA_964411685.1 uncultured bacterium
AGATATAGCATCCAAGGTTATTCTTTTTGGTAATCAGAATTAATCATATAGCATGCCAATCAATAAATTTATAATAATTCAATAACATAATTACTCTCTTTTATGTAGAGTAATAAATTCTATGAAAAAAACAAAAAACACAAGGTAATTTATGAAATAATAGGTGTGTTTTATTTATATGATTAAAGAATAATGAAAAACCATAGATTGCCATTAAATTAAAATTTTTTATTTTATTTTTTCTGACAAACAACTTTTTTTAAACAAACAACCCAGATCTTCTGTGGAAAACTCTTATCATATCTTGTTCAAAATTCTGTTCATAACTTGAATTTTGTTTATAACTAGGGCTTATCAACATTTAATAAACAAGTTATCAACATCTTTTTTTAACAATGAAAAATTGCCGAGTTATCAACAAATCCACAGCGACTAAAGAATAAGATAAATATTTAAATATATATTCTTTTTATATTTCCTGATGATCAAAAGAATCATTTAAGGTATCATTATCGATAAAAAATGAGATTTTTAATGGAAAAGTATTTTTCAGCATCAAGATATTTTGAACTTAAAGAATTTCCTTACAGGGAAATTTTTGAAAAACACAAATATATATGGGACGTTTTAGTAAATTTATGTAGTTACTTAGAAAATAATCAAGAGCTTGGCGTGCATAAAACAAAAATTCCAGAAGGAGTTGTTGTTGAAAATGAAAATAAAATTTCAATTGGTAAAAACTGTTCAATAGAAAAAGGATCATACATAAAAGGTCCGTGTATAATTGGTGACAACTGCACAATTAGACATGGTGCATATTTAAGGGAAAACGTATTAATTGGAAATAATTGTGTTATTGGTCATAGCTCTGAAATAAAAAATTCTATTTTATTAAACAATGCAAAAGCCAGTCATTTTAATTATGTCGGAGATTCTATTATTGGAAATTCCGTCAATTTGGGCGCCGGAGTAATTTTGGCAAATTTTAGATTGGATGAAAAAATTATTTGTTTTTACTTTAATGGAAAAAAAATAAGTACCGGATTGAAAAAATTAGGATCAATTATCGGTGATAATTCAAGTATTGGATGCAATAGCGTTATTAATCCCGCAACTTTTATCGGTAAAAACACTATAAGCCATCCTCTTTCATCTATAAAAGGAATAATAGATGAGAATTCTATAGTTATGAACAAATCTAATGTGGAAAATTTAAATGTTTAGTCTTTTGCAAAAAAATTCTTATATTGATCAAATAGAAAAATCTATTGATGAGTGTTTCGAAAATATAAACAACGATTCGAAATTAAAAGAGGCATGCATATACGCAATTAAAGGCGACGCAAAGAGATTAAGACCCCTGCTGGTACTTCTTATTGCCGAACAGGTAGATAATCAATATGACGCAATGCAAGCAGCATTATCGATTGAGTTTTTTCATACTGCGTCATTAATTGCGGACGATCTTCCTTGTATTGATGATGAAACATACAGAAGAAACAAATTGGCAACACATAAAGTCTTCGGTGAAGACGTTGCTCTTTTAGCAAGCTATTCATTTATTGCTTTGGGATATGAGCTGATATGCAAAAATGCTGACAAGATGAAGGAAGTTAACAAAGATATAAATTACTGCAACAAGGTTTGTTCAACAGCCATAAAAATAGCATCTTCTGTTGCCGGATTGGAAGGAGCAACAAGCGGACAGTATCATGATTTGAAAACAAAGTCCCCTTCTTTAGAAATGATATATAAAGTAATGCATCAGAAGACGGCAGTTTTATTTGAGCTTTCATTTATTTTTGGATGGATCTTCAGTGGCGGGTCTCTTGATAGAGTCGATGAAATAAGAAAAGCTGCATTTCATTTCGGCAATGCATTTCAGATAGCGGACGACATAGATGATATTTTGGAAGATAGAAAGGACTCATTAAATATAGCCATTTTTTTAGGAAAAGAAAAAGCTCATGAACTATTTGAAGAAGAAATGAATAAATCAAAAGCAGCTTTAAAAGAATTAAAGCTGCTTTCATTACCTATTAAAAAAATTATTCAAAAGATAGAAGAAAAAATTATTTAACCGCTTCTTCTTTTAGTTTCTCTTCTTTTGCCGGCTCTAGTGCTTTGTATATTTTTTTCTCTATCTCATTATATAGTTCAGGCTTTTTCTTTAGTTCTTGTCTTACAGTTTCTTTTCCCTGTCCCAGTTTTATATCTTTATAGTTGAACCAGGTTCCTTTTTTATCGATTATTTGTAAATCTACTGCAGTGTCTATTAATGATGTTTCTTTGGAAATTCCTTCATTATAAATTATGTCGAACTCAGCAATTTTAAATGGAGGCGCCATTTTATTTTTTACAATTTTTGTTCTAACCCTGTTTCCATATTCGACATTATCACTGCCTTTTAAAGAACCAATTCTTCTTATATCAATTCTTGTTGATGCATAAAATTTTAAAGCTCTTCCGCCTGTTGTTGTTTCAGGATTACCAAACATTATTCCAATTTTTTCTCTTATTTGATTTATGAAAACGGCACATGTATTAGATTTTGAAAGAGTAGCTGTTAATTTTCTTAGGGCCTGAGACATCATTCTAGCTTGAAGTCCCATAAAAGAATCGCCAATCTCCCCATCGAGCTCGCTTTTTGGAACTAGGGCTGCCACTGAATCTATAACAATAACATCAACTGCATTTGATCTTGCAAGCATCTCAACGATGTTCAGAGCCTCTTCTCCCGAATCGGGCTGTGATATTAATAGTTCATTAATATTAACCCCTATTTTTTGAGCATATGAAGGATCTAGTGCGTGTTCTGCATCAACATAGGCTGCAAGGCCGCCGTTCTTTTGTGCATTAGCTACTATGTGTGTTGCGAGAGTTGACTTTCCTGATGATTCAGGGCCAAATATTTCAACGACCCTTCCGCGGGGAACGCCGCCAATTCCCAATGCCAAGTCCAATGATATTGCACCTGTTTTTATTACATCTGTCTTTTTTAGAGCAGAATGTTTTCCAAGGGCCATTATTGCTCCATCTCCAAATTGTTTTTGTATGTGCGATACAGCAAGTTCAAGGGCTTTCTTTTTTTCTTTATCTATGGATTGATTCATAAGAACTCCTTTTTTTGATATTTATAGATTGAATCTGTCAGAGCTTCTCGTCAAGAACAAAATTCATGTTTTTCTAAATCGACAGTATATTATATTTTTTGATAATATGTCGCATATTAGGAGATTTAAATGATTTTACTTGTCGGAGATATTGGCGGGACAAAGACCAATCTTGCTCTTTATGAATATGATGGCGAACTAGCCTGTATAAAAGAAAAAAAATTTGTAAGTAAATTATATAACTCTTTATGGGATATCATTAATGAGTTCCTTAAAGATGAGAACAAAGAAATAAAAAAAGCATGTTTCGGTATAGCAGGCCCGGTTAAGAACGGAAGATGCTATACAACAAATCTTCCATGGCTTGTTGATGCAAACGAACTAGCCTCAAGGTTAAAAATAACAGATGTTTTTTTGTTAAACGACCTTGAAGCAGATGCATATGGTCTATTAGAATTATCTCCCAAAGAATTTTTCGAGTTAAATAAAGGAAACAAGCGCCAGCAGGGAAATGCTGCTTTAATATCCGCAGGAACAGGTCTTGGAGAAGCAGGCCTTTTTTGGGATAAAAAGAAATACAAGCCTTTTGCATGTGAGGGCGGCCATACTGATTTTGCACCTAGAGACGAACTGGAAAC
This sequence comes from uncultured bacterium, assembly GCA_964411685.1. Classification (GTDB taxonomy): domain Bacteria; phylum Chlamydiota; class Chlamydiia; order Chlamydiales; family SM23-39; genus CAYPMA01. The sequence continues at coordinate 3,752 of CAYPMA010000039.1, forward strand.
AGAGCTTCTGTTTTATTTAAAAAACAAGTTCGGACATGTTTCTTATGAAAGAATTGTATCTGGTCCTGGAATCTGTAATATATATCAATTTTTAGTAGATACAAAAAAAACAATATGGCATCCAGATTTTAATGATTCATTAAAAATAAAAGATTTAGCAGAAGCAATATCTTGTAAAGCTGTTAATAATGAGGATGAGGGATGTTCAAAAGCTATTGATATTATGATATCTGTTTATGGTGCGGAGGCGGGAAATATTGCTCTTAAGCATTTTGCTTTGTCTGGAATTTATTTAGGCGGAGGAATAGCTCCAAAAATTTTGGAAAAATTAAAAAACGGAATTTTTATGAAGGCTTTTATTGACAAGGGAAGGTTCTCTTCATTAGTCCAGTCAATTCCTGTTAGAGTTATTTTAAATAAAAGAACAGCTCTTTTAGGGGCGGCTTATTACGCATTGAGATCGATTTAGAAATCCAGTCTAAGTGTTATTTCCAAGCCTTGAAATGAAAGTTTTCCGCTATCACCATTATTTCTTGTACTTATATTATCTTTTAAATATCTCATGAAGTTCTGATTAAAAAAAATTGAAAAATCATAAGAAAATATGGTTCTTAAATGCCAGTTTCCCCTATCGAAATAAGTGTTCCAGTCAAATCCTGAAGATAAATCAACATTTGGAATAGCTAATGAGAATTTTTTCTTAGAATTTCTAAACAGTTCTGTTTCTGTATAATCCTGTCTTGTTCTTGCTTTTGCTCCTTGATAAAAAACGGCAATATCTCCAATTAAAAACAGATTGAAACCCTTTCCTAAAAGGCAGATTGAAGAGGTTCCTATAACGGGACCTATAAGCCATGAAGTACTTCTATTATTTGAGTCTAATAACAAATTGCTGTTTTCTGAATAGTGATATGTAGCAGTATATCTTTGTTTTATTGTTCCTGCTTTTATTCCCGCTTTAGGTTCTAAAAAGAATTGTTTTCCAACATAACATGCTCTTTTTATTGCAAATTCTGCTAAATCAAGTTTAACTTTCCAAACGCCCTTAGCATTCCCGGCCCCTTCAAAGTTTTCAGAATCCATCCAAATTGGATTTAAATAACTATTTTCCTGAGCAATTTTTGATCTGTGATTTGAAAAGTGTATGCGTAAATATTCAAAGTAAACATCCCAATTATCAAAATCTGTCCTTACTCCTGCTCCAAGTTTAAAACCCGGATGAAAATCCTGTTTAATCTGTATTACTTTTGCCAGCTTTTCAGTATTCAATTGCCTTTCTGTTGCCAGTTCAGTTCCCAATTCCTTACCTTGCCAATATATAAAACTTACAGTCGCATATGTTTTCCAGGAATGGTTTACAGATATTTGATAAGGATAATTATATCCTTGTTTTAAGTCTTTCGGAGCTTCAAGATTATCTACTTCTATAGGATCTTTTTTTTGTTCTTGTGTAAAAGAAAAAAAAGAAAATAAAGTGACAACTAGTAAACAAATTATTTTATTTTTATTTTGCATTTTTCAGTTAATTCATCTTTTAATTTATATTTAGCATTAACATTAATAATATGTCTTCATTTTTTTCAAACATAAAATAATGGAAATATTAGGGATAAAAAAAAGCTGTAAGTCAAATCAACTTACAGCTTTTATTTTAAGCAATTGTAATTGCTATTAGAAATCTAAACGGGCAGTTACTGTTAGACCATGTAGCATTAATGCTCCAGGATTTCCGTCTGTGCGGATTTGCCTTGCATCAATTAATGATCTTATGGCGTTTTGTGCCCATAGGTATTGGAATTCATAAGATGCTGCTAAATCAATATGCACGCATTTTCCCCAATACATTCCCCAACCTAATCCTGTAGCAAGTTCTGCCTGAGGATTAATTTGGTGTTTAACATCTTTTATATTCACAGTTAACTGTGTTGGAGATGTTCTTGAATATTGTTTTGACCAAACTGTTATTTTTTGGTAAGGAACTGTTAAAGCAGTATTTCCAAACATTCTAAATCCATAATCGAAAATCCAGTTTGTATCAACGCCCATTCTTGGGCCAATAAACCATGATGATGATTTATTGTTTGATAAAAGGTTGTTTACGGTTGATGGAGAAGTAAGGTTTGCTGATTGATTAATTTGTTGCTTAATCCAACCGCCTCTTAATCCCATACTTGGTCTAAAAGTTAAATGTGTACCAACATATTCTGATCTTGCAAATTCAAGTTTCAAGAAATCAAGTCTTGGCTTCCATTTTAAAGAAGTTGAAGAAGCTTGATATGAGCCTGATCTTGCTGCAGAATAAAATACTGGTTCCATTGTTGTGTTTGCAGGGACTGATTTTGAGCTTGTGAAACTTTTATGGTACCATGTGTATTCTCCATAAACGTCCCAATCGTCATGCCCAGTGTTCCATCCCAAGCCAACTTTAAAAGCAGAGCTATAATCACCTTCAAGGTTTACTACTTCACCCTGAACTGTGTCTATATTTCCTGCTGTAGGTGTTGTTATTGCGTAATCAAGGCCCGTTTCTTTTGCAAGCCAGTATAAATAACTAGCTGTAACATAGAAGTCCCAGGAACCCTGAGGATCAATTCTAGCAGGTGCGTTATATGCACCTAATAGTTGTCCCTTGTCAACAACATGTCCTTGATCGTAAGGTTTTCTTTGCTCTGTGCTTTGATCTTTTTGCATATCGCTATTTTTACTTTTATAGCCATAGCCTTGAGCAAGCAAAGATGCAGAAGCAAATAAACCCACTGCTAAGAACAATTTACTTTTATTAATAAATGACATTAGTTGATCTCCAATTTTTTAATTTGCTTCATATTAGAAGTCTAATCTTGCTGTAATTGTTAATCCATGTAATGCTAAGCTTCCTGGAGCCCCATCAGTTCTTGCATTAAGAGAATCATTTAATCCTCTCATTTCGTTTTGATTCCAGAAATTATGGAATTCATAACCAGCTGATAGGTCAAAATGCCAATTGCTGTTATCAAAATATGTTCCCCAACCTAAACCAAGACCACATTCAACATATGGGTTGATTGCACTTTTATTATTATTATTTAAATTTTGTGCAAGTGCTGCATTAGCTGTATTTTGTTGAGTTAATTTAAGTGTGGTGTATTTTTGATAGAACAAGCTTGTTGCAAAGTCTGCAAACATTCTAAATCCTGCACCAAAAATCCAGTTTGTATCAAGACCAAGTCTTGGTCCAACCAACCATGATTTTGATTTGTTTTTTGACCAATCATCAGCTCCAGTATGTATATAGTTAACATTGAAGTTTTGACCAATCCATCCACCTCTTAATCCCATATGAGGTCTAAATGTTAATTTAGTGCCTTGATAGCAAGGTCTTGCAAATTCTAAATCGATAAGATCAATGTTTGATCTCCATTTAGAATGTGTATTTGCAATAGGTATTGTTGCATCATTTAACCAAACAGGATAAATTGGTAGTGTTCCAGCATATAAAGGTGCTGTATAATTTTTCCCTGATGATGAATGAAGGCGTGTATATTCAACATATATTTGCCAATCATCGAAATCAGTGTTCCAGCCAAGGCCTGCTTTAAATCCTGAATTATATCCTGAATCATGATTTATTATTTCACCCTGATAAAGGTTTGCATCAGAAGTAACAAATCTTCCAATTTCAAGACCTTGTTCTTTTGCTTCCCACCAAATATAACTACCGGTGATGAAAAAGTCCCAACAGTTTCTAACATCTATTCTTGCTGGTGCATTGTATGCGCCTAGCATTTGGTTCTCTTGGACAGCATGTCCTTGATCATAAAGCTTAGTAGTTGTGCTTTTATCATCTTGCGCAGAAACTGCGAAGGTTGCAATAAGAGCAGCAATAATAAGCTTTGGAAATTTTTTTATTATAGATTCTAACATTTTCGTCTCCATTTTTTCCAAAAAATCTTATTTTCCAAGCGACGCTTGAAGAAATTACTATGATCCTACAAAAAAAATACATTATGCGTCAACTAGTCTGAAATTTTTTATTAATTAATTTTTGTTTTTTTGAAAAATTTAAAACCATCGTCTAATAACAAAACTGTTATTATCTACTTTATTTGTGATAGTTATATTTTTTGGTTTTTTAAGATTTGAGATTTCTTTTAATTTTTTTTCAAAAGAATTAATTATTACCCCATCATGTTCTTTGCTTTCAATACATACATCTTTATTAATAATAATAATAACGTGACCAACAAACACTAAAATATCTAATGGCTTAACTATATTTAATATAGCTGATGCATTTTTATTTTCTATGTCGAGATGTTTCCCATAAAACATTAATTCAGAGGTATTTCTGGGCGTCTGTCCCTGCATTACCTCATATAATAGCCCTGAACAGTCAACACCCTTTAACATCCAATGATTTTTTGTTTTATTATCTAATTTAATTGTGGGAGGATAAAAGTTTAATAATTTTAAAATTCCATTTTTGCAGTTGCTTCCCCAAATGTAGGTTGATCCTTCATAGGAAATGAGATCGTTAATAATTTCCTTTTCTGTTTTTATTCTTTTTATTGTTGAATTTTTTGTTTTAGTTACAAACCTGCTATCAATAAATATTGGACTGCAATAATATTTTTCTGCTTTAACCTTATATATATTATAGTGCTCTGTTGGAATTGTTTCTAATATTGTGAATTTTTCATTTTTTAAAGCTACATATTCTAGTGATCTCATATGTCCTTTATCATCTAAGAGCAGAGAATTTGTATTATTGTTCCCGAAAACTTTTTTAAAGTCTGAAGTATTTAATACAGGGGTTGGATATTTAGCATAAACTATTTCTTCGTTCATAATTAAGATCTTTTCAACAACTAATAATAATTTTAATATGATCAATAGTTTTAAATACAAGGGTTAAAAAATGAAAACATTAAAAATTCTTTTGATTGTTTCTGTTGGAATTTTATTTTTTGGCTGTTCAAAAGATGGTGGTATGCGTAAAAAAAATCATTTTAGAATGAATATTTCAAGTGAGCCCGGTTCTTTTAATCCAGGCGAAGTAAGAACGATAAAAGACATTGGTCTTATTAAGTTATTATATGATGGATTAACAAGGATTTCTTTAGATGGAAAAATAGAAATGGCAATTGCTGAAAGCTATGATATTTCCAGTGACGGGAAAAAATATACTTTTCATATTAGAGATGCTTATTGGAACAACAATGAAAAAATGACATCATATGATTTTGAAAAAACCTGGAAAAGAACATTATCGCCAGGACACCCTTCTTCGATGGCTTTTTTAATGTATATAATTAGAGGTGGTAAAAACGCAAAAGAAGGCAAAATATCGGTTGATGAAATTGGCATGTCTTGTCCGGATGAAAAAACTATAGTTGTTGATTTAGAATACCCAGCCTTTCATTTTCTTGAATTATTATCACAGCCTATATTTTTCCCCTCATATCTAAATAGTGATAAATTAGTCACTAACGGTCCTTTTAACGTTGATAAAGTTAAAAAATCGGATTATTTAACTTTAATAAGGAATGAAACATATTGGGATAAAAGAAATGTTAAATTAGATTTGATTACCTGTTATTTCATGTCTCAGGAAACAGAACTTTTAATGTATAATAACAAAGAGCTTGACTGGGCCGGATCTCCTTATTCAACATTAACCATAGATTCAATAGAAGACCTTAGAAAAAGAAATGATTTTTATAAAGTAAGTTCATATGGGACATATTTTTTAAGCGTGAACACAAACAAAAACAATTTGTTGTCTTCTAAAGATTTTAGAAAGCTTATTTCATCAAAAATAAAAAGAGATCAAATTGTTGAGCACCTTTTATTAAATCAGCATAGACTTGCTGATACAATAATTCCAAACGAAGGATTTAATGCTTATTTACAGAGCAGCAATAATTATGAAAATTTTAATGAAGATTATTCAAATACCACTATTTCTATAATGTATAGTCATGATCAAAGAAATCATTTAATAATACAGGCAATTCAAAAACAAATTGAAGAAGAATTGAAAATTAATGTCAAGTTAGAGGCTCTTGAATCGAAGGTGTTTTTTGATAGATTAAAGAAAGGAGAATATGACCTTGCTTTAAGATCGTGGATAGCAGATTACAACGATCCTTCAAATTTTTTATCAGTGTTTAAAGATGAACAGGGAACATGCAATTATTCTGCAATAAACAACAAAAATTATTCCTTTTTATTAGAGAAGGCAAATTATTGTAACGATCTTACTCAAAGACAAGAATATTTAGTAGAAGCTGCAAATATTCTGTCAGATGAAATGCCTATAATTCCATTGTTCCATTTGTCATTTAATTATTTATGTTCTGATAAAATTAAAAATGTTTTGTTGACACCATTAGGTTATTTAGAATTAAAATGGGCCTATATTGAATAAAAGGTTTCAATATGAAAAATTTTTTATTATTATTTGTAATATTGTGCAGCTCATCTTTTGGCTATTCAATAACATTAATTAATGATTCTGCCTATAGGCTAAATGCAATAATCCAGGGAGCTGACGGTACTTTTTTAGGTGAAATATCAATTTCTTCAGGACAGCAGAGCAATTGGGATTCAGAAGAATCTTCAGCAAATTTTTATGATGCCGATTCTTCATTAACGCCTTTCACTGTTATTTGGAGATGCCCTAGCGGAGATGTATATACTTCCTGCAGCACAGTAACCCCGGGCTCTATGGTGCCTGCTAATAGCTGCCCCGGAATAAGATATTGTAATCCCACAAAACAGAAGCAGCAGCAACAACAGCAGCCTCAACAACAACCGCCGCAATATTAACTATTCGTCTTTAGGAAGCCCTTTTGAGTAATATGTTTTTCTAATAAATGATCCTGCTTCATCATAAATTGTTGCTATTCCATTACCGTCAATTATGTTAGAAACTGGTGCTTGCTGATTTTTTTTGTAATAGGATCCTTTTAATAATAAATCGTTTTCATATTCTTCAATCAGCATCAAACTGCCATCAGAATACCATCCGCAAGAAGAGCCGTTTTTTTTGTTTTTTGAATAGTCTTTTTGGCTTTCAATCTGACCGGATATATACCAGGTCTTTACCGTTCCGTGTATCATATTATTGTCCCAATATATTGATATCTTTGGCTTAGGTTTAAAGCTTGAATATTTATTAAGTGATAATTCATTTTCTTTATAATATTCCAGTTCTTCACCGTTTTTTATTCCGTCTTTTATAATATATTTTTTAACTATGTTTCCTTTAGATGAGTATATTTGAATCAAACCTTCTGCAATACCATTTTTATATTGTATTAACTTATATAGATGTCCATCAGATGAATATTCGGTTTTATAACCTTCTGCATTTTTTATTTCAGATAAAAGGGCTTGTTTTTCAGAATAATATTTTCCGTTTACAAGAGTGTTATTTTTATATTCTTCGGAAAAAAGAATATTTTCATCTTTAGCATATCCACATGAAGATCCGTTTTTCTCATTGTTAAAGTATTCAGCTTTGAGTTTAATTTTTGCATTCTCATGATATTCAATCATTGTTCCGTGAACTTTATTCTTTTTATAAGGGATTATTTTTAATAAAGTTCCTTCAGCAGAATAATATTTTGCATCTCCGTCTAAAACGCCCTTATTGTATGATATTTCGGAGATAACATTGCCGTTATCATCCCAGGCAATGCACAGTCCATCGAACAGCCATTCATTTTGAGCTTCAGGACTTAAATCAGCCTGTCCGCCAACAATATTTACCAATATCTTTTTTTGACCATTTGAGTGCCATTCCTTATATTGCCCGTAAGCTCTTCCGTCTATAACCTCTAAGTATTGTTTAATAAGTCCATTTGGATGATAAGTAGTAAGTATTGATTTATTTTTATTTTCATTATTTTTTTCAAAAACCTGTAAAAC
>CAYPMA010000040.1:0-11010 GCA_964411685.1 uncultured bacterium
TTACATAGGGAAAGATCATCCCATAGATCAGTCAACTTACATTTATGTTAAGTTGGCAATAGATGAGTTCAAAGAAAAAAAAGTAGATTTTATTATTCTTCACTTAAATACTCCAGGCGGCGAGGTATTTGCATCTCAGGAGATTTCAAGTTTATTATATAAATGTGATGCCCAATATAATATCCCTGTCGTTGCATGGATAGATAACTGGGCCTTATCAGCAGGCGCTATGCTTGCTTATTCATGCAGGTTCATAGGTATTACAGATTCGGCAAGTATGGGAGCTGCAGAACCTGTCACAATAAAACATGAGCAAATGCAGGAAGCTCCTGAAAAGATAAAATCAGCTCTTAGGTCTGAATTTGCAAACCTTGCCAGATTGTATGGAAGGAACCCATATGTTGCTGAAGCAATGGTAGATAAAGACATAATTCTAGTTAGAAGAAAAAATGAGATAATAAAACTATCATCCGAAAAAGATATTAAAAAAACTGATCAGATTATATCTGAAAAAGGAAAGCTTTTAACTTTAGATTCGGAAATGATGCAGGAATTAAAAATTTCTGATTTTATAGTAAAAACATCTGCATTGAGATCAATAACAAAAGAAGAAGTAAGAAGCGGTATTTGGCCTGCTGATAAACTTCTTCTATTTAAAAACAGTTTTTTTGCAAAAATAAACAACGCTTATTTGTTTTCATATAAGGATTGGAGAATAAAATTATTTTATTTTCTTTCACACCCTGCAGTTATGTCTATATTGACTGCCGGTATGCTTATATGCTTTTATATTGAGATCAACACACCGGGATTTGGAGTTTTTGGAAGCCTTGGTTTATTATTTTTATCTGCCGTATTACTTTCACAGTTTGTATTATATACCATAAGCTGGCTTGAGGTAATTATACTTCTTGTAGGTATATTACTTCTTTTGCTGGAGCTATTTGTTATCCCTGGCTTTGGTATTGTAGGAATTTTAGGAATTATTTTAATTCTAGTTGGTTTTTCTACCTTATTGGTACCAAATATTAAAGATATTAGTTTTTCTTTTGATTTTTCAAATTTAAATATTTCATTTTATAATGCGTTTCATAAGATGAAATGGATTTTTTCATCTTTTATTATAGCCATAATAATAATGTTTTTATTGTCCAGATATATACTTCCAAAATTTTCTTTTTATAAAAAATTGATACATCATGGAGATCAAAAAGGCTATAAGGCACACAAACATATAAAAATGAATTTAAAAAAGAATATGAAAGGTGTTGCGTATACAAATTTAAGGCCTTTTGGGAAAGTTGTAATCGAAGATAAATTTTATAATGCAGTATCTGAAAAAGGTTTTATAGAAAAAGGGAAAAAGATTATTATTGTCAGCATTGAAAAAAACCAATTAATTGTTAAAAAGCAATAATATTAATTTTTTTAATAAAAACAAAATTATTCAAATATAGGTGAGCCATGATTAAAAATTTATTATCAATAGATGTGGGAACAGGTTTCTTTTTACTGTTCTTTTTATTGGCTATTGTGGGATTTATTTTTCTTTTAATAGTTGGAAAATATTTAAGTTTATGGTTCCAGGCTTTTGTCTCGGGTACAAGGATCTCATTATTTAACATAATCGGCATAAGTTTAAGGAAGATTCCTCCGCGTCTTATTGTAAATGCAAGGATAACCTCTTTCAAGGCCGGTCTTAAAAATATTACAGTTGCCGATTTGGAGACACACTATCTTGCAGGCGGAAGGGTTAATGATGTTGTTAAGGCTATGATTGCCGCAGATAAGGCAAATATAGATTTAGACTGGAGACAGGCAACAGCTATTGATCTAGCAGGAAGAGATATATTTGATGCTGTTAGAACATCTGTAAACCCAAAGGTAATTGACTGCCCACCAAAAAGTAATGATGGAGAGACTATTTCGGCCGTTGCAAAAGACGGCGTTGAGCTGAAATGCAGCGCAAGGGTGACGGTTAGAACAAATATTCAGCAGTTGGTAGGCGGAGCAACGGAAGACACCGTTATTGCAAGGGTTGGAGAAGGAATAGTTAGTGCTATCGGATCAGCTGAAAATCATATGCAGGTATTAGAGTCTCCCCAAAAGATCTCAAGCCTTGTATTAGAAAAAGGATTAGATGAACAGACAGCTTTTGAAATTCTATCAATTGATATTTCTGATATTACTATAGGCGATAACATTGGGGCTAGATTGCGTGCTGATAGAGCTGAAGCTGATATGAGAGTAGCAAGAGCAAAAGCTGAAGAAAGAAGAGCTTTAGCTGTTGCCTTAGAGCAGGAAAACGTTGCTCATGTAAGGCTTTCAGAGGCAAAAGTGCCTCTTGCTATGGCTGAGGCCCTTCTGAATGGAAGGCTTGGCGTTATGGACTATCAGAAGTTAAAAAATATTGAAGCTGATACTAAGATGAGATTTTCATTAGCTTCTGAGGAAAAAGATGAAAATAATTAATATAATAATTTTGGTGGGTGTCTGGTTTTTTCTTTTTAGAAAGAAGAAAAAGAAACAACCTTCTCAAAAACCTGTTTATAATGAGAAAAAGAAGGAGGGAAAAGTTAAAATTCCTCCTTCTATAATTATTAAAAAAAGAAAAAAAGAAGAAGAAAAGATTAATATTGTTAAAAAAGAATCTTCTACAACAAAAAAAAGCAAGAAATTAGATAAGAAGAAACTAAGAGATGCTATTATTTATTCAGAAATTTTGAATAAATAGCTTATTTTTTTTCAGCATTAGTTAGTGTATGAATAGTTTCCACTTTTACTTGTGATTCAACAATAAGAACTTTTTCCTTTTCTACTTCAACTAAGAAAAGCATTGATTTTGGGCTTAAAACCCTTTTTTCCAATATTTTTATTGATTTAGACTGATTAGCAATTTTTGTTTTATTGTGAACAATTTTTCTAAATATCCAAAAACAGAATATAATAACTAATATAAAAGCTGTAATTAAAGAAAGCATGCGAAAAAAAGACTTTTGAAATTGATTAGAGGGCATGTCATTATAGTCTTTTAAATAGTCTGGTTTAGGAATATCATTTCCAGATATTTCAGTTTCAATTTTTAAATTGTTTTCTGAGAAGATAGGATTTATTGTGATGACAGAAAATAATGAAAATAAAAAATATATTTTTCTTAGCATAGCAAATTACTCTTTAATTTTACTTTATATATAAGTTTTAATACTTTGGAAAAATTTCTTCTATAACAAAAAAATATTTAATGTAATTTTATATTTTTTCTAAAGGTTAAAACCATTATTATTTATGACAAAAACTAATGAGTATTTTAATGAAAGGGTGGATAGCTTTAGATATTGACGGAACTGTTACTGAAGATAAGTATGAGATTCCAAAAATAGTTGTTAATTTTTTAAGAAAATTATCAGAAGAAGGCTGGAAGATTATTCTTATAACAGGAAGAACGTATTCTTTTACTTCCAAGATATTATCTTCAATTAATTTTCCTATTATTTTTGGAATGCAGAATGGAGCTACTATTTTAGACCTTCCTTCAAAAAAAATATTAATTAGAAATTATCTTACAGGAAGCATTTTGCCTGAAATTGAAAATTTTTCTAAAGATATTAATGGTGTAATGCTTGTTTATTCAGGATATGAATATGGAGATTTCTGTTATTGGAAAAAAAATAATTTAGATCAGGAATTTATAGATTATGTAAATGATCTGAAAAGCAGAGAATCAGAAGATTGGCATATTGTTGAAAAATTTGATCCAAATCATATTCATACTTTTTCCTTAATAAAGTTTGTTGGTGAGTTTGATCAAATGACAAATTTATACCAAAAACTTAAAGAACAGGGGGCTTCTGAGATAAGTTTAATTAAAGATCCTTTCTGCAAAGAGTATTTCATGCTTTTGATAACAAATAAAGAAGCAAGTAAAGGAAATGCTGTAAAGCAAATAACTAAAAATAAGGGTAAAGATGAAATAATAATAGCTGCAGGAAATGATGATAATGACTTTTCATTATTAGAGGCTGCTGATATTAAAATTGCAATGCCTAGTTCTCCAAAACATTTGTTGGATATTGCAGACTACATAGCTCCGCCAGTATCTGAATGCGGAATAGTGTCTGTATTAGACGAAATAATTAATAAGCGTTAGGGTATCCTTCTAAAGACTTGCTATCCATGCAAAGTCCCATAGCATGAAGACCATTATCAACAAATATCACACTTCCAGTTATAGCAGAAGCAAGAGGAGATAATAAAAATACTGCTGTATTAGCTATTTCTTCCGATGATAAGTCTTTAGCAAGAGGAGAATTTTCTTTTGAATATTCAATCATATAGTCAATCATGCCTTTTGGATTTTCTTTGCTTGAGCCTATAGCTCTTGCGGCCCTGCTTCTTAAAGGTCCTGCTGATATGCTGTTAACTCTTATGTTATACTTTCTGCCTACTTCATAAGCTAAAGATCTTGTATCGCTTTCAAGGGCTGCCTTGGCAGAGCTCATGCCTCCTCCATATCCGGGTATTGCTTTTGTAGAAGCTATATATGTTAAGTTTAGCGCAGAGCCATTTTTTAGGATTGGCGAAAAGTATTTTAATAAGCTTACAAAAGAATAGGAAGAAGCGCTCATTGCAGATAGATAACCGGATCTTGATGTCTCTAAAAGGGATTTTGATATTTCAGGGGAATTTGCAAGGGAATGAACTAAAATATCAATTTTTCCAAAATCCTTTTCAACCTCTTTTGCAACCTGTGAAACAGTATAATTTTCATATCCCTGATATCGTTTATTTTCTAAAATTTCTTTTGGCACATCATCCATAGTGTCAAAAGCGGCGTCTAATGGATATGCTTTTTTATATTCCCACATTGATCCGTCTTTTAGAATTCTTGATTCGTCGAATTTTTTATTTTTCCAGGAAGTTGTAAAAATTTTATAAATCGGAGTCCATGTTCCTATTAATATTTCAGCTCCGGCCTCTGCTAGCTGCTTAGCTATTGCCCATCCGAACCCCTGATCGTCTCCAATTCCTGCTATAAATGCTTTTTTTCCTTTTAAATTAAAATCAAACATTATTTTGAATCCTTTTTTTTATTCTTAAATAATAACAATAATAATCAAAATATTCCACATATTTTAAGATGTTGTTTGATGATAAATAAAAAAAAATATATACAAAAAGAAATATTTTTATTTTTGAGGGGTTAATGAAAGTTATATCTATTGTAAACCAAAAGGGCGGATCAGGAAAAACAACGACTACAGTTAATTTGGCTGCTTCCTTGGCTGAAAAAAATAAAAAAATACTTTTAATTGATTTAGATCCTCAATCTTCGGCTTCCTTATGGTGCGGCCATAGGGATAAAGAAAATTTATTATTTGATATTTTTATAAATCCTGAAAAGTCATTAGATAATGTGATAAAAAGCACTAATAACAATAATATGGACATACTTCCGGCGTCTCCAATTTTGTCTTCAGTTGAAAAAAAATTGTCAAATAATTTAAATACAGAAATAATTTTAAAAAATAGACTTTCAAAATTAAAAAAATCATATGATTTTATTTTAATTGACTGTCCTCCAAATCTTGGGATACTTTCCTTAAATGCCCTAACAGCATCAGATTATGTGTTAATTCCTGTTGAATCACATGTTATGGCCCTTCATGGCCTTGTTCAGCTTTTAAGGACTATTACAGTAGTAAAAAAGAAAACAAATCCATTGTTGACGATTATTGGTATCTTACCTTGCAGAGTAAACATAAGAACAAAACATGCTAAAGAAGTTATAGATCAGCTTCAAAAGCGATTTTCAAATCAGATGTTTAAAGTAAGCATTAGAGAGAATGTTAAGCTCGCTGAAGCTCCATTATACAGGCTCTCAATATTAAAATATGCCTCCTTGAGTGATGCGGCAAATGATTATCGTTGTCTTGCAAGTGAATTATTAGAAAAGGTTAAATAATTACTTTTTATTTAAGAAGCGTCTTTTCCATCCTTCAGCGGTAATAGCTTTTGTTTTTGATAGATTTTTCTCGGATGGAAGGTTAATTTTAGACTCTTTTTTTTTAGTTTTTTTTACTTCTTTTTTTGGAGCTTTTTTTATTTCTTTAGTCTTTTTTTTTGATGTCTTTTTAGAAGACGGAGCTGTTTTTTTAGCTTTTTTTACAGCCTTTTTCACAGTCTTCTTTTCTTCTTTTTTCTTTTTTTTCTTAAAAAAAATCATATTGACCTCTCAATAACTATACCTAAATTTATAGCTCATAGAATGGGTTTGTCAATGAAAAGTTCGTAAAAAATGGTAAAAAAAAATAATATCCTACATTATAGGAGTAGTTTGTAAATTAAATATAAATTATGAAATTTCAAAATTTAAAGATTTTTAGAAAGTATTTAGAAGGTTCTATTAAAGAAAAGCTGCAATCAAAATTTTTAGTAATAAATTATGATAATTATGAAAGATCAAAGTTCATGGATTTTATTCTTTCATATCTTCCTCATGAAAATTCATTTTCCATCTCAAAATTTTCTGCAAAAGATACCACAGCTTCTCAAATACAGAATTATTTAAATGCTCCTTCTCTTTTCGGAGGAAATCCTATTGTTGTATATGATGATATTGAAGTTTTAAAGAAAGCTGACAGCAAGTTTTTGATAGAATATCTTCATGATAATAATGAAAACAGCTTTTTGATTTGCGGTGCAAAAAAAAAGCCGTCTATTTTTTCTGATTTTGAAAAATATTCAGCTGTATTAGATTTAACATTTGAAAAAGCTTTCGATAAGCATAGAAGATATTCAGATGTTATTGTTGAAAAATGCGCCATAGCAAAAAAAATAATATCTCCGCAAGCTATTGAACAGCTAATATCACAGGTTGGAATGGATTTATCTCAGATAGAGCAAGAAGTTGAAAAACTTATTACATATATTGGAGATAAGCAGACAATAGAAATTGAAGATATAAAAAAAATAATTATTTCCATTAGGCAGCATACTTTATGGCAAATAGCTGAAGAAATAATTTGGGGAGAAAGAAAGGTGTCATTTGAAGGGATGGACATTACGTTTTTCCATGGTCTTGTTGCTGCTCTAAGATTTCAATTACAGATGGGGCTTAAATTAGCTTCAATAATTGAAAAAGATAAAAAAATTGGTGACTTTTCTTCATCTTTTCCCCGTATGAACCCCAAAATATTAAATTTTAGAAAAGAAGTTGCTAAAATTAGAGGCGTTAAATTTTTTGAAAAAGCCCTTTCTAATCTTTTTGAAATAGATTTGCTGTCGAAGAGTAATTTTTCAATGCCTAACGTATTAATAGATTTATTTATATCAAAAATAAAATACCTTTTAACCCATTATGAAAAAAAAGCTTATATTACTTCCTAATCTTTTAGACGAACAACAGGCTATAGATATTTTGCCTGGATCAATAAAAGATATTGTAAATTCAATAGATGGCCTTATCGCTGAAAGCGAAAAAAATGCAAGGCGTTATCTAATAAAATTTATGTCTCATGAAAAAGCAAATAAATTACCTGTTTTATTATTGTCAGAGCACACTAAAAAAAATGAATTAAAAGACATAATAAAAAGCATAATGTCGAATAATACATGGGGAGTTATATCCGACTGCGGCCTTACCTGTCTTGCGGATCCCGGAGCGGATCTTATTTCTCTATGTCATGAAAACAATATTGAGGTTGTTTCATACCCTGGACCAGGTTCTATTATTGCAGCCCTTCAATTATCTGGCTTTAGTGGACAAAGATTTGCTTTTTTAGGATATCTTCCAAGAGAAAAAGATAAATTGGTAAAAGAATTAAATAATTTAGAAAAAAGAGCAGTTTCTGAAAAAGAAACACAAATATGGATTGAAGCCCCATATAGGTTCCATAGCATGCTGCAATCAATTATTGACTCATTAAATGATAATACATATTTATGTGTTGCAGCGGATTTGACCCTTCCTTCTCAAAAGGTTGTTTCAATGAAAATAAAAGATTGGAAGAAAAAGAAATTTTTTGAAGATAAAAAAATAAGAGCTGTGTTTTTAATAAGTTCTAAATGAGTTCTACAGCTATTTCATCATAAAAAAGCTTTCCCTTATCAGATAATTTAACATTTTCCTTTTCAATTATTAAAAGGCCCTTTTCTTTTAATGATTTCAGTTTATGAAGATATTCTTTAGATATTATTCCATGTTTTTTTATAAACTCATTTAAATCAACACCATGCATTAATCTTAAAGCTATAACAAAGAGCTCGTTTTTTCTTTTTTCGTCTGAAATTTTATCTACAAAATCTGTCGGGGACTCGTTGTTATTTATCCTGTTTATGTATTCTGCAACATTTTTAATATTTGAAGATCTAATGTTATCATAAAAGCTGAAAGCTGATGGACCAAATCCCAAGAATTCTCTTGCTGTCCAATAACCGGAATTATGAATGGATATCTTGCTGTTTTTTGCAAAGGCAGATATTTCATATCTTTGAAATCCAAAATTATTTAAAACTTCTTCTGCATGATTTATAAATGGTAGGTTTTCATCCGGTTTATAATTGCTTAGCTGATCTTTAATCTTAAAAAAGTATGACTCTTCTTCAATTATTAAATTATAAATAGATATATGCTGGACATTAAGGGTTTTTATTGTGCTCAGAGTGTTTTCCCACATAGAAAACGTCTGATGGAAAATATCATACATTAAATCTATTGAAATATTGTTAAAGCCTGCATTGTTAATATTTTCTATGGCAATAATAGAATCTTTAGAAGAATGGTTCCTTCCAATCTTTTTTAATAGAAAATCATCAAAAGATTGAACTCCAATGCTGACTCTATTAATCATAATTTTTTTTAATTTTTTAAATTTTTCTAAAGTTACATCTTCCGGATTAGTTTCTATTGTTATTTCACAATCGTTTTTTACATTAGCAATTGAAAATATTAACTTTAGTATTTTTTCAAAAAAATCAGGGCCAAGTAAAGAAGGCGTGCCTCCTCCGAAATATATTGATACAATTTCTCTATTATCTAATTTTATTAGTCTGTCTTTTATTTCTTTTAAAATTGCCAATAGGAAAGACTTTTTATAATCTATCGAATACTTAATAGAATAAAAATGACAATACGGACACTTCCTTAAACAAAAAGGTATGTGAATATATAAACTAATATCACCAGTTGTCTGAGTCGGGATCTTCAAGTATCCCTCTTTTCCATCTGTTTTTGTCCGAGAAAGGGTTTTCTTCTTCTGATTCTTCATAAGTTGAAATATCTTCTGGGCCAAAGTCACTTGGTTCTTCATCTGAATCTGATGAATCAGAGTCTGCTGAATATGATTCATCGTGATCTATGGCTATGTCTATGTCTGGAAGAGATTGCGCCTCAGTATAGACCTGTTTTGCAGTTCTTTTTGGGGCTATATACTCTTCGCTTTCGCCATTTTCTTTTAAGAATTGCAAGCGTTCTTTTTCTTCTTTAATTTTATCTTTAATTAGATTTATTTCCAGTTTATGCTTTTCTGAGTCTTTTTTTGGCACTAATCCTAATGCCATCCAATTTTCCAAGTCTTTTAACTCAGATTCTAGTTTTCTTAACCTTTCACTTTTTAACGCCATATTTAATCCTTTCATAAATTAAAAAAAACAAAGGACATTTAACAACACCCTTTGAATAGTTTATTTACACAAGAAGTTCATTTTTGAAAATAATTTTTTACAAAAATTTCACTAAGTTTAAGGTAAAAAGGGGTTTAATTCAACAGTTAGTTTATTAAAAACTAACTTTAACTGTCCCTTTATTAATTGTGCACTGACAAGCTAATCTTTGTTTTGATATATCGCCAAAAAAATCTTTTTCAGCTTGAGTAGGCTCTGAGAGGTTTTCCATGCCTTCTTCTACATTGATTACGCAGCTTCCGCAAACTCCTTCTCCGGCACATGCAAATGTTATGCCCATTTCTTCGCAAGGCTGTTGAATTTTTGATCCGTCAGATAATTCGAATTCTTTATTTTTGTTGGTGAAAATAAGCTTAGCCATCATTCATCTCCTTAAAATTTTTCAGATTATTTAAAGACGAATGTAGCTATCCAAAAATATTTAATTCAAGTAAAAAGTTTATGAAAAGAAGTCAAACGGCAGTTCGATGTCTTCGTTTGAAGGCTCAATTATTATATCAGTTACAGCTGTCTTAAGAGTTTTTATACCTTCAGGAAATCCTGCGTCCATTAGCATTTGATCTAACTCTGACAACTCAGTCTCTAAGTAGTCAACTTTAGATTCTAGATTTGCTATGTACTCATGCACTTTTTTATTCATAAAATTTCCTCCCCCCTTGGAAGGTCTTTTATAGATTTCACCTTAAATATTATTATAATATAAAATCATTAAAAAATCAATTAAAATAAAAACTTGCAAGGCGTTAATTCTCAGAATGTTGAGGCAGAAAACAGCTGTTTTTTATAATAAGCTTAATTACAGTTGTTTATAATTAACATGAAATTAAGTTGTTAAGATTGTTATTAATTATGCTTCGGACCCTTCTGCCCCTTCGGCATCGAAGTCTGCTGCGTCGTCATAAGTTTGTGTTGCGGATAGTAATGATGACCCAGCAGGAGCTGCTTCAGCTAGCATTTCACTGCCTTCTTGTCCTTGACCCAAAGTCAGCCCATCTACACCATCCCCTTCTTCTTCTGTCGCTGAGAGTAATGTATATGCTCCTCCTGCTCGTGTGGATATGGCTGTTTCAGCCGCAGCTATACCATCATCTAAAGATAAAGCACCTAAATTGTCTCCCAATCCAAAAGCTGCTACATCCAATGTGTCCATACCTGCTAACGGACGTTCTGTTGCTCCTTCTTCAGCAACAGTACTTACAGCATCTTCCTCATCGCGTCTAGCTGCTTCTAAAGCGGCCTGTCTTTCATCTTTTGTAGTAGTTAAACGAGTATGTCTTTCATTTAAATCTGCTATTTTTATTCCAAAATCTGTTGGTTTTATCTCATATG
>CAYPMA010000040.1:11020-11549 GCA_964411685.1 uncultured bacterium
TTGTTGCTCTAGTTTTAGGTGTGATAAATATTTTTTTTCTTAATTTTGAAAGTTCTGATTCTTTATCATTAATTGAAGCACGTATTGTGGCTATTTCCATATTTAATTGATGAATCTCGCTTAGGCGTATTTCTTCCCATCCTTCAATAGGATCTGCCATCGCGGCTGCTGGAGGGGTTCGTATAAGGAGTGTTGCATCATCGTCACCAGCGCCACCACCAGTATCACCATCATAACTTTCTAGTCTTAAAGTATCAGATTCACCACTGGAAGGTAACATAGTATAAGTAGATGTATGTCCGCCAGCTGTTCCTCCTTGAGTAGCATCCGGATCATCTCCTGGAGGAGATGGAGGTTGAGCGGCAGGTTGTTGTGTTACTTGAGGTTGTTTTTCTTTTTTGCCAAATGGCCACCAAGATGATTTTTTTGTTTCTTGAGATTTTTTTCTAGCCGCTTTAGCTGCAGCATGAATATCATCATTACCGCCTGACATTTGTGTTGGTCTAGATTTTGGAGTTCTTGGAGTTCC
>CAYPMA010000041.1:0-11441 GCA_964411685.1 uncultured bacterium
TTTTCCAAACCAACTTTTTCAAGTAAACCTGTTAATTCATCTCTTCTTCCTGTTGAGTTTACAGATGATTTATTTGAAGCATTAGACCATCAGGATGATTTGCAGAAAAGATATACCGGAGGAACAGTATTACATGCATTCCTTGGAGAAAAAATACAAGATGGAGAAAATGTTAAATTACTCATTAGAACCATATTAGAAAAATATGAGCTTCCTTATTTATCATTAACTCCTACATTTAGCGTATGTCCTGAACATGGATACTTAAATGGAGAGCATTTTAACTGCCCAAAATGTCAGGCTACATGTGAGGTTTATTCACGTGTTGTTGGATATTTAAGACCTGTAGACCAATGGAATGAAGGAAAACAGGCTGAATATATAATGAGAAAAACATATAAAGTACCTATAATTGAAGATGTAACAGCAATAAGGAAATAAAATGTTAATTGGCGGCTGGCAACGCTTTTCTTTGATAGACTTCCCGGGTAAAATAGCAGCAGTGCTATTTACCCAGGGATGTCCATTTAGGTGTATATTCTGTCATAATGAAATACTTGTAGAACCTAAAAAATTTCAGGATGTTATTCCTAATGAAGATATTTTTTCTTTTTTAAAATCCAGGAAAAATCAGCTTCAGGGAGTAGTAATATCTGGAGGAGAGCCCACATTACATGATGATCTGGAAGATTTCATATTAAAAATTAAAGATATGGGATTTGCTGTAAAATTAGATACCAATGGAATATTTCCAAAAAAAATAAAATCCTTAATAGATAAAAAGCTTGTTGATTACATTGCTATGGATATAAAAGCTCCTTTAGAAAAATATGAAGCTATTATAGGCGTTAAGATAAATACAGAAAATGTACAGAAAAGCATATCTTTAATAATCGATAGCAATATAAATCATGAATTTAGAACTACTGTTTTACCCTCTTTTCATTCTAAAGAAGATGTAATAACTATGGCAAAACTCATTAAAGGCTCTCAATTATACGTACTGCAAAAATTCATAGCTAAAAATGCTTTAGTTAAAAATTTAGATGACTCGCCTGCTTTATGGATGCAGAATGTAAAACATGAAGTTCAAAAATATGTTAACTGCATTGAAAGATAGCTATTTATTGAAATAATCTCTCAAATGTGGAGACATTTCTTTAAATCCGTCATCTACTAGAACATGTCCGCCATTAATTTCAATTTTTTCAACATTTGGTAAATTATCATAATATACAGCTGCTGTAGTAGGATCGACTAACCTGTCTTTTTTTCCTACAAACATAAGAACATGTGCTTTAATATTAGGTAAATATTCTTCTAATGTTGTTGTAGCAAGCATTTCCTTACAGGATTGTTTTAACACAGAATATTTTGTTTTTAGATAGTTTATAAATAATGCTTTAAGAGTTGGATGAATATTCATTTTCCTTCCTATGCTGAAAGATGATAATTCATCAAGCTGAGCTACATTTTCTGGAAAAAAAATGTTTTCACCATTAATCACTCTTCTATGAAAATCATTTATTACTCTTGGATTAACTCCAAAGGGATTAAATACAACTACGCTTTTCACCCTATTAGGATATTTTGCTGCATAAGAAAGAGAAACCCCTCCTCCTAATGAAGAACCTACAATATGAAATGAATCTATTTTTTTCTTCTCTGCAAAATCTTCTATAGCATCTGCTAAGCTAAACAAATCAAATGTATGTTTCTTTGAAGGAGAGCTGTCACCATGCCCTGGAAGATCAATAGCAATAAAATGATAATTATCTCCTATTATATTCATATATGGGGCCCAGAATTTTTTATCATTTGCAAATCCATGTATAAAAAAAACAGTTTCTCCTTTTCCTTTTTCAACGTATGAGATTATTTCATTATTAATTTTAACAGATTTTTTAACCCAACCTGTTGATTTCTCTGCATTTTTATAATCTAGTTTATATAGAAAATAAGGAATCACCAATTGATAAAAAAGAAAACCAATACCTATGATAAATATAGCAGTTTTTATAGGGTAAACAATTTTTTTTAATCTATTAATCATCTTTCATTCCTGTTATTTTAATAATGGAAAATACAATTATAATTAATCAGATAATTAAAACAAGCATATGAAAAATCCTTACTTTACTACATATAATGAACAAATGAAAAAAATATTTGGCTGTAGAGTATATAAAATATCTATTGATGGCGGCTTCACCTGTCCCAATAGAGACGGTAAAAAATCAAAAAATGGCTGTATTTTTTGTGATGAAAGAGGTTCTTCTTCAAGAACGCATATGATAAACACACCTATTAAAGAACAAATTTTAAAAAACATACAAGTTAGAAAAACCAGGTATAAAGCAAAAAAATTTATTGTATATTTTCAATCCTTTACAAATACATATGCAGATATTAAAACATTAAAAAAATTATACGATGAGGCTCTTTTTTCTCATCCCGATATTGTTGGGATATCCATTTCCACACGCCCTGATTGCATTGACAAAGAAAAACTAGACCTAATTTCTTCTTATAAAAAGGATTTTCCTTATGTATGCATTGAACTTGGAATGCAGACAATACATGACAAAACATTGAAACTCATAAACAGACATGAGACTCATAATGATTTTTTAAATGCCTATAACTTAATAAATCAATATGACATAGAGCATTGCATACACGTAATATTAAACCTTCCCGGTGAAACTACTATAGATCAGATTGAAACAGCAAAAAAATTAGCTTCCTTAAAAATAAAGGGATTAAAGATCCACACTCTTGCAGCTATGAAAAATACTGAGCTGGAGAAGTTATATCTTGAAAAAAAATGGATACCTCAAGAATTTGATGATCATATAAACCTAATATGTGAATTTATTAAGAATTTAAATAAAGAATGCATAATACACAGAATATCTGGAAACGGACATCCTTTGCACTTAGTTGCTCCTATGTGGATAAAAGAGAAAAAAAACAAAATTCTTGAAAGAGTCTTAGTTAGAATGAAAAATTAATTATGCTCTTCTTCCTCTATTACGCATAAAATGAGGAAGCTGCATATTAAATACAAATGTAATATAAGAAATTATTCTGCCAATTACTAAAGTTCTTCCTAATCTTCTTCTAATATCTGCCCAATAATTAGCAAAAGATGAACGAAAGATAATTCTTAAAATCCATGGCCTTGCATCAATATTAATTCTAGTAATATCTTTAGTAATTTCTTTATAAATTTCTCTTGCAAAACCCAAACATGTATTTGAACCAAAAACTCTGTGAAAAATTCTTTTTGCCGTTTCAATTTGATTAGAGCTAAATTGTTCATTAGCTTCTAAAACTGAATCATCACCGCCATTTCTTGCAATAGATTGAATTGCTTCTATTAATTTTTTAGATAATAAAAACTTTTCTTCAGAAACAACTTCTTCTTCTACAACTTTTAATTTTTTAATATAAGGTAGCTCTTCTTTTTTAGGTGGAATAAAAATATAATGATCCGGACTTATTAATCTAGTATTAGGAATCATATAATATCCGACTGAGTAAGTAGTCCTTATACCTTTATTTTCTTTAACTAATTCAATCCATGAATGCCCATGGCTACCAAATATCCTTGGAAAAAATTTAAGCAAAAATTTTGACCAACATCTTTGAAGTGAATAAGGAGGTAATTTTGTAACAATTCTAATATAAAATTTTTTTTCTTCAGAGTCTGTTCTTTCAATTTTTGAAGGACGAAGAATTTGCCAATCTTCCTTATTATAAAGCTCTATTCCTCTTGTTAAATATGCTCTAGAGACTAACACTCCATTATCAGTATTTTGTAACACATTTTTTAATGGCTCATAACATAAATGATATTTAGAAAGACTTTCTTTAATATTAATTAAGTCTCTTTCTACTCTTTCCAGTTCAAGCTTCAGGTGTCTTGGTAATCTTTCAAAAGCATCTTTATATTCATCAGGAACTTCTTCAATATGTTCAAAGACTTCTATGTATTCATCAAATAATCTCTTCGCCTCAACAGAGTGTTCTTCTGTGAAATATTGCATAATAAGAGTTTTTTTATCTTCTTCATTAGGCTCTTGTTCATATCTATTGATTAAATGCCTATGTCTATTAGTCGCTTTCAATAGGATCAAAATATCATCAAATTTTTCAATATTAGAAGGGACAAGAGACCGGAAGACAAATGTTAAAAATAATGAAGACTGACTATTTCCGACTTGGCTCTGTCTTTGTAATTCATTTTTTAATTCTTCCAATCGTGTATATCCTTCTAGAAGATTATGTAATTCTTCATATCCAGGGTCGGTTTCTTTCATATTGTTTAAAATCAATTGGATTTTTCCCATATCATTTAAAAATGAAGTGCCCTCAACAGACCTGACAAATATTTCTTTATTCCTGCCAAACAATACAGAAGTATTTCTAATTTCTTTATTCACTTCAGGAATTATATGATGTAAATTATTTTTTCTTAAAAACTCCAATAATTCGCTTTTTACGTTTCCTCTATCATCTACTAAATGCTCAATACTAATATTAAAAAGCTCATTACATTGATGAGCATATAATAAATTACTTAATCTTTTAAAACTTGAACCTGTAAATTTTTTGTGGGACACAGAATATGTTTTTGCAGCAGAAAGTACCAAAGACATGTTCTCATTATTTCCTCTCATTAATGAGATATTTTTAACAAAAATTCTAGCTACTCTTTCATCCTGATTAGATGCATGCTTGGGTTTAAAAAACCTGGATACACCATGCCAAAAAGTCACTCTTTTTAGGTCAGAAAAACCTGCTTTTGTTTCATCTAATTCTGTAGGAAGATATACAGATTTTCCACTTCTTACAGCCTCTAATATAACGTTATTGGACATATGTTCATCTCTTGTTAAAAATGTTAAATAATATTATTATCAAAAAAATTTTTACAGAAATATTTTTCATTTTTTTAATCCTGTAAAAAAGAAAAAAAGTGAAAATAATTTTCCTCTTGATTATGATTTGTAATTAAACTTTTAAGCACAAAGGAATTATTCATGTTGTATAACATTTATGGCTTTCTATTTTTATGCTCTATAGCATCAATTGTTTATGGAATTATCATGTTCATATCTATCAAGTCCGCCCATAATGGAACGGAAAAGATGCAGATAATTGCCAAAGCAATACAAGAAGGAGCTAGAGCTTACTTAAACCGTCAATATAAAGTAATATCTTTAGTAGGAATAATAATTTTTATAATTTTATCTTGGCAATTAGGGATATTAGTAGGCATTGGATTTGCCATAGGCTCTATTTTATCAGGCACATGTGGATATATCGGCATGAATATATCTGTAAGAGGAAATATTAAAACAGCTCAAGCCGCTAGAAAAGGACTTCAGCCTGCTTTAACAATGGCTTTTAGATCAGGTGCTATAACAGGTCTTTTAGTTGTAGGGCTAGCATTATTAGGGCTAACAGTCTATTACATGTTATTAAATGAAAACGGCATACCTCAAAGAAAAATATTAGAATCTTTAGTTGCTATGGGATTTGGCGCATCATTAATATCAATATTCGCAAGATTAGGTGGCGGAATATTTACAAAAGGTGCCGATGTAGGAGCTGACCTTGTAGGAAAAATTGAAGCCGGAATACCTGAAGATGATCCAAGAAACCCTGCGGTTATTGCAGACAACGTGGGTGATAACGTTGGTGACTGCGCAGGAATGGCCGCCGACCTTTTTGAAACTTACGTAGTTACTATTGTGGGAACAATGCTATTAGGATCTATTTTCTTCCCAGCAGGATGGAAGCACATAATGATGGTCTACCCATTAGGAATCGGAGGGGTATGTATAATAGCTTCTATCATTGGAACATTCTTTGTTAAGTTAGGTAAAAAAAAGAATATAATGAATGCTCTTTATAGGGGATTCATAGTATCTGCTGTTCTGTCAGCTATTTTTATATTAATTTTTACAAAATACTGGATTGGTCTAAATGCTGCTTCACATGTTATTGATGAAATAAAGTTCTCTGGATGGAACTTATTTAACTGTAGTTTAGTAGGCCTTGTGGTTACTGGTTTGTTAATATGGATAACAGAATACTATACATCATCTAAATTCCGCCCTGTAAACTCAATTGCTAAAGCTTCAACAACTGGACATGCTACAAATATTATTCAAGGACTGGCTGTTTCTTTAGAATCAACAGCTCTTCCAGTTATAGTAATTTGTGCTGGAATATTAGTTGCTTATTTGAATGCTGAATTATTCGGCGTAGCTATTGCAGCAACAAGCATGCTGGCTTTAGCTGGAATGGTAATAACATTGGATGCTTATGGACCAGTAACCGATAATGCAGGAGGAATTGCTCAAATGGCAAAAATGCCATCAAGCGTAAGAAAAGTTACTGATGCCTTAGATTCTGTTGGAAATACAACGAAAGCGGTTACAAAAGGATATGCAATTGCATCAGCGGGCTTTGCTGCTTTAGTTTTATTTGCATCATTCATTGAAGATTTAGATCATTATTTCCCAGACCTTGACTTGCAGTTCTTCTTACAGGACCCATATGTTGTAATAGGTCTTTTTATTGGTGGATTGCTCCCATTCTTATTCGGCTCATTAGGATTAACAGCCGTTGGAAGATGTGCCGGAGCAATAGTTACAGAAGTTAGAAGGCAATTCAAGGAAATGCCAGGAATAATGAAAGGAAAGCAATTACCTGAATACGGAAAAGCAGTAGATTTATTAACTAAATCAGCAATAAAAGAAATGATACTTCCTTCTTTATTGCCGGTGCTTGCTCCTATTGTTCTATACACAATAATTCATTTTACAGTAGGACAAAAAGCAGCTTTTGTAACATTAGGATCAATGTTATTAGGTATTGTTGTTACAGGCTTGTTCGTCGCCATATCAATGACAAGCGGAGGCGGAGCCTGGGACAATGCTAAAAAACTTATAGAAGAAGGAAAATACGGCGGGAAAGGATCTGAAGCACATAAAGCATCTATTACAGGAGATACAGTAGGCGATCCATATAAAGATACTGCCGGCCCTGCTATTAACCCAATGATTAAAATTGCTAATATCGTTGCATTATTATTATTAGCAGTTTTATCCAAGAAATTCTAATAAATAAAATACTTTTTGATTTTTTCAGACCACTTATATATATAACAAGTATAAGTGGTTTGGAGAAACAAAAATAAAAAAATCATTAATACTTATATCTTTATTTATTTCGCAGTACATATGTGCTATTGAAAAAGAGCCTCCTCATAGATATGTACAATTACAGGAAAATGAAATACTTCAAACTGCTCCCCCAGCACTTTTCTTTAAAGGAGAATATATATGTTGGAAATTAGAAGAAGGCGAAAATGACTTTGTTTATTCTGAACAAATAAACTTAACTTCTGCCCACGGAGGAGCCGGAGACTTAGAAAGAGCAAAATTTAGCTGGACAAGCGGTTTTAAAGCTGCATTAGAATATAGATTTAAAAGGGATCTGTGGAAAATTGAAGCAAAATATTTATTTTTTAGACCTTCTGGAAGAATAAATGTTTTTCCTCATGTTGGAGAAACAATAGTGGGAACATTTCCACAATTTACAACAACTGATATGGAAAAGGCATACAGCAACATATTTTTAAGAGAACATATGTTTGATGTTTTGCTTTCAAGAAAATTTGAATTATCAAGCAGGATAAATTTAAATTTCTTTAATGGCTTGACAGGAGGATGGTTCAAGCAAAACTGGACTATTACTTATTATGGACAAGGACAAACAGGAACTATAACTAAAATAAAGCCAAAATGGAGATTTAAAGGCGGTGGAATAAAAACTGGAGTTTCTGCCGATTGGGAATTGGGACAAGGATTTAACTGGTCCTGCCTTTCAGCAATAGCAGCAATTTATGGGAATTATGACAATAGAATGAAATTACTGCATAGATATCCTTCTACTGGTGTTGATCTTGTCTTGGAATTTATTCATTATGATGACTTCAGGGTAGTAACAAATTTACAACTTCAAATGGGCCCTTCATGGGAAAAGCAATATAAATCTTGGGGCATGAGAATGTTTGCAGGCTATGAAATAAACTCATGGTTCAATGTTCATGAAATATTAAGAGAAGAATTCCATGCTTCAACTGATTCTATTACAAATCCTCAATCACGCCATGTATCATCTCCTATACAAATGCATGGATTAACTCTTTCTGCAGTATTTAATTGGTAATTTTTTTATAGATTACTTATTTTAATATATCTTTTTCTTGAGATTTGTTTTTTATAGGAGTTATTATCAAATTAAAAATTTAACGGTTAGTTACAATGTCAAAAACATCTCTAAAATTAGAAGGCCTTCACTGCTACAGCTGTGTAAATACAATTGAAAAATCATTAAAAAATAAAAAAGGAATAATTACCTTAGACATCTCTTTTGCAAGGCAGGAAGCAAATATTGAATTTGATGAAAAGTTAATATCTGAAGATACAATTATACAAATAATTAAAAATGCAGGATACAAGGCTCATCATGGTAACCAAATAGACTCTGATATAAAAAAAAGATGGAGGCTCTTTTGGTTCGGCCTTGTTCTTACAATACCGATATTTATTATTGATACCATATTAAAAAAATCAGGTTTTTCATGGCATTTATTATTATTTATTTTAGCAACCCCCGTTCAGATATTTTTAGGATGGCCATTTTATAAGGGAACTTATTTTGCCATTAAACAAAAAACAATAGATATGAATTTACTAGTTGCCTTAAGTACCTCTGCTGCCTATCTTTATTCTTTATATATAACTTTTTTATCACATGGAGCAGTATTTTTTGGTGCTGCAGCAACAATATTAACTACAATAACTTTAGGTAATCTTTTAGAAAAAATATCCCAGGGAAAAGTAAGCGATGCAATAAATAAACTAATACAATTAAAACCTAAAAAAGCCCATATAATAAGAGATAATAAAGAACTGGAAGTTACTGTAAATGTAATAATAAAATAGGATATTGTATCTGTTAAACCTGGAGAACAAATTCCAACAGATGGAATTATTATAGAAGGTTATTCATCAATAGATGAATCAATGCTTACGGGTGAATCTATACCTAAATCAAAAAATGAAGGTGATGAGGTTTTTGGGGCAACAATAAACAAAGAAGGTTTTTTTAAATTTAAGGCAACAAAAATTGGAGAGGAAACTGTTCTTTCTCAAATAATAAATCTTGTTAAAGAGGCTCAATCTAAAAAAGCCCCTATTCAAAGATTGGCAGATAAAGTAGTAGTATGGTTTGTTCCTATAGTTCTTATTATTGCTGTTATTTCATTTGTCATATGGCACTTTATTGAAAATAAATCGGTTGCTTTTTCTCTCACATCTGCTGTCGCTGTTCTTATTATTGCATGTCCATGTGCTCTTGGAATAGCAACCCCTACTGCCATCATGGCTGGAACAGCAATAGGCGCCGAACATGGTATTCTTTTTAAGGGCGCCTCATTTTTAGAAAAAACAAAGGAATTAACCACAATATGTTTCGATAAAACAGGAACTCTAACAAAAGGGAAACCTGAAGTTACTGATATTGTAAATGATGTATTGCAATTAGCAGCAAGCCTTGCAAATAATTCAACACATCCATTAGACACAGCAATAATTAATGAGGCAAAAAAAAGAAATATTGATTTTTTAAAAGTAGAGAATTTTGAATCGATACCCGGCATGGGAATTAAAGGAAAAATTAACAATAAAGAATTTCTGTTAGGAAATAGAAAGCTTATAAAAACTGACCTTTATCAAAATTTGGAAGAAGAAGGGAAAACTATTATAATCCTGTCTGAGAACAATTCTCCGATAGGGGCAATAGCTATAAAAGATATTCCAAAAGAGCATTCAAAAGAAGCTATAGAAGAGTTAAAAAAAATGGGCTTAGAAATATATTTAATTACTGGAGACAATAAAAAGACTGCTCAGGCAGTTGCAAAAAATTTAAATATTGATAATGTCATAGCAGAAGTGCTCCCCCAAAATAAAGAACAGGAAATTGAAAAACTCCAATCACACCATAAAATTGTTGGAGCTGTAGGAGATGGAATTAATGATGCTCCAATGCTTGCAAAAGCAGATGTTGGTATTGCCATGGGCGCAGGAAGTGATATAGCAAAAGAAACAGGAAACATAGTATTAGTAAAAGATGATATAAAAGATGTTGTTAAAGCCATAAAACTTTCAAAACAGACCCTAAGAAAAATTAAACAAAATATATTCTTCGCATTTATCTACAATATAATAGCAATTCCCATAGCCGCAGGTATTTTGTACCCTTTCTTAGGATTTTTATTAAAGCCTGAGATTGCAGCTATAGCTATGATATTGTCCGATATAACAGTTGTTTCAAACTCACTAATATTGAGAAAAAGCAAATTATAACTTTAATGAAAACATTTAATTTATTATAATTTTAAAAATTTTACAAAATTTTACAAAATTTTACAAAATTTAGGAAATATCATGGACCAGCAACATAAAAACATCTGTCAAAGCTGCGGAATGCCTCTTCAAAAAGATGAGGACTTAGGAACAAATGCTGATCATTCAAAAAATAATGAATATTGCCATTATTGTTATTCAAAAGGAAAATTTACTGAAGATCTTACAATGGATCAAATGATTGAAAAGATAGCAGGATTTCATAAACTTATGAACATGACTAAAGAAGAAGCAAATGAATTAGCAAAAAAGATTTTACCAAAACTTAAAAGATGGAAATCTAAGTAATATCAAATAATATATTTACCCATTTACCTAAAAAATATGTTATAAATACTACAAACACCATAATAAGAGAGTGTTCAAAGACAGCCATAAACGGTTTGCTTTTGTTTTTTTTCGCTATATAATAGCTAAACGTTCCAACAAGAATAAATCCCCATAATATACTTAAAATAACACCTAACGTTATTGGTGATAAAACAACAATCACAAAAAATGATATTGCCACAATAAATTTAAAAATAAATGTAAATAAAGTTGATGCCCATATTTCTTTTTCTGAATGCTCACCCTTTGATTCTTCAGAGATATGAATCCCTGCAGCATCAGAAAAGGCATCTGCAATTGCTATGGTAAGTATACCTGCAAGCATAACTCCTTTTGAATATGTGCTTGCAAACAAACCTATCAATAGACCTAGAGTTGTGATAACCCCTGATGCTAGACCAAATCCCAATCCTATGACAAACGATTTATTATTCATAATTATTATATATACCAAAAATTTTTTTTAATAAAAAACATAAATATAACAAATCCTTTGAAGTAATTTTACTTTTCTGGCAATCTTTTATATCTTGCCGATGTGGCGGAATTGGTAGACGCGGTAGACTCAAAATCTACTCCTAGCAATAGGGTGCTGGTTCG
>CAYPMA010000042.1:0-11373 GCA_964411685.1 uncultured bacterium
AAATACTCCAAAATCACGAAACTCTAATCTATCGCCTTGCTTAAGGGCATCTGTCATTTCATCCAAAAATGCCTGCATTACTATTCTTACATCATTTGGATGCATTCCTTTTTTTTGTGATATTTTTTGAACCAAGTTTTTTTTGGTTACTGTACCCATATAAAACTCCTTATTTTTTTAACGATGTAGTTAATCGTCATTGTCTTATGATTATGATTTTCATACAAGTACTTTTTCTACTTATATTATTTTTCTTTTGCAAGAAAAAAAATAAATTTATTTTTTATTTTTAATTGAAATAAGAAATTTCTTCTTCCTACCCATTCCTAAGACAATAAATGAATTATCAATTATATCGGATTTTTGAATAACATAATCCTGGCTTTCTATACGATTATTGTTTAAATAAGCTCCGCCATTTTTTATTAATCGAACAACTTCGGATTTACTTTTAGCAAATTTTGTATTAGCAAAAACATTAACAATTTTTTGTCCAACCACTTCTTCAGACAAACATTCACAATGCGGTAAATCTTTCATTATTTCAGATAAACTTTCAGAATCCAATTTAATATCTTTTCCAGGGGATGCTTTTTCGGTAACTTTAAGAGCTAGCTCAAGACCTTCATCACCATGAACAAATCTAGTTACTTCCTGAGCTAAAATTTTTTGTGCTGAATTAGGAACATAATCAGAAGATTGCATGTTTTTTTCTATCTTATTAATCTCTTCAACCTCCAAAAATGTCAACATTTTCAAAAGTCTTATAACATCTGAATCAGAGACCTTAAACAGATACTGATAAAAATCATAGCATGAGAACTTGTCGCTATTTAACCAGACAGCACCTTTTTCTGATTTTCCAAATTTTGTTCCATCACTTTTTAAAAGAAGAGGAAAAGTAAAACCGAATAACTGGCTAGAAGATATTTTTCTTGCAAATTCTATTCCTGCTGTAATATTTCCCCACTGATCACTCCCGCCAACTTGCAATAAGACATTATGATTTTTAAACATATGATAAAAATCATAAGCTTGAATAACCTGATATGAAAATTCAGTCATGCTTAGGCCTTCACTTGAATTTAGCCTTATTTTTACACTCTCTTTTGCAAGCATTGCGCCAACTCTAAAATACTTACCCACATCTCTTAAAAAATCGATATAGTTAAAATTTTTAAACCATTGATTATTATTTACAACAGTTGGTTCAGGTCCTTTATTGGCATTTTTTAAAACATTTCTCAAAAACAACTCTATTGACTTAACGTTCTTTTCAACATCTTCATCTTTTAAAAAGGGTCTTTCTTCACTTTTTCCAGACGGATCACCTATTCTACCTGTAGCGCCGCCTACCATAAAATATGGAATATGACCACATTTTCTTAACCAGCATGAAACTATTATTCCCACAAGATTACCTAAATGAAGGCTATCTGACGTTGGATCAAATCCAATATAGAATTTAATTGTTTTACTAGTGATTGATTTGATTTCATCACTTGACACCTGTTCAAGAAGATTTCTTTGTTGAAGAATATCAATAATATTTGACATAGACAGAACCCTGTAAATAACAGATATAAAAAATATACTAATTATTGTTTTTGTTCAAGTTAGCATTAATAGGATATATTTTTTTGCTAAAAAAATTATCTTTAATAGCTTCTAGATTAAATGTATTTTGAAGTTTCATTGAAGTTTTTATGATAAATTTACTTATTTTTGCGGCATTTTGATTTTCATCAAATAGTGTTATATTTTTATTTCTAAGAATCACTCTTTCATTAGAATACTTTGAAATCCAATGATTAATTGATGTTTTTGTCTTATCAAGAGCTATATCAGTTATTCTTTTTTCTAATTTAGAAAATTCAAGTTCAATTTTTCTTCTTGCCTTTATGACTTTATCGCTTTCTTTAGCTATAGATTTATCTTTCATTTTACATACCTACTACAACCTGTCCCCAAGTCTTTAGATTATCAAAAAAAGATTTTAAATGCAAAATTTAAGATTATATTTCGTCTATTGTTCCGTCAGGATGCCCTACCAAGACTTTTGAAGGAGGTTTTAAGAAAAACCCTGTTTCAATTACTCCTGGAACTGATTTGATAATGTTATCTTCTATTTCCGGATTATCTAATAACTTGTTGAACTTAATATCAAATATCAAGTTGTTATTATCTGTAATAAATTTTGATCCATCATCAGAAAGCCTTAATTTTCCAGAAAACCCTAATTTTTTTAGATTATTTATAACAGAATTAGAAGCAAAAGATACAATTTCAACAGCAAGCGTTGACTTGCCAAGTTTTTCAACTTTTTTTGATTCATCAATAATTATTACATTATTGCTACTCAATGAATATAAGATTTTCTCACGTAAAAGAGCTCCGCCCATTCCTTTTATCATTCTTTTTTGTAAATCAACTTCATCTGCCCCATCAACTAATAAATCTATCTTATCTACCTCATCAATATCTAAAAGAGGTATTTTCAGCTTCTTGGCAAGCTGAGTTGATGAATCTGATGATGAAACAGCCTTTATTAATAAACCCTTAGAAATATTTTGAGATAAAAACTCTATAAAATATTTAACTGTAGATCCTGTTCCAAGGCCCACAATCATTTTATTTTTTACAAGATCAGCAGAATCTTTACCGAGCTTTTTTTTAATTTCTTCTCTATTCATACAACACCTAACAAGAGAGGAAATCCTCTCTTGTTATTTTTTATTATTACAGCTTATTCAGCAACTTCTTGATTTGAATCATCATCTTGATCAACATCCGAGACTAGATTTAATTCTGTTTTCTCTTCATCATCAGATGGATCTTGAGCAAATGCTGCTGTTCCTAGTGTTGCTGCTAATGCAAAATACATAAGTTTTTTCATGTTATTTCTCCTGTGTAGTTTTTCTTTTGAAAAACGTGTTTATTTTATGTTTTCTTATAATAATTATCAATTCATTACACATTGACAATAAAAAAAATCTTTATTTAATTAACAATTGATCTCACAAACAGCTAAGCCGCCTTGAGAAGTTTCCTTATATTTTGAACACATATCTCTTCCAACTTCAAGCATAACTTTTAACACCTGGTCAAAATTTAATTTATGCTTTTTTGGATCACCTGACGATGCCAATAAATAAGCATTATATGCGTCCATAGTGCCAACTGCATTGCGTTCTATACATGGTATTTGAACATATCCTCTAATTGGATCGCAAGTCATTCCCAAGTTGTGCTCAAGAGCGATTTCTGCAGATATATCAATGATATCTATCGATCCTCCGTTAACATATGTAAGCATGGCAGCCCCCATAGAAGCGGCTACTCCTATTTCACCCTGACAGCCAACTTCGGCACCTGATATACTTGCATTATGTTTTGCTAAAAAACCGATCATAGCAGCTACAATTAACCCTTCTTTTATTTTTTTAATATTTACCGACAAATCATTTTTCAATAAATATACAATTGCAGGGATAACACCTGAAGCTCCTGAAGTTGGAGCTGTAACAATTTTATGCCCAGCTGCATTCTCTTCAGCGGCAGCTAATGCATAAGAATCTAAAACAACTATAAACTGATCAGGAACATGTAATATATTTGATTTTGCAACATTATACAAATAAGGTGCTTTTCTTTGCAGCCTTATAGGTCCTGGCAAAAACCCTTCTGTCGACAACCCTCTCGTTACAGACTGTTCCATAACACTAATAATTTTATCAAGCTCATAAAACACTGCTTCTTTATTCCGTTTTGAAATTGACTCTTCATTTCCCAACAAAGCTGCATTATTGTAATGTGTTCTTTTTTCAAAATATCTTTAATTTCTTTCAAAGTTGAATAGGGATATCTTGGGAACCCGTTTTTTTCCTCATCTTCGCCTTTAACCTTATAAAAACCGCCGCCGGTTGAATAATATTCTTTTTCAAGAATAGGGCCTTCATCAGACATAAGCTTTATTATTATTGTATTTTTATGAGCAAAGAAATGTTGAATTTGATCATAAAAAATACACCTATGATCGAATAAGAATTCTTTAGCCCCTATCTTTACTGTATAAGTTTCAGATCCATCAACAAAAAATTTTATCAATTCATCAGCATCACAAGTTTCAGGAGACAACCCCATTAAACCTGCAATTACAGCTTTATCTGTTCCATGTCCTTTTCCTGTAGCACTTAAAGACCCATACAAATGAACTTCAATTTTTGTTGCTTTGTTTAATTGTTCTTTTGGTAGTTTTTCTAAAAATTTCTTGAAATGCAAACAAATTTTCATAGGAGCTATAGTATGAGAACTTGATGGGCCAGGACCAATTTTAAATAAATCAAAAATTGATGTTGTTATTGGATTCATTAATAATTTGCTCCCACATACTAATATTTAATATTAAATTTTTTCTTTGACAATTCCAAAATTGAATTTACAGCCTCCTCAGCATCATCTCCTGTTGCTTCAACAACAAGCTTCGTTCCTTTATTGGCGGCAAGCATTAATATTCCAAGAAGCGATTTGGCATTAACAATAAGATTCTTATAAAGCAAATTAATTTTTGAATTAAAAGAAGCAGCGCATTTCACCAATTCCGTAGCCGGACGAGTGTGAAGTCCTTTCTCATTAATAATTGTAAATGAAGCAATAATACGCTTTCTTTTTTTAGTTTTTCCAGATTGTTCTAAATGCATAAAATAAATAATAAAGATCCTTATTTAAACCTACTACATACAATGTATTGCTTTTCTAGTAAATAATTATATTCAAAAACAGGTAATTTTTTTTTGAAATAATGCAGTAAAATTTTTTTTATGCAAAAAGATTAGCACTTAACTTACCTGTTTGCCAATTCATGTTCTTGCAAAAAAATATAATTGTTGATATTATAATTCTTCTAATTAAAACAAAAATCATTTTGGAGGTAATTCAATGGTTCAACAAACAGAAAAGAAAAAAACAGTAATAAAGCCGCTTGGAAGCAGAGTTGTTGCTAAAAGATTAGCAGAAGAAGACACAATGAAAGGCGGAATAATTATCCCTGACAGCGCAAAGAAAAAACAAGAAATGGCAGAAGTTGTTGCAGTAGGACCAGGAAGATTAACAGACAATGACAAATTAATACCTGTTTCAGTAAAAGTTGGAGACATCATTTTAATGGATAAATATTCAGGACAAGAAGTGACAATGGATAATGATGAAGAATACATAATTGTAAAATCTGAAGACATTACAGCAACGATTGAAAAATAAATTTAACATAAAAAGGAGAATACCAACCATGGCTGGTAAAAAAAACATAAAATTTAGAGAAGAAGCTCGCCAAAAAATTTTAAAAGGCGTTCAAACGCTTGCTTCAGCAGTAAAAGTAACTTTAGGGCCTAAAGGCAGAAACGTTGTTATCGATATGTCCTATGGATCACCAAAAATTACTAAAGACGGCGTATCTGTAGCAAAAGAAATAGACCTGCCTGATCCATATGAAAACACAGGCGCTCAAATGGTAAAAGAAGTTGCAAGCAAAACTGCTGACAAAGCAGGTGACGGAACAACTACAGCTACCGTTTTAGCTGAAGCAATATATTCAGAAGGATTAAGAAACGTAACTGCCGGCGCAAACCCAATGATTATAAAAAAGGGTATAGATAAAGCAGTAATTGTAGTTATTGATGAACTTAAAAAAATTGCAAAACCTATTAAAAGCAATAAAGAAATTGCTCAAGTAGCAACAATTTCTGCCAATGGAGATTCAACAATTGGAGAAATTATTGCAAAGGCAATGGAAAAAGTTGGTAAAGACGGAACTATCACTGTTGAAGAAGCAAAAAGTTTTGAAACTTCTTTAGACGTAGTAGAAGGAATGAATTTTGACAGAGGATACATATCTTCATATTTTGTAACAAATGCAGAAAAACTCGAAGCCGAGTATGAAGATGCTTTTGTATTGATATATGAGAAAAAAATATCATCAATGAAAGAATTTTTACCAGTACTACAAGCTGTTGCAGAAACAGGGAAACCTTTATTGATAATTGCAGAAGACATCGAAGGAGAAGCCTTAGCAACTTTAGTAGTAAACCGTATAAGAGCCGGTTTAAAAGTATGTGCAGTTAAAGCCCCTGGCTTTGGCGATAGAAGAAAATCAATGCTAGAAGACATAGCTATTCTTACAGGCGGACAGTTCATAAATGAAGAATTAGGACTAAAGCTTGAAAACACAACTATCGACATGCTTGGAAAAGTAAAAAAAGCAATAATTAAAAAAGACGACACAACTTTAGTTGAAGGCGCAGGATCAAAAGACGCAATTCAAGAAAGAATAAATCTTTTAAAACATCAGATTGATGAAAGCACATCTGATTATGATAGAGAAAAACTACAGGAAAGATTGGCTAAGTTATCAGGAGGCGTTGGCGTTATAAGAGTTGGTGCCGCTACTGAAATTGAAATGAAAGAGAAAAAAGATAGAGTTGATGATGCCCTACATGCAACAAAAGCAGCCGTAGAAGAAGGCATTGTTCCAGGCGGAGGCTCATCTTTCATTCGCTGTCAAAAAGCTCTTCTTGATCTAATTATTAGCCTATCTGGCGACGAGAAGATTGGAGCTGAAATAATATATAAGTCTTTATCATACCCTTTAAGACAAATAGCATTCAATGCCGGACAGGAAGGCTCAATAATAGTTCAAAGAGTATCGCAAATGGAATTAGAAGAGGGATATGATGCTCTAGAAGATACATTTGTTAATATGTATGAAAAAGGAATTGTTGACCCAACAAAAGTTGTTCGTTGTGCAATACAATTCGCAGCATCTATTGCTTCATTACTACTTACAACAGAAGCGATAATTACTGAAGAGCCTGAAGATAAATCTCAACAACCAGAAATGGCAGCACCGCCAGGAATGGGATATTAATAATTTTTCTTCCTCCCCCTGAAAGAGGCATTTTTATTTTTAAAATGCCTCTTTCACTTTTTAAAAAAGCTCTTTAAAAGGATCAATAAATTTTTCAATTCCTGTTTTACCTTCCAAGAACCCTTTCAGGTAATTATTCAACCCTGCTGATTTAAATATTTCTAACACAAGCTGCTGAGTTGGAAAACCTTCTTCGCTTCTTATATTGTTGAATTCCATATGTGAAAAATGAAGTTTATCTTTAGATGCAGGATTCAGGCCAAGACCAATTATTTCAACATCAAGATCTCTTATTATTAACCTTTTAATTAAGAAATTATTGTTTTTCTTAGAAGGTTTTTTCTTTTCAATAGAATGCATTATTTCTGTCCAATTGTTATTGGAACATAGAGCATTTGAGCAAACCACCCCTAGATAAGCATTATCTATGTATATTTCTTCGATAACAGATGGATCTTCTTTTAGTCCTTTCATAGTATAGTTCACATCTAATTCTTTCGCAGAAAAAGCATTTTTAAGTTCTTTAGTAGGATTTTTAATGTTGAAGCCACTAATATTGAGACTAGTAGTTGACACTGACATTTTATCAATAGAAACCTTAGTTTTTAGCTTCGAAGAAAGATAAGATGCAGCTATGTTTGTCTTAAAAATAAAAACAGCAGCTACAAAAACTATAATTATTCCTATAACTGAAAATATTGTTTTAAACAATATTGATCGTTTCATAAATCACCAATAATTTTTCCTTATAATTTATTAATAATTTTACCTTTTAAATAAATCAACTATTTATTTGACAAAAGATAATATTATTAATTATAGATTCATTACAGGTGAGATAATACCTTTAGCAAAAAGAAAGCCAGGTAAGGCAATGAAAAAAGCATTATTAATAATAGGTATAGTTCTAGTTGTAATAGTGTTAAGCATAACAATATGCTATTGGCAAAAAGAAAAAATCATTTCACATATTCTATCAAAGGATTTTCATGTCCCGGTAAGAATTGAAAAAATTGAATTTAAAAAAGATAGATTATTGGTTAAAAACTTTTTCATGGGCAATCCAAAGGATTCCAAAACCAGACAATCTCTTTTTTGTAAGGAGATAGATAGTCATCTTACGCTAAAAGAATTAAGACAAGATGTATTAACGATTGATTCAATTATGGTATCGGGAATAGAGCTTGGAGTAGAGTTTTATGATAAAAAAGGAAATAAAAATAATTGGGCAACAATACTTAAAGAAAAAGATAATAAGTCAAAATCTAAAAATAAAGAACCAAAGCACTATTTAATAAAAAAATTAGAATTAAATAATTTGACTGTCACCTTAACGCAAGCTGATGGTAAGTTTCAAACTTTTCCAACAATAGATAATTTAGTATTTTACAATATATCTGATGAAACAGGGTTCCCAATAGATGAAATAGAAAAAGCAATATTCCACACTGTGCTAAAATCTGTCTTTCAAAGATTTAATTTATTAAATTTAATAGAATCTATTAATCCTGCAACATGGCTTCCAAAAATTTTGCCATTTTTTTAACTTAGAGGAATAAATGATTATTAAAGAAGAAAAAAAAGATGAATTAAAAAAAAGGATGAAGAAATTAAATATTGAAGAAAAAGACATAACAGAAAAATTTATCTTAGGGTCAGGACCTGGAGGACAAAAAATACAAAAAACACATTCATGTGTTTATTTAAAGCACATTCCAACAAATATTGAAATAAAGTGCCAGCGTGACCGTTCACGAGATGCCAATAGGTTTTTAGCAAGAAGAGAATTATGCGACAGGATTGAAGCTAACATTTTAAGAATAGAAACAGAAAAGAAAAAATTGGAAGATAAAATACGAAAACAGAAAAAAAGAAGAAGCAGAAGATTAAAAAGAAAGTTAATTGAAGAAAAACGTCATTTATCTGAAAAAAAACTTCTAAGGAAACCCCCTTCTATTGAAAATTCAAAATAAGTAAATTTCCTTCTTGAAAAAAATATTTTATTCGATATCTAATAATGCTCATTTTTTTTAGGTTCATAATATGAAATATTTATCATTTTTTGTGTTTTTCTTAATACCATTTATAATTTTTCCAGATATAAATCCCGATATCTTAGATCTTTCTGACAAAAGTTCTTCTTCTAAGATATTTATCGATGTAAGATCAGGAGATTTATTTATTCAGAAAAAGGAAGCTACTATTCAAGGAATAGAGCCTATTGATCTATCATATTATTATCACAAAGATGATAGAAGACGGAATTTAGGAATACTTCAATTTTTTCCTCACTTAATACTTACAATGCCTTCTTTTGGAGATTTTTTCTCAGTTGACACAGACGGATTTACTATAAAATATAAAAAATTAAAAGGTGAAAAAGACATTATTACCTTTATTCCAGATAGCGAATATGTAATTTTTGATAATTTTGCTAGTGCAAAAAAGAACATATTCAATAACAAAATCATATTAGATAATAAAAATAATACTGCACATGTAAAATTATCTGATGGAACAGAAAGATTTTATCAAGAGCATTCAGATTTAAATCAGTTATTTAGAACATTTTATATAATAAGTGAAAAAAAACCTAACGGAAATCAGGTTTTATATAAATATGACAGATACAACAAGCTAGAAGAGATTTCAACTATAGATAAAAACAACAAGGTTACATATGCATCCATAAGAATCAAATATTCTTCCAACAATGATAAGCCATCACAAAATGGAGAGCTTTTTGATTTTGAGATAATAGCAAATACAAATCAGCATTTTGAATACAAATTCTTAAGCTCTGACAGAAAATACTCAAGAACAAGCTATATTTTAGAAAAAATTATTTCTGATGAAGTAAATGAGAAATTGAAATATCACAAAAATTTTATTTCAAGAAATCCCCTTTTAGCAGAAATAACCATCTCTAAAGGCAAAATACTTCATTTTGAATATTATGACGATAAAAATGAACCCTCATTTTCCAAATTAAAATCCATAAAGCTTTCAACTAATGGGAAATATGAGAACAACGTGTATTTCTTCGAATACTTAATGAATAAAACAAAAGTAACAGATAAAAATGGAAATTACTCTTTTTACCATTATGATAATAATTCACATGTACATGAAATAGAAAATTATACCAATGACAAACTCTATAAAAAAGAAAAGTTTTTTTTCAATGATGGTAAAATATTCTGTCATTGCTATTTATCCAGTGATAATTTGTGCCATCATGCCTATAAATACTATTATGATGAAACAGGTTCAATCATAAAAAAAACAGTTTTTGGTAATTTATCAGGAAATAATGAAAACAAAATAATATTAAATAACACTTTAGATTTTAAACACTTAGATCAATATAGCACACAATATTCTTATTCATATGACCATGGTATTA
Organism: uncultured bacterium; assembly: GCA_964411685.1. GTDB lineage: Bacteria > Chlamydiota > Chlamydiia > Chlamydiales > SM23-39 > CAYPMA01. The sequence continues at coordinate 10,329 of CAYPMA010000042.1, forward strand.
ATCTCATAAAAAAAGAGGAAGACAATGGACTTGTTACTGAATTCTATTACTTTAATAACACATCATTACTTTCATCAAAACTCATAAAAGATCATGACAAAATAATTTTAAGAACTTTTTATGAATATGATCATAATAATCAGCTGATATTAGAAATAAATGATGATGGATCATCATATGAAAAATCAAACCTTGAAAACGTTATTAATAGAAATATTAAAGCCTTTTATAGGTCAGATAAAGACCCATATCTTGGACATCCAGAATTCATAGAAGAGAAATATTTTGATATTTCCAGTAATTCAGAAAAACTGTTAAAGAAAATTAAATTATATTATGACTCAAAACATAATGTTATAAGAGAAGATATTTTTGATTCAGATAACGAATTTCTATATTCAACACATAGTTCTTACGATACTAAAAATCTTTTATCGTCCAACATTAATCCAACAAATCAAAAGAGCTCATATAAATATGACAGAGATAAAAATTTAATCTCAATTGAAAGCGCAAGTTTGAAAACATTTATGCAATATGACATATATAATCGTTTAATAAAAAAATCTGAATTTATTAAATCAATCAATCCAATAATCACTCAATATAAGTATGATGAATTCGGCAATATAATTGAAAAAACTAATTTTCAGGGACATATAACAAAATATCAATTCAACAGCTTAAATTTATGTGTTGAAGCAACATTTCCTATGATGGAAAATATTGATGACAGTAAGTTCTATCCTATAATTTCATACAAATATGATATTTTCGGGAATCTAATAGAAGAGATAATAAATCAAGATCATAAAAAAGAATTTACATACAATGCTTATAATCAAAAAGTAAAGATTCTAATAAATGACAATGTTGAGACTGAAAACTCTTATAATTTTGATGGGACATTATGCAAAACAATAAATAAAGACGGTTCATATACACGTACTCAATATGATGTATTAAAAAGACCTGTATTAAGGAAAACATATTCTTCCTTCAATGAACCAGTATTAGAAGAGAATTTTGCATATCACGGAAATTT
>CAYPMA010000043.1:0-10610 GCA_964411685.1 uncultured bacterium
ATAAGATGGAAAATGGAAATCTTGTTTTAAGAACAACATTTCATCCAAATGGTCAAGTTCAATCCATTTTACCTTTCTTCAATTATAATCTTCATGGGAAACAATTAACTTATTCACCTTCAGGAAATTTATTAACTGAACAAAACTGGACTAATGGAAATCTTGACGGAATGGTAACTGTTTATAAAAATGAAAAAAAATCTGCTGAAATCCCTTACATTGAAGGTAAAAAACACGGCATTGAAAAGAGATTTGACAATGAAGAAAATGTATCATGTGAAATCAATTGGAATAATGATCTAAGACACGGAAGTTCAAGATATTATAATGGAGATGACACATCTATTGATTGGTTTTATAATGGTAAAGAAGTAACTCTAAAAAGGTTTAACGAATTAGAGTTTCATGAAAAAATGATCTCAGAATTAAGAGACGAAAAAAATAGAATATCAGAACAGTCAATCCAATAAATAAAACTGAATGATCCCTAGAAATAGGGATCATTCTTCTTCAATTAACTCAGACATTTCATTTTCTTGTTGTTCGTCAGAAGCTATGTTCTTAGTGTTTTCCAAAGATTCATTATCTGGCAAAAGCTCTGAAAGTTCTTTATCCATTTCTTCTTCAGACATTTCATCATTAATAATTTTTTCATCCATATCTTCTGCCAAGTATTTTTTCATATTTAGCTCATCTTCTGACAAGTTATCATCCATAGCATCAATTTCTTCCAACTGAATATCTTCTTTTTGTGAAACATTGATATCTGATTCATCCATCGCAAATGAAGACACGCCAATTAAAATAAAAATTGATAAAAGTGATTTTTTCATAAAAACCCTCGATTTACACAGTATGATGATATACATAAATAGCCATTTATTGTCATTTTTTCTTTTTGGCACGGTTTTCGCACAAATATTAAGTAGAAAACAAGGGGGGCAAGCCATGAAAAAAAAGGAACTAATAAATACTATAGCCAGGCTAGAATCATTAAATGACCAGCTAATAGCTGAACTGCAATATATTAACGAGATAATGATAAGGTTAGGATTTACAAACGGAATAAAGACACTTAAATCTGCAGCAGAAGAACTTATAAATGAGCAAGATACATTGATTGAAACTGATGACGACTCAAATCCCCCCCTTGCTGGCTAAAAAAATTGAAAAGTAGGCAAAAATTGCCTTTAATGGAATAATTTTCCTAATCGAAGGCAATTTTATGTTCTTAAGAAAAATAAAAAGTTTTTTATACATTTTAAAAAATGATAATAAATTGATACTTTTAAAACATTTTTTAAAAAGCCCTTTTAGTTCACTTTTTTTATTAGCTAAATCATTTTTTAATAAATCTAAAACTTTTGAAAAAGAAGGCCTTTTGCTATTGGGTATAAAAGATTTGACTTCAGCAAAAAAAGAATTTAAAAATGCCAAAACAAGATTTATAGGCATTAGTTTTTGTGCTAGGCACCCCGATTGTGCAGAAAAAAAATTCTCAGAAGCCTGTTCTTTTAAAAATGAGTATCCCTGCTCTGAGTGCTTTATAAGAAAACTACACCTAAAATGCTCAGACACAGCAACTAAAATAATTATTATAACAACTGCAAATCAATTTGCAGAAAAATTGATTGAAAACACTATAAATAAATTTTTTATTGTTGCTGTCTGTAATTATTCTATAAAAATGTTCGAGCCCTGGCACCCCCTAACAAAATCAAAAGGTGTAGTGATTCCTCTAGAAGGTAAAACATGTAAAAATTTTACTACATTTAAAGCTGCAGAAAATGGCAAAAAAAATTTTCCAACATTTATTTCTTTACCTTTACAAGAAAAAATTTTATCGTTTTTAGAATAAACAATGTATATTTTTAAATGTTGTTGGAAAATAGTTTGTTAAGATAATATGTACATCAAAAATTTCATGGAGAAACAATGAGTCGATATACAGGTCCTAAAAATAGAGTTGCAAGAAAATATGGAGCGAATATCTTTACTAGAGCTCGCAACCCTCTTCTGCATAAACCAAATCCACCAGGAGTTCATGGTGCAAAAAGAAAGAAAAAGTCAGATTTTGGTATGCAGCTTGAAGAAAAACAAAAGCTTAGAGCTATATATGGAATGTTAACTCATAAGCAGCTTCTAAGGACTTATACCAAAGCTACACATATGGAAGGACAAACTCCTCAGAATTTCCTTCAGCTTCTTGAGTGCCGATTAGACAATATAGTTTATAGACTACGCTTTGCTTCTACAATATTTGGGGCACAACAGCTTGTATCTCATGGACATGTATTTGTAAACGGCAAAAAGGTTGATAGAAGATCATTCAAGGTAGAGCCAGGAATGACAATATCTATTAAGCCAAAATCTCAAAAAATGAAAGTTATTAAAGTATCAATTGAAACCCACGCAAGCGAAGTACCGGAATATTTAGAACTGGATAAAGATAAATTTTCAGGACAATTGTCATCTCTTCCTTTAATGGAACAGGTGCCTTTACCAATATTGGTTAATATTCCACTAGTATGTGAGTTCTTATCTCACACATCATAATGATTATTATTAAATTACCTTAAAAAGTAAAAAGGTCGATCAAATGATCGGCCTTTTTACTTTAAGATAACTATATATAGACCTTATAACAAATTTTCAGGCACTATCTCTCTAGTAAGGTCTTCTTCTTCCTCCTGTAGCGGCTGCTTGAGCTGTTAATTCTGCAGCACCCTCATACATTGCACCAAGTCCAAAAACCTGATTAGGTCTTCTCATTTTAACTGTAGTTAACTCAAGTATCTCATCTTCAGGAATATCCTTATCAAAGTTTACCTTATAAGGATTTCCTTCGGAATATTTAAATTGTGATCTCACAATAGTTAAAAATGATAAAGATGCAACACCAGCCCCTGCCATGCCAAAATAAGCTGAAAAAGAACAAAAAGAGACTAATGCTAATGCTATAACTGCAAGAACCAAGGCTTCATTTGATTTTACCCTTCTTTTTCTTTCCATCATATTTTTTGCAGCATCTAATCTATGATGAAGTATTTCAAAAGAATGATCTTCGTAATCAATATCTTCTCTACGGCTTGCTACAATTAATTTTATATCGTCAGTACCCATAATAGTTGGCAGTTGGCTATTTTCAATAGCTAGCTCATTCATTACATATCTAGACCTACTAGCCTCTTTAAGTAAATTCATAGCCTGCGGAAATAAATGAGAATGAACACTCCATTTAATTTTATTATTACTTGTAGATATAAAATAATATCCTTGAGCTTCCGTAAATTTACCAACATAAATATATCCCATAAACACACCTCTTTGTAAAAAATTTTGTCCTTAAACTATAACATTATTAGGCATTTATAAGAACTAAAACTATAATAAAAACTGATTACATAATATTAAAAAATAGTATTTTATTTAATTAATAAACCTTTTTTTATAAGGTAAAATAATCTACTCTTTAAGAGGATGTTGGAGTAATAAATTGACAAATAAAAGCTCATTTATAAGATCGGCTCTTCATTTTTTATCAGGCACAGCTCTTAGTAGGATTACCGGAATGATAAGAGAGGTAAGCATGGCCTTTTTCTTCGGTGCATGCCCTGCAATTGCGGCTTTTTTAGTAGCTTTTAGGTTTTCAAATTTAATAAGAAGAATTTTTGGTGAAAGTGCCCTTTTATCAGGTTTTATACCCCACTTTGAATCTCATAGAATAGAAGACAATAAAAAGGCTGCTCTTTTTTTTAGGGATACCTTTTTTTCAATAAGTATTTCTTTATTAATTCTAATAATAATTGCTGAAATTATTTTATTCCCATTTTGGAAAAGCGCCTCTATCGAAAATAAAGACATTATTTTTTTGACAATGATAATGCTTCCTGGAGTATTGTTTATATGCTTATATGGCCTTTTCAGCGCTTACATGCAGTGTGAAAAGAAATTCTTTTTATCAGGGTTTGCTCCTGTAGGTTTTAATATCGTATGGATAGCAGCAGTTTTTATGTTTAGAAATAAAACGCCATCCATTGCTGCAATTGGACTTTCTGTTGGAATAATTTTCGCCTTCTTTATGCAGTGGTTCTTGCTTGTCCCGAAAACTTATAAGTACCTTTTCAAATATTTATCCTTAAGAGAATGGTTAACAATAAAGCTTTTCCCTAAAAGCATAAGGAAAATGATAAACTCTGTCCTTTTAGGATCAATAGGTGTTGGAGCCATGCAGATAAATAGCGCTTTAGATGCCTTATTTTCAAGATATGCATCTTTAGAGGGCCCAGCGTTCTTAAGCTATGCAATGCGCCTAGAACAGCTCCCATTTGCATTAATAGCCATTGCAATATCATCCGCACTGCTTCCGCCTTTATCTAAAGCCATACAGTTAAATCAAAAAGAAAAATTTCAATCTCTTCTTGGATTTTCCATATCACAAATAATAACAATGTTATTACCATGTACTTTCGCTATTTGGATGATAGGCTTTAGCGGCACAAATCTGATATATAATCACGGTGCATTTGATAATGCAGCTTCTCTTCAGACATCTTACTGCCTATGGTCATATGCATTAGGGCTTGTACCTGCCGCCTTTTCAATAATCTTTTCTTCTGCTTTTTATGCATATAAAGATTATAAGACTCCTACAAAAGCATCTATGTATTCAGTAATATTTAACGTACTTATGAATTATTGTTTTATAGTCATATTGAAAAAACCAACAGCAAGTGTTGCTATAGCAACAAGTATAGCTTCTTTTTTCAACGCAGCATATTTATATATTGCCTTAAAAAAGAAAACTCAAACCCAAGTTTTCTTACCTATAATGGCAAGCTTTTTAAAAGTTCTATTCTGTTCTCTTTTAGCCGTACTGGTTACAAATATTTTTTCAAATTATTTTTTCCAGGAACCAAACTTACTTAATTATCAAATATTTCAACAAAATATCACTAGATCATTCAATAAACAGATTATTAATTTCTTTTCACTATTCATATGCTTTTTCGGAGTATTTTTAATATCTGCAAAATTAATGAAAATTGATGATATAAAATATTTATTAAACTTAAAAAAACAGCCTATTGAAGAATAAATTACCCTTGTTCTTTTGTTTCATTGATAATAAAATCAAAGTTAACCGGAGATAATAAATGTCAAAAAATGAAATTTTATTGGGATTTCATGCTTCTATAGCAAAAGGGGTTTATAATGCCTTATATCAAGGTAAAAAACTAGGGGCCAATACAGTTCAGATCTTCACTCAAAACCAAAGGCAGTGGAAAGGAAAAGCTTTAACAACAGAAGACATAGAAAAATGGAATATAGCAAAAAAAGAAACTAATATTCATACAGTGATGAGCCATAACAGCTATCTTATTAATTTGGGATCAAATAAAAAAGATCTATTAGCAAAAAGCAGAAAAGCCTTCGAAGAAGAGATCAAAAGATGTCATATTCTTGACATAGATTATCTAACATTCCACCCCGGTTCAGCAACAGGGGAAACTGAAGAAAAATGTTTAGACGCTATATGTGAAAGCATACTATCCTTTTCAAATTTATTAAAAAAAGGAAAAACGATACTTACAATTGAAACAACAGCAGGACAGGGCTCAAACGTAGGATATAAATTTGAACACCTTGCTTATATAATTAAAAATACAAATAAAAAAGTTAAAATTGGCGTCTGTTTTGATACATGTCATGTTTTTTCATCAGGATATGATATACGAAATGAAAAAGCCTGGGAAAAAACATTATCTGAGTTCGATAAAATTATTGGTCTAAAACATTTGACTGCTTTTCATTTGAACGATTCAAAATTTGACATAGGTTCAAGAAAAGACAGACATGAACATATAGGTAAAGGGAAAATTGGACTTGATTGTTTTAAATACCTTATGCAAAACAAAAAAACAAAATATTTGCCAAAATATCTTGAAACTCCCAATACTCTTTATTGGAAAGATGAAATAAAACTATTATTATCTTTTGCAAATAAAAAATAAATTTTTGTGGTAACTATGAGAAGAACTAAAATAAAAAATATTTTTGAAGAAGAAAAATCATCCTCAATAATAGGACAGAAATTCAATGTCCGCGGCTGGATAAAAACTGTAAGAGACCAAAAATCTTTTTGCTTCATAGAAATTAATGACGGCACTACTTTAAAAAATTTACAGGCAATAATTGATAATAATAATCCAAATTTTCAAATCGTTGAAAAATTAACCACAGGCTCTTCTGTAAGCATAACCGGTAAAATAGTTGAGAGCCCCGGTAAAAATCAAAAATACGAAATGCAGATTGATGAAATTGAAATAATAGGAACATGCCCTAATGATTATCCATTACAGAAAAAAAGACATTCATTTGAATTCTTAAGAACTATTGCTCATTTAAGGCCAAGAACAAATACACAAGGAGCTATGAGCCGTGTAAAAAACATGACAGCATTTTCTACACATGAATTTTTTCAAAAAGAAGGATTTTTATATGTAAATACTCCAATAATAACCGGATCTGACTGCGAAGGAGGCGGAGACTTATTTAGAGCAACTACCCTATCATGTAAAAAAGACGAAATGTCAAAAGATGGACATTTAGATTTTTCTAAAGACTATTTCTCTAAACCTACTTTCTTAACTGTATCAGGACAATTAAATGCTGAAGCATTAACATGTGCATTATCTGATGTATATACATTCGGGCCAACATTTAGAGCCGATCCGTCAAATACTTTTCGTCACCTTTCAGAGTTTTGGATGCTTGAACCAGAAATGGCATTTGTAACATTGAATGATGTTATGAAAAATGCTGAAAGCTTTGTTAAATATGTTACTAAAGCAGCTTTAAATAACTGTGAAGATGACATGAGATTCTTTGACTCATTTGTTGAAAAAGGATTAATAGAAAGGTTAGAAAAAAGTGTTGAATCATCATACGCTCACCTTTCTTATACCGAAGCAATAGAAGTATTAAAGCAATCAAATAAAAAATTTGAGTTTCCATATTCATGGGGAGCTGATCTTCAATCAGAACATGAAAGATATCTTTCGGAAGAATACTGCAAAAAACCTGTCTTCATATATGACTATCCAAAAGAAATAAAAGCTTTTTATATGAGAGAAAATGAAGATAAAAAAACTGTAGCAGCCGTTGACTTATTAGTTCCAAAAATTGGAGAGCTTGTTGGAGGATCGCAAAGAGAAGAAAGATATGATATTTTGGAAGAAAAAATTATAAAGAACAATTTAAATACCGATGATTATAAATGGTATCTGGATCTAAGAAAATACGGAACTATACCTCATGGAGGATATGGCGTAGGATTTGAAAGATTAATACAATATATTACAGGAATTGAGAATATTAGAGATGTAATACCGTTTCCAAGATTTCCTGGAAATGCTCAATATTGATCTCTTTTTAATAATATGCTAATGTGAAAAAAACTAACAAAAAGAAAAGTAAATGAGCAAAATCTCTTCTAATTATAAAGATCCAAATGTTGGAAAAAGTAAGTTTGAACATGAAATGAATAAACCTGATAATCAAGTCATTCAGCCATCCCAGGACGGCAAAATGCATGAATTATTTAAAGGATTTCGATGCAATTCACAACAATACAAAATGTATATGGCCACTCTTCAAATGCAAATGATGCATTTATTTAAAGAGACTATGAAGCATATTGCAAATATGAAAAAAGCATTCCAGGAATCAGAAAAAGCATAGCAATTTTTTGAATCAAATGTCTTGATTAATCCTTCAACTACCTGATAAAATACATTCTCAATTTAATATAAAAATATTTTTATTATTATGGACTTAATTACAGTTGAAGAACACGAAGAAAACATAAGGATAGATAAGCTATTGTCTGATCGTTTTCAGCTTCATTCAAGAACATATTTTCAATACTTAATAGAAAAACAAAGTGTTCTGATAAACGGAAAACAAATAAAAAAAAGCTATCTGGTAAGACCTAAAGATGAAATTGAAATATTTTTTATTGCTTCTGAAGAGATTTCCTTAGAACCTGAAGATATTCCACTAGACATACTATATGAAGACGATAAAATTATCGTTATTAATAAACCTCAGGGAATGGTTGTTCATCCAGCTCCAGGAAACTGGAAGGCAACATTTGTAAACGCCCTTTTGCATCATTGTAAACACCTGCCAAATTTAGATAATGAACCGCTAAGGCCTGGAATAGTTCATAGATTAGATAAAGACACATCCGGTGTGTTAATTGCTGCCAAAACACTTCTTTCACACCAAAAATTAATTTCACAGTTCTCAAACAGGGAAGTAGATAAAACATATATTGCAATTTGCTATGGAAAAGTTGAAAACGGCATATATTCATTCCCTATAGCAAGGAATAAAAAAAACAGAAAGGAAATGACAGTTTGTGATACGGGGAAAAAAGCAATTACAGAAATAAATACTCTTGCAGTATCAAATGAGTATAGCCTCATTATGGCAAAACTTCATACAGGAAGAACCCATCAAATAAGAGTTCACCTAAAACATCTAAATGCTCCAATTATTGGCGATCCAGTATATGGGAACCAAAAGATAAATAAAAAATTTAATATATATCAGCAATGCCTTCATTCCTGGCGGTTAAAACTAAAACATCCACACCTAAATCAGGAAATGAAATGGCAGGCACCTTTTCCAGAAATTTTGAGAAAATTAATTGCGCAACTGTTTAATTTTCAAAAAAATACTCCTTAATAAAAATAATTTTTATTAATTATTATCTAGCCAATTATTTATTCATGTCATAATATTTCTACGTATAGAAAAATGGACATTGATTTATCCATATTTTTGAATCAAAAAAGAGGATCGAATTATGAAAGAATTTGTTGAATACATAGTGAAAAACCTTGTTGATCATCCAGATAAAGTACGTATCAATGAAATTGGTGGTACTCATACACTGATCATAGAATTAGGAGTAGAAAAATCAGATATCGGCAAGATTATAGGTAAAAAAGGGAAAACAATTAATGCTATACGCACATTATTAATGTCTGTAGCTAGCCGCAATGGCATCCGTGTAAATTTAGAAATTATTGAAGAAGAGAAATAAATTTTGATTCAAAAAGGAGCAGAAAACCATTTTTTTGCTCCTTTTACATTCGTGAGTATTTTGAAATAAATGCAAAGAATATTTTTATATTCATTCATTATAGTAATAATTTTATTTTCAATATTTTCATACTCCAGATCCCTAAAACCCAAACAAAATACTACCCCAAAAATCAATCAGAAAATTACCGTTATTGCATATTGTCATAATATTGAAGATATTTGTGAAAAAATAATTGATTCAATATCAAATCAAACAATTAAAGCAGACAGAATCCTATTAATTAACGATAATTCAACTGATAATACTTTCCAAAAATTAAACTCGTTAACAAACACAATTTCTTCAATTCATGTTGTTTCAAATGACCTTCAAAAAGGCTTTTTAGCAAGCATTTATGAGTCTATTATGACATGTGATGACAATGATATTGTAATTTTACTTGATAATAGAAGCTGGTTTTCTAATCTCCCTGTAATAGAAACGATAAAAAAGGAATTCTCACAAAATGATATATGGCTTTCTTATTCAAAAGACATTGAAATAAATACACATAAAAAAAATTCAATACGAAGAATAAATCCTCAAAATATGTTTTCTTCTTCTATGAGAAAAAAATATTGGAAAAATACACATATCAAAGCATTTTATGCTTCTCTTTTTAAAAAAATAAAACTGCAGGACTTATTTTTTAGAGGTAAAATGATAGACTCATCACTTGATATGGCATATATGTTTCCGATGATGGAAATGGCTGGAAAACACACATCATTTTTATCACAAACATTATGTTTTTATGATGATAGAGTCAAAAAAGATGTTTCTGTCCCCTCTAATAAATCTCCCATATTATGTGAAAGAACAATAAGAAGAATAAAACCGTATAAAGCTTTAAACAACATCCCTGTAATAGCAGATATTAAAAAAAATAATACAGATATTGTTATTTTCTCATACGACAGACCCATGCAGTTATTTTCTCTTATGGAATCAGTAGAAAAATATGTTTCTGGACTTAACCAAATATCTGTAATATATAGATGCAGCAATGACAGATTTTTTCAGGCTTATTTAAACCTAAAAAAAGAGTTTCCCAACGCTCAATTCATAAAACAATCGAATAATCCCCATGAAGATTTTAAACCCCTTACAATAAAAAGCATATTTTCAAATACTAAAACAGATTTTATATTATTCGCCGTAGACGATTTGATAATTAAAGATTACATAGACTTAAATCAGTGTATTAAATCATTAAAGAATACTGGAGCATATTTTTTCTCTTTAAGACTTGGTGAACACATAGATTATTGTTATATGGGGAGTTCGTATCAGAAAATCCCTAACAGAGTAAAAGTAGCTGAAAACATAATAGGATGGCAAATTGATTCTGCACAGGGAGACTGGTTCTATCCTAATAGTGTTGATTTAACTATTTACCGCAAAAAAGATATCAAAAAAGCTTTTACTTCTATAAATTTCAAGAATCCTAATG
>CAYPMA010000043.1:10620-11341 GCA_964411685.1 uncultured bacterium
TGGAAATTGAATGGAACAAATACATAAAGCCTTCAAAAACAATGATAGGTCTTTCTTTTACAGAATCTAGATCTGTAAATATTCCATTAAATATTGTTAACAAGTCAGAAAATAAAAACATGAATTTATATACACCTATAGACTTGCTTGAAAAATTCGAACACAACTTAAAAATTAATATAGATCCTATTTATAAACTAAAAAATAAGTCAGTTCACATGGAACTCGATCCTGAATTTATTACAAGATAAAATATTTTGCATTATTCAATTTCCTGTTTTTGCATTTACACAAAGAATGAGAACAAACTACAAAAATTTTTTTAAAAACTAGTTGAAAAATATCGAACCATTCCTTTAACATTATCTTCCATATCAACTTTGTGTTTAGAATGAAATTGCTTCAAAAGTATGTCAAGTAAATGACGCTTTTAGCGTAGCAGTACTAGATTGTAAGGTTTAATTTAGAACAAATAAAATCATGAAATATTTAAATATCAGAAAAGCTGAAATAAATGATATTCCGCTAATACTTCAAATGATAAGAGAATTAGCAGCATTTGAAAAATTGTTAGATGAAGTTGTAACAAACGAAAAAATTCTTACAGAAAGCTTTAATGATCCAAAAGGCCCTGAAGCTCTTATAGCAGAAGAAAATAATAAACCTGTTGGTTTTGTTCTTTATTTTTATAACTTTTCAACTTTTTTAGGAAGAAAAGGAA
>CAYPMA010000044.1:0-11310 GCA_964411685.1 uncultured bacterium
ATCTAAAAACTTCATTTTAAATTAATAAAGCAAACAACCAATTAAATAATTTGTTCGTTTTTTCATTATTGCCTCATAATAAACAGCTTATAATATAATTCACATGTAAGATTAATTAATACTAAAAACCTACTGTATATGAAAACATGGAAATACTAGATATCGCGCCAACAACTGCAGCAGCTGCTGCTCCGCTTCCACTTTCAGCTCCAGCATAGGCAGATAATATAGCGACACCTACTGCAGGTAGCAAATTTATGCTGAATTGAGAAAAGCCGGGTTTGTTTTCTTTTTCTTTTCCCCATAAAAATTCAATGTTTGGGATAGGGAAAAATCTTTTATCACTTATAGAAGTAACATCAAACCCTGCTTCAAATCCCATTCCAAAATATGAAGAGAATTTATCCTTTGATCTTGAATATTTCAGCATTGTGTATTTAATAGTTGGTAAAACAGAATAAAATTTTGACATAAGACCAATAGCAGAAAAATGTATATTGAAGCTTATATCATCCCCTGAATATATAGTATTGCGTGATCTTATACCATTCCTACATGCTGTAAAAAAGGGTTTCCACCTATTTTAAAATAACCATATGAAGTTTTTGTCTGAATATTGTCTTTATCCAATACTTCAATTTTATTTAACTCTTCTTTATCAGTGTTTCTATTGTCCAAATTTGGAGCATCTATATTTGCAAAAACAAAACTAGAACAAAAAGTTGCAACTAAAACATATTCTATTTTTTTCATTTTTCACTCCTACCATCAATTTAGAAGCAATAACTTATAATCTATAATATTTTTATTAAATCGATAAAACTCTTTCATAATTTAATAAAAACTAGTTTTATTTACACAACAATAATAGATTTTTTAAATAGAAAATCTAAAAACCAATAGAATATGTTAATGCTGAAGTTCCTGTTACAGCAAAAATTGGAAGTGAGTATATGGGTTTGTTCAATACATAAGAAAACGCAAACGTTGTCCAGACAGCAGCAATTAAAGGAGTTACATTTAGGCTTAATTGTGAAAATTTAACTTTTTCTGATTCTCTTCCCCAAATAAATTCAATATTAGGAACAGGTATTGGTATAAAAGCAATATCATTATTAAAGTATGTAAATAATCCCAATTCATACCCTATTCCTTTATAAGATCTACTATCTTTTCTGTTTTTATATTTTAATGATGCATATTTATAAGAAGAGATAAACATATATTGATTATCCATTAAAGTTATTGCTGAAACATATAAATTAAAACTTTTATCACTAGAATGATTGTAATCAATATATTTTCTTTTTCCTATACCAATATTCTGAATAAAAGGATTAGCACCAACCTTAAAATACATATATGAATACTTTTGATGAATATCTAATGGCATCTCAGTTATCACAGAAGAAATCTTATCATTCTTCATTTCCTGTCTTTTAAAATGGGTATAGCTTAATGAATTGTCCTGCGAAGAATTTTTCTCAGGTCCATTAATATCTGCAAAAACAGAACTTGAAACTAATAAAACTAACAACAAATTAAACAATTTATTCATAGTTACCTCATAATAAAAAGGCAACTTTAATTAAGGCTTTAATTTATATCAAATTATAAAATAATTATTAACACTTCAAAACTTTCATCATGAAAAGAAGGATCTTCCATAGCAATAGCAAATATAACAAATGCTGCAGGAAAAAGATTTATGCCAAACTGTGAAATATGATATAATTCTTGTAACAATAATAGGTATTTTTTGAAAAACTACATAATTGACAGACAAGAAAATATTTTAGATGCTTTAAAAAAGATTTTCCCAGATTCATCAAACAGAACTCTTTTAAACATGATAAAACATAAAAGAGTGCTGATAAATGATAATATCGTAGAAAGAAAAGACTTACTGGTTGAAGAAAAAAGCACAGTTACAATAAGTGATTTTTCCAGAAAAATATCAAATGGAATAGAGATATTATATAAAGACTTAAGCTTAATTATTATTATTAAGCCTAAAGGTTTACTAAGCGTTCCTCTAGATACCGGTCATGAATATAATGTTTTAGAAGAACTAAGGAAACACTTCAATACCCAAAATATTTATCCTGTTCACAGGATTGATAAAGAAACATCAGGCATAATGATATTTGCAAGAGGTAAAAAATCTACATTGATATTAAATAAAATGTTTAAAACACATGATTTTAGTAGAGTATATACAGCTATAGTTTTGGGAAATGTAAAAAATGACAAAGGTATATGGGAAAGCAAGTTGATAGAAGAAAAAAATTATCATGTTCACAGCACAAAAAATGAAAATGAAGGAAGAACTTCTATTACCCATTATAAGGTATTAAAAAGAAATAAAAAATATAGTTTACTAGAACTGCTTTTAAAAACAGGAAGAAAGCACCAGATAAGAGTTCACTGCAGAGAAGCAGGACACCCTATTGTAGGAGACAAAAGATACGGATCAAAATTAAACAACCCCATCTTTAGGATTTGCCTTCACGCATCATTATTAGAGTTTCATCATCCTATTACAGGCAAGAAAATGAGTTTTCAGGCCCCTTTACCTAAAGAATTTAAAAAATTATTATAAAAAAATAATTTTCCTGCTTATCTTGACATAACTTATAATTTAAGTTATAACTTTTAATGCATTTTAAACAAAATTAACTAGAATAATGAAAAAATTAAATAAATTAAGCGCATTTTCATTAGGCATTGCAGTTTTTGCAATGTTTTTTGGAGCAGGAAATATAGTTTTTCCTTTAATACTTGGAAGAGAGACAGGATCTATTGTTCCTTTTTCCTTATTGGGATTTTTAGCAACAGCTGTTGTTGTTCCAATAATAGGATATATTTCTACAATATTAATGGAAGGCAATTACGATAACTTCTTTAATACCATTGGCAGAATACCCGCAATAGTATTAATTGCTCTATGCATGTTTATTATTGGACCTTTAGGAGCTTCCAGATGCGTAATATTATCTTATTCATCAATACAGAATTATTTGCCTTTTTCATTATTTACATATACCTTAATTGCAGCAGTAATAGTATTTATACTTACTATAAGAGAAAACAAGGTTGTTCCTATTTTAGGAAAGTACTTAGGTCCTATTAAAATAACTCTTTTAGTATTAATCCTTTTGTTAGTTTTCATTTTTTTCAAAAAAGCCCCTCAGTCAGAGCTTTCCCCTTCAAGCGGGTTATTATTAGGATTGAAAAATGGATATTTCACTCTTGATTTAATCGGAGGAATTTTCTTTTCTCACCTAATATACAATGCTATGACGGACAAATCACAAGGAAAAATGCCTGTAAAAAAATTATTTATAAAGTGCATTAAAGCTGGTTTAATAGGCGGATTATTTTTAGCGTTTATTTATGCAGGGTATGGTATTGCAACGGCAATACATGGTCCCGAACTAACATCAGTTCCACCGGAGCAATTATTTAGTGCACTATCAACAAAGGTTTTAGGATTTAATGGCGGTATATTAGCTAATTTAACAGTAGCTGTTGCTACATTAACAACTGCAATAGCGCTAACCACCCTTGTTGCTGACTATTTATGTTTTGAGGTTTTTAAAGGAAAATTGCCATATGTTTATGTATTACTAATTGTAATATTGATAAATATCATAATGGAAAACTTACAATTTTCTGGGATACAAAGAATAATTGAACCAATAGCTATTTTAATTTATCCATCATTTATTGTTCTTGCTCTTGCAAATATTTTACACAAGATTGCAGGCTTTAAATACATTAAAACAGCTGTATTAACAACATTTATTATAACATTTATTTTTCAATACTTGGTGTAAATTATGTCAATAATTGTAAAACAAGCAATATCTGAAGAAGACAAAAAGAAATGTCTTGATATTAGACGTGAAGTATTTATTAAAGAGATAGATATTCCTGAGGAAATAGAAGTTGATAATGAAGAAGAATCAGTTCATTTCTTAGCATTTTTTAATAATAAAGCAGTTGCAACTGGAAGATTTAGAATATATAAAAGCTTCTTAAAATTTGAAAGGATAGCAACTTTAAAAGAATACAGGAATATGGGAATTGCTTCTTTAATTATGAAAGAAATGCAAAAAATTGGAAGCGAGCTTTATCCAGAACTACTTCAAATTTTATACGCAAAAGATACTGCAATAGAATTTTATAAAAAGAATAGATGGATTGAACTTGGAGATTATTTTATAAGTGCAAACATAAAACATAAAATAATGATAATGATTAGTTTACCTAATCTAAATATTGACAAATTAAAATGTTTAAATGATCCTGAATGCCCCCCTGTAATAGCAAATTATCTAAACAATTTAATTTCAAATTAATTTCAACCTATTGAAATAATAATAAAAATATTTAATAATAAAATTTTAAACAATAATAAGACCAAATATTGAAATCAAAAATTCAGACAATAACTTGGCTCATATGGATCGTTGGAATAGTTTTCTATTTTTATGAAAATTTGCTAAGAGTATCTCCAAGCGTAATGATCCCTGAATTAATGTCCTATTTCAAGGTAGATGCTTCTTCTGTTGGGCTATTAAGTGCTTTTTATATGTACTCATATGCTCCTATGCAGTTTGTTTCAGGATTATTAATTGACAGATATGGGGCAAAGAAACTTCTAACACTTGCAGCATTAATTGCAGGAATAGGAACAATACTCTTCGGATCATCTATAATATTTTTTATAGCTAAGATGGGAAGGCTTCTCATGGGTATCGGGTCGTCTGTAGCATTTATTGGATTTTTGTATATTTGCGCCCACTGGTTCCCGGAGAAAAAAAGAGGATTATTAATAGGTGTTGGAAATGCAATAGGACTTCTAGGAGCGGTTGGAGGGCAGGCACCTTTAGGATATGCGGCAAGACATTTCGGATGGAATACATCAATGTTATATATAGGATTTTTCGGCATACTGATTGCTGTTTTTACCTTTTTTGTATTAGCAAGAGCGCCTGCAGATGTAAAGAAATATAAGCCAGAAAATCTATCTCATGCTCTTCATGGATTAAAGTCTGTAATTAGAAATAAATACTCATGGATAAACGGGCTAATAAGTTTTTTCTTTTATTCAACAATAAATATTTTTGCCGGATTATGGGGAATTACCTTTTTACATACCATATATGGATTGGATAAAGAAATATCAGGATTAGCCGCATCGATGGTCTTTTTAGGAAATGTTGTTGGCTGCCCTTTATTTGGACATTTATCTGACCTCTACCACCACAAAAAAGATTTACTTCGTATTGGAGCACTATTAACTCTTATTGTTTTCTTCCCTGTAATATATTTTAAATTACCCGTTTTTTTAGTATTTATATTACTATTTTTAGTAGGTTTTTTTTCAGGATCACAGCTTCTTACTTATAGTCTTGCGATAGATATCAATCATCCAATAGCAAAAGGCTCAGCTGCTGCTTTTACTAATTTCATGGTATTTTTGGGGTCAGCTATTTATCAGCCGTTTACAGGATTATTGCTTGATATGTTCTGGGACGGGAGAATGAAAGATGGGGCACCTGTTTATCCTTTTGTAGCTTATAAATACATGTTTACAACCATTATAGTTAGTTTAATATTAACAATAATTTTAACATTTTTCTTAGCTAGCAAAAGAAAAAATTTATTGGAAAAATTTATTTCTCATTGGTGGAAATACTCATAAAAGATATAATTTTCCATAAATTCTCCTTTTGGTGAGATTTATGATATTTAAAAAAAAATTATTATTATTTTTTATTCTAAATTCAGCTTTTAGTTTTACTAATGAAAAGAAAAATGATGAAGATAAAACTAAGCAGTCCCCTCAAGAAAAAATAAAATATATAATTGAAAACAAGCTTTTTTTGCCTGATCAAGAATCATCTTCTACGGAGCTTGCTGTTGGATATATTTATGGTGAAAATCAAAGGAATGAAAGATATTTAAGAGTTGGAGTAAATATGCCTAAAGCTTCAGCTGATGATACTCAGCCATTAATATCTTCTGTTTCTTTAGGTTGGGGCTTTAAATATTAATTTTTATGATAAATTAAAATTATTACCTCTAAAATCATTACCATAAAGCTAAGTAATAAAATAACAGATAATGTTAAACGACCTCCCGGCAATAAATATTCAGATTTCAGTTTCTTATTATATCTTCCTCTCCAAGCCATCCAAGCCGGCATTATACCATTTAAAAAAGCTTCACCAAACCCTCCTGCAATACCTATTGCCAATACAAAGATTGAAGGGTCAATCGAAGTAATTATAAACGGAGGAATGAACGTTAAAAGGCATAGTAAAAATCTGTGAAGCCCTTTTCTTTTTAGAGCAAAACCATCTCCTAAGAAATCAACCATTGAAAATGAAACGCCCATCATTGAAGTTATAATTGCAAAAAGACTGAATAATTGACTAAAAGTCCTAACAGATGATTTACCTGTATATTCCTGCAAAACTTGAGTAATTGTTAATCCTTTATCCAACGCAGCTTTAATAACATCCATTGGTACTGAACCTATTATTACCCACTGCCAAAAAACATAGATGATAAATGGAATTAAAGTTCCGAAGAAAATGGAATATCTCATTACTTTACCATTTTCTTTAAAGTGCGAATATAAAGAAGGAACAACATTATGATATCCAAAAGCAGTAAACAATATTGGAGCGGCAAACCAAAGACCTTTCCAATTTATGAATTGATACCTTACAACATCTATTTCAGAATATCCCGTTCCCATAAGTCCAAAATATGACAATACCAATCCAACCATTAGTATATAGTTCACCCTATCAACACACTTGAGACCAAAACCTACTATAAGACCAAAGAAAACACCAAATATGGCATGTGAATGCCACCCAAAAATGTTTAAATGTAATGCCCTCATTAATATTGGAGCTCCTGCAGCAAAATATGCTACCATTAAGCAATAGTATAAGAATGCAAATGTCCCAGAAGAGAGAATTTTTCCTTTATTACCTAAAAATCTCTTTGACATGGACACAACATTAGAGCCTTTGTGCATCCACATAGTAACTTCTAAGAAAAGAAGACCTGTTATAAACATGAATATCCAAACTACAGCAGTAATTATTATCGCTGGAACAATTCCTGTCTGGCTTGTAATAAGAGGAATACCTAACATTCCGGCGCCTATTGTGGTACCTGATATCAGCAGCATCCCGCTTATAACATCTTTGATTTTAGGTTTTTGACTCATACGTCCTCTATTTTTTTATATCACGCTAAAAAATTAAATGATAAGTAAAGAATTTATGACCACACTTGAACCAATGATGATAAAAAAATGTGAACGTGTAATTTTTCTTAAAGCATTCATGCAGATAATTTTATAAAAACAACCTATTAAATCAACAAAGTTTTTTATAAAAATTATAATATTTAATATATTTAAATAAATTATTGGAAAAAAACTAATGTTTGAAAAAAAAGATAACGGCTACTACTTCTATGTAAAGGTTATTCCAAATTCTAATAAAAATGAATTAATAGGCTGGGAAAATAGTTACTTAAAAATAAAAATTAACGCTCAGCCAGAAAAAGACAAGGCTAACAAGTGTTTAATAGAATTTTTAGCAAAGACATTTTCGATATCAAAATCAAACATCTGGATTATATCTGGCAAGACTTCAAGAATAAAAAGGATATTTATAGAACGGGATAAAATTAATCATCCTTTATTTGATTAACTTTATTATGTTTTTTTATAATTTTATTTTTAGATTTTTCTAGCTTACAAATATCTTGATCAATTTTTTTAGCTATTTTCTTGTTTTCCTCTGCCAGATTCTTTCTATTTTTTATTTTATGGCTCTCATTTAATTTAATATATTTTTTTACTTTGTTCTCGTGTCTAACCGCTCTTACTTCATATTCACTTTTCAATGCATGTAATCTTTCTATTTTCTCATCAATTTTCAAAACTTTTTTATCATATGATCCAGATAATGGCATGGACAAGAACCTAATTAATAAAAAAATTAATAGAAAAAATGCAAAAGTTAATAAAAAAGCTTTCTCAACTCTTACTCTCGATCCTTTCGTATTTTTTGAATTTTTCTTTTTACTAGCTTCCAAATAATAAAACCCTTAAAATTTAAAAAAACAAATTTTTAATACATGAAATTTATTATACTATTTTTATTATTTTTTATTCCATATTTTGCTCACTGTGCAAATTTAAAGGATTTTCTCAAAAAAGCTGATAAGGGCGATTATATAATTGCGAAACAGAACAAATTAATATCAGCATTGATAATACATGATATTTCTCAAGACAAGTTTGTATTAGAAGAAATAAGCATTCCCGAAAATAAATTAGAGAATAAAGATTATAAAAAATGGTTAGAAAATGCAGCCTCAGGAAATACATCATGGACATTCTATGAAATAAATATGAATGACAATGAATTAACAGAGTGTTTTTCTCTTACAAAGAACGCATGGTTAAATTTTCATGAAAATGAATTTATATTTGTTAAACTTTTAACTTTAGACTTAATTAAGGAAAATAATAACTGGTCCCCTACAAAAATCTTCGAAGGGAAAAAAGAAAATATAAAACTTGATCATTACATAGCAACATGGCCAAGAGACTCTTCTATTTTTTCATCAAAGAAAATAGATATTTATTTTGATGAAAACAACTTTTCTTTTCCTTATTGGATCAACATACAAAATGAAAAAAAGCCAATAATAAGGGTTGTAGACTCAGGGAAAAACTTAAAATTATATAAATTTTCTGTTCCTAAAAGACCCATAGAGTTTTTTGGGCCTCTTCTTTTGACAAAAAATGGGATACAGATAAAAGTTAAAACTCCCAAGTATTATTCTAATTTTTCTTTATACGCCATGGACATATCAAAAATAGAAAAAGAATTAATATCCTTCGATTATAATATTGAATATAGAAACACTGAAATGATGGTAATTGAAATACCAATAAAATCACTAAATAGTAAATTAAACAAGAAAGGTAAATATATTTGGATGATGTCGCCAACTGAAAAGAATTCTTTTATTGCTGAAACGAAAAGTCCATTCGTCTGGAATCCAAAAATTATTAAAACAAAATAAACACATCTTATTTGATAACAATCACATAATATATGTTAATTTTTATAATATCTTAACAAAACTTTATCTTGTTATGAACAATACATGTCAGAAAAATGTATTTTATTTGAATTATCATAAATTTTTTAATTTACAATACTTAATCTTCTAATATAAAATAACTTATATAAAAGAATTAAAGAAAAACAAACAATATTATACCAAACAATATCCTTTTTATTATTAAAGCCTTCTGAACTTATAAACAAATTTTCCACATGGTTATTTGCTATATTAATATATGTTAGTTGATATTTTTTAGTATTCTGCTTAAAATACATTTTCTTAGCGTATTGAGGGTTAATATGAAGCAGAAAAAAATACGAACAATATTTCAAGCGAGAAAAGTTCTTCATCATTTCTATTCCCTATATAAAAAGAAAAAAAAATCTTTATCCGACTTCGACAAGAAAAATATCGAGTCCGATATTTTAAAATTGCAAGATGCTATTAATAATAATGACAAGAAAGAAATTAATAATTTTGCAACGGACTTACATAAATATTCTGATACATGTTTAAAAAAATCTTTATTCGAAAGGTTTATTGATTTCATATTTGCAATAATTTTTGCCCTTGTTGTCGCTCTAGTAATAAGACAAATGTGGTTCGAGTCTCACAACATTCCTACAGGATCCATGAGGCCTACTTTAAAAGAAAAAGATCTTTTAATTGTTTCTAAAACAAGGTTCAGCATTAATACTGTTCTTAGAACAGGTCATTTTTATTTCGATCCTTCCCTTGTTAAAAGAGGGTCGACAGTTATATTTTCTGCAAGTAACTTAGATGTAGCAGATCCTAATACAATGTATTTTTGGATTTTCCCAGGCACAAAACAATTTATAAAAAGACTAATAGCAAAGCCTAATGATATTCTATATTTTTATGGTGGAAAACTTTACGGAATAGATGAAAACGGAAATGAGATAACAGACTTCTACTCTCCTTACATAAGTCAAATAGAACATATTCCATTTATAAGATTTGAAGGAAAACAGGTATATCCTTCTTCTTCACATCAGGGAATATTATCCCCTATACTTTTATATCAGACAAATATTGCTGTTGCTAGATTATCACTTAACAATTATGGCCTTGCCAATGGTCAGCTGTTTCCTTTCTCAAAAACTAAACAGAATTTTTCTGACTATTTCGATATTTGGGGATTTAAAAACTATGCGATGGCAAGAATATTAACAAAAGATGAAGCTAAAGGACTGACCAATCAAGACTATCCATACTTTCTAGAATTAATGCACCACCCTTCAGTGAATCCAGTTCAAATAATGAAGGATTCATATGGACTATTGAGGCCGCACCTTACATATACAAGATCATACATGCCCCTTACAAATGAACACATGAAGAAAATTTTTGAGAATATATATACAACACGTTTTGTTGTAAAAAATGAAAAAGCTGTAAAATATTTTTATCAGTCCAATAAGTTTAATAATAACCTTCCAATTCTTAAAAATGTAAAGAATGGAACTTATGAATTTGATAAAGGAAAAGCATTATCAATAAACTGGACTGGGATTACATCACAGGTAAAAAATACAAATGCTTTGACACAATATTCTCCTGAATTAGCCCAAACATTATTTAATTTAGGAATAGATTTTGATAATATTTTCTCTCCTTCACAAAGTGATATTTTCCCAAACAGATATGGATATTTTCTAAATGGTGATTTTTACCTAATGGGATCAAAAATAATTGATAAAGATGATCCTGTATTAATTAATTTTACTAAGAATGAAAAAAATTGCACGACCGCATTTATTGATAATGGCCCTCCGTTTAAATCAGATGGTTCCCTGGACAAGGAATTTATAAAAAAATACGGTATGCATATACCTGAAGACATGTATTATGTTTTGGGCGACAACCATGCTGCAAGTGGAGACAGCAGAGAATTTGGCTTTGTTCCAAAAGACAATCTAAGAGGCTGTGCAAGTTTTATATTCTGGCCTCCAGGAAAAAGATGGGGAGCATTATTTCAGCCTCCAAGCAGCTTTTTTGTATTTCCAAACATATTTATTTGCTCTGCCGCAACAATAATTTTATTAATATCCTACTGGATAATACATAATATAAGAAAGAAACCGATTGTATTTAAATAATAATAGGAAA
>CAYPMA010000045.1:0-11302 GCA_964411685.1 uncultured bacterium
TTCTGAGATTGGCTTTTTCCTCATATTCCATTCACTTTGTGTGTCTGGAATATTTTCCTCGGTTCCATGGACATTGAATGTCATTATTCTTATCATATTACCGCTTCAATTCTATTTCAGCTGTTACAACGTTATCTTCTTTACCTTCAATGATTTCAAAGCCGGCTTTTTTACACATTTTTTGTATTAGCTTATTGTCTTTAAGCATATTAGCGTATATTTTTTTGATATTTTCCGATTTTGCTATTTCTATCATTAAACTCATTAATTTTGAGCCAATTCCATGTCCTTGCCATTGGTCTTTAACTACAACGATAAACTGCGCTAATGACGGGTTATTTTCTATTCTTACCAGTTTAATCATTGCAAGTATCTCTTTATTGTCTTTTTCAACGACTAAAGTAAGCTGCTGGGCATAATCTTCAAAACATGCTCTTATTATATTTGATTCTGATGAAAAGCTTTCTTTATTTTTTGTATTAAAAAATTCTGCATGAAGAGGAAGATTTTGCATCTTATTGTTATATTTTTTCTGGTATTTGCTTGTATCTGATAAATCTTTGTAAAAATCTTTGACCAAAGGCACATCTTCAGGTCTTATTGGTCTTATTATTACCTTTTTTTTGTCTTTTAGCTGCCATGTGCTTACATATTTAGTCGGATAAGGTCTTATAGCTATTTGAGGAGGCTTTGAATCTTTTTTATGAAGAACTATTCTTGCATCAAGTGCAATTATTTGTTTTTCATTTATTAAAAGAGGATTTATATCGCACTCTTCTATTTCAGGATATTCAGATATTAAAGTGCTGAACCTAACCAATATTTTCTCAAGGCCTTCAATATTTACTTGTTTTCTTCCCCTTACACCTTTTAAAGCATTATAAATTTTTGTTTTTTTCATAATACTTCTAGCTAATGTGCTAGTTAAAGGAGGAAGTCCTAATTCTCTATCTTTAAATATTTCTACTAATTGACCTCCTGTGCCAAAAAGAATTACAGGGCCGAACTCAGGGTCTGTAGAGCTTCCTAAAATAAGCTCATATCCTTCAAGATCTTGTATCATAGGCTGAACAGTAACGCCAAGAATGTCTTTTTCAGAGGCTTTTTCTCTGACAGATTTATAAATGCTTTCAAATGCCTCTTCTACACTTTTTGATGTTTTTAAATTTAACTTAACACCGCCAATATCTGATTTATGAGTTATAGTGCGTGAAAAGATTTTTAAAACAACAGGATATCCGATTTTTTCAGCACATGACACAGCTTCTTCTTTATTTTTAGCAACATACATTTCTGTTACAGGAATATCATATGCTTTTAAAACTTCTTTTGATTCAATTTCATCTAAAAGAAGCCTATTTTCTTTTCTCAAAATATTTAATATAGAAGATATTTTTTCCTTTCTTTTTGCAATATTTTCTATATTTGATGTTACTTCTTCTAATGAGGGTGTTTCATATAAAGCTTTAAGGTTTTCACTATATTTATACATGTAAGAAAAGGCTATGCACGCTGTATCAGGAAAACTAAACATAGGTATATTGCTGTTAGACAATATTTCTCCGCCTTTTTCTACTGTCTTGGCACCCATCCAACTTGTTAAAAGAGGTTTTGTAATTTTTTTAGATAACAGCTTCATTTTATTTGCTGTTTCTGTTGGGTCTGTCATATATTGAGGTGTCAATATAACAAGAATTCCATCAACATTTTCATCTTTTGCTATTACTTCAACGGCTGAATAATATAGATCAGGTGTGGCATCCCCTAAAATATCAATAGGATTATTATGGCTCCATGCAGCTGGTAATATTTTATTAAGTTCATTGATAGTTGTTTCGTTTAATTTTGCTAGCTTGCCACCGCTTTGAATAAGAGCGTCAGTTGAAATAACTCCGGGTCCTCCTGCATTTGTAACTATTGCTAAATTTGGCCCTTTTGGCAGTGGCTGTTTTGATAAAATTTCAGCTATATTAAAAAGCATATAAATATTATCAACTCTTAATACTCCTATTCTTTTTAATGCAGCATTAAATACTTCATCGCTGCCTGTTAAAGCTCCTGTATGAGAAGCGGCAGCTTTTGCTGATTCCTTAGTGATTCCTGCCTTAATTACAATTATAGGCTTTGATAAAGCAACTTTTTTTGCAGCAGATAGAAATGATCTAGGATTTCCTATGCTTTCCATGTATATCAAAATGCTCTTTGTGTTTTTATCTTTTCCAAAATAATGAATCAGGTCTCCCCAATCTATATCCATCATCGATCCTATTGAAACAAAGGAGCTAAAGCCTATATTTTCTTTTAAGCTCCAGTCTAATACAGCTGTGCATAAGGCTCCTGATTGACTTATAAATGCTATATTTCCTTTTAGAGCCATATCAGATGCAAAAGTAGCGTTCAATCCTGATATTGGGTTCATAACTCCAAGACAGTTTGGCCCAATAATCCTTATGTTAGTATTTTTTATTTTTTCCTTTATTTCATTTTCTAGATTTTTTCCTGATTCCCCTAATTCCTTAAATCCTGCTGATATGATAATTACCGTAGGAACTTTTTTCTTTATGCATTCATCTATTATTCCGGGCACTGTTTTTGAAGGCGTTACGATAACGGCTAAATCAATATCATCATCAATTTTTAATATGCTTGTATATGCTTTACGTTCTAAAATTTTACTTTTTTTAGGGTTCACCGGGTATATTTTACCTTCGAAGGATCCTCTCATCAAATTTAATAGAACAGTTTTTCCTACACTTCCTTCCCTATCAGTTGCTCCTATTACAGCTATACTTTTAGGAGAAAATAAATAATCTAAGGGATGGTGTTTTTCTAATAATAAGTTCAAAAAAGGATCAAAATTATTATCTTTCATATACAAGTCCGTAATTTTTGTATCTAATTTGCAATATAAAATTATATTCTTCTATTATCAATAAAATTAATTAATAATAACTTTCTTTTTAATGATATCTTCAATTTCTTCTTTAGAGATGCTGCCAAGACGCAGAATTGAAGGTTGTTTTTCTGAAAGAGATAAGACTGTTGAAGGAACTTTAATTTTACAAGTTCCCGAATCAATGACATAAGGTATTTTGCCATCAAAGTATTTTAATACCTCGTCTGCAGAAATTGGGCTTTTTTCATTTGAAATATTTGCAGATGTTCCGACAAGAGGGCTATTAAGCTCATTTATTAATTTAATTGTAGGTTCATTATCAGGCATTCTAAATGCAATAGTATTTTTTACTGATATTTCTTTAAAACTGTCATTATTATTATTTATTACTATTGTTAAAGGGCCTGGGAAAAATTTTTCATAAAGCAAATAAAAATCATAAGGAATATCTTTTGTTACATGAAGAACATCTTCAATTTTGGATATGTGTAGGATAAATCCCTTATTTTTTGGTCGTTTTTTTAGTTCATAAAGTCTTTTATGTGCATCTTCATCAAAAAGATAAGCTCCAACACCATATACGGTTTCTGTTGGAAAGCTTATTATATGTCCGTTTTTAATAGATGAGACTATTTCTTTTAATATAGTCTTGTTAAGATCTTCTTTTTTTATTCTTAAGGTTTTCATAATAAATAATTTAAATTAATATTAGGCGCTTAGTTTACATTTTCTTTTATTTTTTGTCTAAGATTGTAGTTTAATCATATAATAAATATTTTAGAGGTTTTTATGAAAACATATGCTTTTTCAACTTTTGTTTTTGGGCTAATTATTTTATTAAGCGGCATTTTAGGCATTCAGTATACAACAAATGATATGTCATATGTTCCAGAAATTATTGCAGGAGTTTTAATATTTTCTAGCAGTTTATTTATGTTGAAAAACAAAATGTGGCCGCATTACTTTGTTTTGGTCTTATCAATTGGGCTTTTTATTCTATTTGGATTTAAATTTTATAAGACCACCAGTTTTTCAACCGGTGTATTGGCTGCTTTAAGCGCATTTTCATTTTTTGTGCATTTTATAAAAATTGTACATTTATCTGATATTGAATAGATTTTTTATTAAAAAAAACGAGTAAGCTATTAACCTACTCGTTTAAAAATATTAAAAAACTATAAAAAGCTTATTTTTTTGCTTTTGCTTTTACTTTTCTTCTTTTTCTTCTTACTTTTGTTTTTTTAGCAGTTGTTTTTCTTGCTTTTCTTTTTACAGTTTTTTTAGCTGCTGTTTTTCTTCTTTTAGAAGTTTTTTTTACGCCTTTTTTAGCAGCTTTTCTTCTTTTTCTCTTTAACATAGACTTCCTCCTTGTTTAAAATAGCTATGTTAATAACAATTATAATAGTCACTTAAACTACTATTTATTGCATATATCTTTAATATACAATATTTTTTTTAAAAAAACACTACTTTTTTTATTTTAATAGTAATTACAAATATAATTAATTAGTTTAATTCCTTTTTAAAAAACAATCTGAGGCAATTTTTTGTTATTAATGAAATCTTAAAAAAAATTTAAAAATTTATTTTTTATTATTACAAAAATTAACAGTTTTAATTAAAATTGTTTGATTTTATTGAACAATCAATTATTTTAAACTGATTATTATTTTATAGTTTTATCTTTTTATAATTAAAGCGAGATAAATATAGGTTCAGATATAAATATTCATGATAGGCTTTATTTGTTATCAATGATTCCTGTGCTAGGGTCAACTTTAGCAGGAGCTGTAGAAATCACACTTTCTGTATATGATATATTAAAAAATTCTTCATATGCAATTTTTTTAGGTAATGATAGATATCCGACACCATGTGATGAAATTAAATTATCTGCAGAAAGAATAGGATATCATGCTATAAATATGGTGACTGGCGGTCTATTTGGATGGTGTTTTACAGTTAAGTGTATCAGTAATTTTTTAGAAGATGCTGCTGCTGAGACTGTAAGAGCTACATACGATCCATATTAAAAAAATGAAGAAATAAAAAAGGGCTTTTTACAAAAAGCCCTTAACACTTAAATCGCCAGATCTGGGATGGTTAAATTAACGTCTTTTATAACCAAACCAATTTTTCCAGATCACACCGATATAAATACCTGCTACTCCGAATAAGAAGTATATTACTCTATCTATCCACTCTTTTCCAAAGATATAGTAGATTAGATTGAACTCAAAAAGTCCCCATAGTCCCCAGTTGATACCAGCTACTACTAATAGACCTATTGATAATTTTTCTATTTTCCTCATGCTCCCCTCTCAAAAATTGGTGATAGCTTACATTATTTATTTAACATAAAAGCATATTTATTATGCAAGTATTTTTTAAAATTATTTTTAATTATATTTAATTTACATTATTTAATTATAATTTAATTAACTCCAATTAACTTATAAAAATGAATAAGGCCCTAAATTTACAAATATAAACTTAGAGCCTTAACTGATTTGCTATTAGACTTTTATTAGTATTTTTTCATTCTTGTAAATACATTTTTCCAAAGGACAGCTAAATAAATACCTGCTGCACCAATTAGAACGTAAAGCACTCTATCAATCCATGCTTTTCCAAAAACATAATCAACGACATTGAAATCTAAAATTCCCCAAAGACCCCAGTTAATGCCGCCTAAGATTAATAGAATAATCGCTAAGATGTCTAACTTCTTCATAATTAATACCTCTCCATATGTGAAGTTCTGTACAGCTTTTTAATGACAAAATAATTATTTCAGTTCAAGTCTTTTTTTTAGCATTATTTAACAAATTAAATAAAATTAAGATCTTTGTGTTTGACGTAGAACGTTTTATGTGAAAAATATTATTTTTGAAATAAATCATATTATTTACTTAAATTATTTTATTAATGAACATGTAATTAATTAATTAAGAATCATTGTTATGTTTTTACCTTTATCAGAAAAATTACGTCCCTCGAGTCTAAATCAAATAATTGGGCATAAGGATTTAATAGGAAAAGATGGAATATTAACTAGAATTATTTTATCTAAAAAGCCTGCTTCCATTTTGTTATATGGTCCTCCAGGAAGCGGAAAAACTACTATAGCAAAGATTTATGCAAAATCGTTTTCATTTGATTTTATAAATTTGAGCGCTGTATTTACAAGTATAACGCATATAAAAAGTATGTTATTAGAAAAACAGAATACACCGCTTTTTAATCAACCGACTATATTGTTTGTCGATGAAATACATAGATTTAATAAATCACAGCAGGATGCATTTTTACCTTTTATAGAAAATGGAACTTTGATTTTGATAGGAGCAACAACAGAAAACCCGTCTTTTTATTTAAATGATGCGCTTATATCAAGATTAAGAGTTTTACAAGTAAACAGCCTTTCCGAAGAAGAATTATTTCAAATTTTAAAAAGATATGAAGATACAGTTAAATCATTAAATCTTAATGACGATGTCAGAAATTACATTATACAGAATTCAAAAGGCGATGCTAGACACTTATTAAATATGATAGAGAATATTGAAAATATAAATGAAGAACCACTAGACATAAATTCTATATCAAAATTTTTACAAAAAAGACCGGCTCTTTATGATAAACATAATGATAACCATTATAATTTAATATCAGCATTACATAAATCAATAAGAGGATCGGATCCTGATGCTTCAGTTTATTGGCTGTCAAGAATGTTGATTGCCGGTGAAGACCCCCTTTATATAGCAAGACGCTTAATTCGCATGGCCTCAGAAGATATAGGTCTTGCTGATCCTTCTGCTCTTTCTACAACTATAAATGCTTTAAATGCTTACAACATGCTTGGAAGCCCTGAAGGAGAGCTTGCTATTGCTCAGGCAGCTATTTATCTTTCTTTATGTCCTAAGAGCAATACAGCCTATGCAGCTTTTGAAAATGCAAAAGACAGAGCTAATGAGACTTCTCATCTTTCTCCGCCAAAACATATAATTAATGCTCCAACAAAACTTATGAAAGAAATGGGTTATGGAAAGGATTATATCTATGATCATGAAACAAAAAACAGCTTTTCCGGACAAAATTATTTTCCAGATAAAATGAAAAGAGAAACATTTTATCTCCCTAAGGAAGTAGGCTTCGAAAGGGAGATGAAAAAAAGATATGATTACTTTTTAAAATTGCGAAAAAAATTATCAGATAATAATTAATATAATTTCTTGTCGTCTGGAAATAATTTGTCTTTATCTTTTCCTAAAGAAAATAACTTCCTGTCGCTTTTTTCCGGCATTTCTTCTTTGTCCTTACCTTGAAATACACCATGCTTGGATATGAGGATTTTTAGCTTTCCTTCTTCATCGACTACAAGAACGCCAGTTGGGTTTCCGCCATGAATAAGAACCCCCTCGTTTTTTTCCTGCCCGGATATCAAAAGATGAGGTATATCTTGGACAATTCCAATAGCAGCTGAAGGTTCGTCTCCTTTAGAAAAAAAGGCAACGCCAGGCCTTGTTCCTCCTCTGATTATTGTTGAGGCATTGCCATCTTTATAGGCAAGGCCTATTCCTGTTCCTCCATCTATGAGGGTTGTCCATGATCCTATTGTCCTCTTATTAAAATCCTTTAAATACATTCCAGGATGGTCTCCGCCTTGAACAACTATTTCTTCTTTACCCTTACTGTCTAAAAGAGAAATTTCTGAGGACCCGTTTTTCATTATATGCATTTTAGCAGTCATTATCCCTTTTTTGTTACGCAATGCAATCGATGGGAAATTTCCCCCTGTCATCTCCATTGTAGGCTTATCTGTGTCCTCATACATACAAATATAAGGGTTTTGATCAACAATCTTCATTTCAATATAACTTGAGCCTTTTGGTGAACGTATAGTAATTTTTTGAGCCTCTATTTCGTTATACATGCCTTTTTCATTAAAACTATGGAGTAATAGAAAAAGAACAAAGGAAGTTAGACAAACATTAGTAAGTATTAAAAATGATTTATATGAAAAATATTTCTTTACGTTCACAATGGTCCCCCTTAAAGAGTTTTTAGAATTCTTCTTAATTATCACTTTTTTTTTGTATCAAAAAAAGCAATACGTTATAGTCCTTGTACCATTTATCTTTTTTTTAATGTAAATTATTTTTTGGGATGTAATCATGAATGAAGCAGCTCCTACCCTAAGGAAAAACAAAATTAATCTGTTAGACTATGATTATCAGGTAGATATAGAAAATAGATTAATAGTTTCAAATTTAAATGATATAGAGATAGAAATATTAGAAGAATTATTTTTTTGCTCGATTAACACAACGATTTCAAAGCTTTCTAAAAATCTAGACATATTGCCGGAAGAATTATTTGAGGTTTTAACAAAATTTCAAAAAACTTCTCTTTTGGAAATTGATGGAGATAATATTTCTATAGATAAAAAAATGAGAAAATATTTTGAACTTCAATTATATAGATATGATGATAAGTTCAGTCCTGATATAGAGTTTTTATTAAACTTGTTGAAAAATGTTCCTATACATCTTTTACCTGCATGGTATGCGATACCGCGAACATCAAATAACATATTTCAGTCTATAATTGAAAAATATTTGCTAACCCCATCAATTTATAAGAGATATCTTAATAATTTATGTTATGAAGATACTATATGCAAAAATATTGTTCAGGATATTTTAAGTTCTGATTTTTTAGAAGTTCCCTTACAAGCAATTATAGAAAAATACATGCTTTCTCGCGAGGATGCAGAAAAACATGTGTTGTTTTTAGAATTTTCGATGGCATGCTGCTTATACTTTAAAAAGATTAATAATGAATGGGTTCCAATGGTAACGTTTTTTCATGAATGGAAAAGTTATCTACTAACACTGCAGAATAAAAAAGCTAAATCAATAAAAGACATAAACAATATTAAAACCCATCCTATTGATGAGTTTCCATTTATAAATGATATGAACAAGGTTTTAGATATAATAAAGAAAAAAGAAATATGTGTATCTATTTCCAGATCTGAAATATCACTTTCATTGAGCAATTATAATAAAATAATTAATCAGATTGATTTGTCACATTTAAATGAAGAAGAAAAGGCTTTGTATATTAATCAAATAATACACAAGCTTTTGAAAATGAAACTTATAAATTGTATTGATGATCATTTGTACATTTCTTCTGAAGCAAAAGAGTGGAATAACATGTCAAAGGAAAAACAGGCTATATTTTTATATAATTCTCCTGCAAATGATTCTATTTTTAATAATTTACCAGCCTCTCTTCAAAATGAAAGGATGATAAGAGATGCTGAGAAAAGCATATATTCAATGGTTAATTTAGATTGGGTATATATGGATGATTTTTTAAAAGGTCTGACAATACCCCTTGGAGATAAAAGCAATCATCTTATAAAAGAAGGGAAAAGATGGTCTTATTCAATACCCGAATATTCTAAAAATGAAATACAGCTTATTAAAAACATAACAATGTACAATCTATTTGAAGCTGGAATAATTACATTGGGAATTCATAATAATAATGTATGCTTAAAAGTTAGTGTTTTTGGAAAAAAAATATTTATCGGTGAATAAAAGTATTTCTTTCTATATGTTATGAATGAGAATGTAAAAGAAAATAAATGAGCAGCGCATACACTAAAGAGTTAGTTACCAATAAAAAAGCAAGATATAACTATGAAATCCTAGATACTTATGAAGCTGGAATGGTTTTATACGGATCAGAGGTTAAATCTTTAAGAAACAGTCTTGCATCAATACAGGAAGCATACATAGTAATTAAGAAAAATGAGCTATGGATGATAAATTCCTCAATATCTCCCTATTCTCATGGTGGATTATTTAACCATGAAGAAAAAAGGGAAAGAAAGCTTTTAATGTATTCAAAAGAAATAGAAAAGCTAAGAAGGCAAATACAGGAAAAAGGCTTATCTTTAGTTCCTTTATCAATTTTTTTAAAAAATCGTTGGGTAAAAGTAAAATTTGCCTTGGCAAAAGGTAAAAAACTCTACGACAAACGTCAATCAATTAAAGAAAAAGAAATTAAAAGAAGAATTGAAAAAGTTCTAAAAAAATAAATAGAAATTTTGTATAAATCTCCTTGACAGACACTTTAAAGATATCTTATCGTAAGCAATTTAAAATATTAAAAGGAAGACTCCATGAAAGCAGTAATATCAAAAAATGAACTTGTTGCACTGATCAGTAAAATTCAAAGTATTGTAGCAAATAAACCTGCTATTCCTATCCTTTCAAACGTCTTAATTGAAGCTGCAGATGATCAATTAATATTAAGTGCTACAGATTTAACAACAAGCATGATTTGTTTTTCAGATGCAAAAATTGTTGAAGAAGGAGCAATTGCCCTTCCCGCTAAAAAGTTTTTTCATCTTATAAAAGAAATAACATCTCCTCAAATTAAAATAAGCTACGATTCAAATGAAATAGCTGAAATTACTGCAGGATCTTCATTATTTAGAATTAACGGAATGAATAAAAACGAGTTCCCTACACTTCCTAATGTGTCAGGAGCAACTCAAATACCAATAATGTCTTCATTATTAAAAGAAATGATGGCAAGGACTTCTTTTTCTGCCGCACGTGAAGATAGCCGATATGTATTGAACGGAATACATTTAAATATAGTAAATCAGACAGCAACTCTTATCGGTACTGACGGAAAAAGGCTTGCTAAAGTACAGGCTCCTGTAGAAATAGATCCTTCCTTTCAAGGTACTTATATTATCCCTCTAAAAGCTATTGAAGAGATGATTAAGATGCTTGATGAATCTGAAAACAGGACCTTTATAAGCTTAATGCACGACAAGGTATTTTTAGAGAACGGTAACCTAACTCTTATTACAAAGCTTTTATCAGGACAATATCCTGATGTAGAAAAAGTAATTCCTGAAAAACCAAAATATCAATTGAGGCTGCATAGAGAAGAGCTTATCTCATTATTAAGACAGGTGTCTTTATTTACTTCTGATGTTAATAATTCTGTTCGCTTTGTTTTCCATAATGGTCAATTAGACTTAAATGCGGCAAGTAGTGAGATTGGTGAAGGAAATGTAAGCATGCCTGTTGATTATTCAGGAGAAAAAATTGAAATAGCCTTCAATCCATATTACTTCATAGATATTTTACGTCACAGTAAAGATGAGATTGTAACATTTTCAATTACTGACTCCTATAACCCTGGAATTATTACGGACTCATCATCTGCTCTTTTTGTGATTATGCCAATGAGACTTAATGAAGCATCATCTATGAATAAGAAAAGCGTTAAGGAAAAGCAGTTTGCTTAGGTATAGTTTGTTTTACGTCAAAGTTTTTTAATATGCTTAATAAATATATGCAGACC
>CAYPMA010000046.1:0-3205 GCA_964411685.1 uncultured bacterium
AAATTCTTAGCCAGATATTTAAAAGAATTTTCCAATAAATTAGAAAATGATAATTATTCCTGTTAAATTTTAGTAGCGACCCCATCTTTAATAGCTGCTTGAGCAACAGCTGCAGACTCAAAAATTTTTATTCTTGGATCAAAAGGTGTTGGTATTAAATAGTCATTTCCAAATTCAAAGTCTCTATTGTATGCTTTTTTAACAACTGCTGGTATTTCTTTTTCTCTTGCTAATAGCGCCAAGGCCTCAGAAGCTGCTATTTTCATATTCATAGTAATCGTTGTTGCTTGAACATCAAGAGCCCCTCTAAATATAAAAGGAAACCCTAAAACATTGTTGATCTGATTAGGATAGTCTGATCTTCCTGTAGCCAATACATAAGGCTTATTTTTTAAGCATTCCTTAACAAGCTCCGGTTTGATTTCAGGATAGGGATTTGCCATCGCAAATATTGCTGGATAATGATTCATAGAAAGAACCATTTCCTGTGTGAGAACGTCTTTTGCAGAAACTCCTATAAAAACATCTGCACCTTTAATAGCATCTTTTAATGTTTTATCTTTCGTTTTTATGCTATGCTTTTGTTTATATTTATTTAAATCATCCCTGTCATCTGAAACAACTCCTTTCCTGTCGCAAATAATACAATTTTCAACGCCGTCAGATTTAATCATGTCAGCTATTCTTATTCCTGCTGCTCCTGCACCATTTATGACTACTTTTAAAGATGAAATATTTTTATTGGAAATTAGGCAGTAATTTTTTATTGCAGCTAAAGTAATGATTGCAGTTCCCCATTGATCATCATGAAAAACAGGTATATTAAGTTCTTTATCTAATCTTTCTTCAATTTCAAAGCAATAGGGAGCTGCTATATCTTCTAAATTAATTCCTCCGTACATGCATGAAATGCTTTTAACTATATCTATTATTTTTTCTACGTCAGTAGTTCCGTCTTTTTTATTAACGTTTGAAAGAGGAACAGGCCATGCATCAACATCAGCAAAAGATTTGAATAATACTGCTTTTCCTTCCATTACCGGAATGGAAGCATTGACCCCTATGTTGCCTAGGCCGAGCAATGCTGTCCCATCTGTTACTATAGCAACCAAATTTGATTTAGATGTATATTTCCAAATATTATCATCTTTTTCATGAATTGCTTTGCAAACTTCTGCAACTCCTGGAGTATATGCTAAACTTAAATCTTTTTGATTAGATAATTTCTTGTTTAAAGCAAGAGAGATCTTTCCTTTTTTATGATATGAAAAAATTTCATCTTCTAAAAACGATTCTTTGGTTTTAGTCATAGTTATTTCCTTTTTAAATAAAATTATTATGCCTAAAACGCAAAGTAAATCAATAGAATATTTTTACACCCTTTGAATTTGTCAAAAGGTGTAAATTAAATTATAAAACCATGCTTGAAGGTTCTTTTTTCTCTTTTTCAAAATCAGGTCCTTTAGTTCCCTCTTTTCTCATGTCGCAATTTTGTGACTTGCAAGGGCTTGATCTTTTTTCAGAATTAGAAGGATTCCCACTATATTTTGAACCATCTTTTCTTCTTTGATCTGAATAATATCCATCATTTTCAGTTCTTTTGCTTTTTGGTTTTTCTTTATATGAATAATATCCATCGTTGTTTGTTTTTTTCTGTGTTTGTTGTTTTTGAGCCTTATTGTGTGAATAATATCCGTTCTCTTCGGTTTTATTAGAAGAAGGACCCACAGAAAAAACAGAAGTAAGTGTAAAAACGCCAATTATTGAACCAGCTAAAAATTTTTTCATAAATATATCTCCCTGTATACCTATATATTTTTTATATATATAAGGATTTATATTTTGAAAAAAGAAAAAAATAAAAAAAAATTTATTATTTTTATTATTTAGGTATTAAATGATGTAATTAACGTTCATCTATTATTAGAAATAAACTTAAATTATTTTACTTCTTCGCCGTCGTTTAAATCTAATATTGGGCCTCTTGAAAACAATCCTCCGAATCTTCTTGCCACACCGCCTAATGATTCTGCTGCGCTATCAGTAGTTGATGCAAAAGCTTTTCCAAATGCTGAAAGACCTGTCGATAAAGAATTTTTTTCTTCAGGAACTTTTTTATCTTCATCATCATTTAATGATGATTCATCTAATGGAACATATGCTGGCTGATCTTCAACAGCAGCTCTTCCGCTATCAGGCGATCTTTCTTCTTCAGGAGCTTCTACTACTTGATCTTCTTTAGGCTTTTTGTTGAATAATCCTGTCACAGCTGTTCCTAACCCTTCAAATATTGATGAGCCAGGCTGTGGTTTTTCTTCCTGATCATCTTCTTGAGTTTGAGGTTTTTCTTCTTTTTTGAATAACCCTGTAACAGCTTTTGATAAACCTTCTGTTGTTTCTCCAAATGCTTTACCGATACCTTCTAATAAAGAAGCGCCTGTTTGTGATAGATCTTTAACGTCAGCATTTACTATATCAACAGATCTTTCTTCTTCAGTAGCTTCTTCAGGTTTTTTTCCTTTAAGCAATTCTGTAATAGATGTTCTAAATCCTTCTAATAATGAGGTGTCATCTTTAACTAAAGCAAATACTTGTTGTTCAGCGTATTCATCTCCGGTTAAAGCTTTTTGCACCATTTCTGCCAATCCTGTAGTTGTTCTTCTCTCTAAAACAAACATAGAGTCATCTTCATTGACTTTTGATAATTTATCTCCCTCTGGAGAAACTCTTTCTAAAGGCGGCATATCATCATCAAGATCATTACCAGCTGGACCAGCGGCAGCTTCAGCTTCTCTAGCTTGTCTTTCAATAGCTTGTTGCTCTGCTTCTCTAGCCACTCTTTCATTTTTTAATCTTCTTTGATGCTCCCTTTCAATAGCTTGTTGTTGTTCTAATTTAAGTTCTTCAGGTGTTTTTAAGTTAATATATTTTTCCCTTTTTTTTTCTTCATCATCAACTTCTCCTTCATCCTCAATTTCTTCATCATCAGAACAAGATCCATCATATTGAATTCCAATATTATTATATAATATTGCGCATGATATTCTATTTATAAGTCTTACCAAATTAGGCATACGTAATCCTTCAGAAAATAAGAAAATCATTAATCTTTGAAATGTAGATACTTTAAGTCTATCTAACTCTTTATTATTAAATATGTCGGTAGATAAAATTTTAGCAGATTGAATAGCTTTGTCAACGGCAG
>CAYPMA010000046.1:3305-10997 GCA_964411685.1 uncultured bacterium
AGCTTTGTCAACGGCAGATTGAATAGCTTTGTCAACGACTGTAGTTTCACGACTTGTTTCGTTGTTATATATGTCATTCAAGTCACTTATTAATGTGCCATTTTCAGAACCTGCAGTCACAGGTCTTGCTCCTCGTGCTGGCATATTATTTCCTCCTAATTTGTCTCATTTTTCTTTGTAATATAATACCTTAGTTTTAATTGTTTGTAAAGTAAAATATTGCCTTACTAATTGAAAATTAAAGAGTTATAAAAATTATTTTAATAATAATTAAAGTATTGTTCTTGAAGTGCAAGTCTTTTATTTAGAACCGTTTAAATCTATATTGAAAGCCCTAGCTCTATTTTTACCCCGTATTCATAGGCTTTTGAGGATGGGCTGGGGGATAGGGTATTTTGAAAAAACTTTAATTCATTACCCCTTTCGAGCTTAATATTTCTAATAAACGGAATAATTCCTATGTCTATAACATATTGGCCTGCAGGGTGTAAGTATATTGGAAGCTCTATCTGATAGTAGCTTTTTTTATCTAATTTGTACTTTGGTGTTCTTCTTTGTTGAAAAATCTGATAATTTGAGTAATCCTCATTTTCATAAACCTTTACATCTACCTTTACCATTTCAAATATCTTTATATAGAGGCCAATATCTATATATTTATATATAAGAGCTAAAAGTCTTACTCCGTAAGCTACATATTCCCATTTATAATTGAGCTTGTTGTATTTCATGTAAAAAATGTCATCCAGATTTCTTGTCCATTCGTTATAACCATATCCAATAAAAGGGGTTAGTAAAAAATAATAGCCAAGGGGAATGTTAAATCCTGTTCTTGCCTCATAATTGCTAATTTTATTTTTTGAATCTATTTTATCTGAATTGTCATTGTTTTTATCATGTATTTTTGATTCATCATAAGTGACATTTACTCCGGCATATATTGAAAAAGGTTTAGTATAATCATATCCAAAAGTAATACCTTTTATAAGACCCTGTTCTTCAATTTTTGATGGGCTAGTATAACTTTCTTTCAAATCATGATAGAAAATTTCTGTGCCTACATAAAGCCTGTTATGTCTTTTATTTTGTAAATTAGGGAATATGCTCACAGTTAAAGCACAAAAAAATAAAATGGCAAATCTCATTTTGAACTTATTTTTCTATTTTTGATATTTGTTCAATTACAGAAATAACACTATCGGGGTTTAATGATATAGAGTCAATACCTTCTTCTACTAAAAATTTTGCAAAGTCAGGATTGTCAGAAGGAGCTTGTCCGCAAAAACCAACTTTTCGGTTTTTTGAGTGAGCTTTTCTTATCACTTCTTTTATCATTTTCTTTACCGCTTCATTTGATGCATCAAAAATAGATGATAATTCTCTTGAATCCCTATCTGTGGCTAAAACAAATTGAGTTAGATCATTTGATCCTATTGAAAAACCATCAAATCTATCTGAAAACTCTTCAGCTAATATTACGTTAGAGGGGATTTCACACATTACATATATTTGAAGGCCATTTTCACCTTTTTTTAAGCCATTTTCTTCCATAACCTTTAAGACCTTGTCAGCCTCTTCTAAGGTCCTGCAAAAAGGGATCATAACAATAATATTGTCCATGCCTATTACTTCTCTTGCATGTTTTAGAGCCTTGCATTCTAAAGAAAATCCCTCTTTATATTTATCATTATAATATCTGCTGGCACCTCTAAATCCTAACATTGGATTATCTTCTTTTGGCTCGAAATATTGTCCACCAATAAGGTTTGCATATTCATTGGTCTTGAAATCTGATGTCCTAACTATTACAGTCTCCGGATATTGAGAAGCAGCTATTTTTGCAATATTTGTTGCCAGCTTTTCAACAAAGTATTCAGAATTGTTTTTGTACCCGATTGTTAGTTCCTTTATTAGTTTTTTTTCTTTTTTATCTTTAACTTTATCGCTATGTATTAGAGCCATAGGATGAATTTTAATAACATTGTTAATAATAAACTCCATCCTCGCAAGACCTATGCCATGACATGGAAGTGGCCACCATCTTATTGCTGAAGAAGGACTTGATATATTTATCATTATTTTTGTATTTACATCAGGGAGTTTTTTTAGATCCGAATATTTTTCTTCATACTTCATTATTCCATCATAAACGTATCCAACATCACCTTCTGCGCATGATAATGTGATATTCTGACCGTTCTTTAATAATTTAGTACCATTATTTGTTCCAACTAATGCCGGAACGCCTAGTTCTCTGCTTACAATTGCAGCATGAGAAGTTCTTCCACCATGATCGGTAACAATACCTTTTGCTTTCTTCATTATTGGGACCCAATCAGGGGTTGTCATCTCGGTTATTAATATTGATCCTTCCTTAAATTTGTCTATTTCCTTTGGGCTCATTATTACTTGCGCCTTACCGGCAGCTATAGCTGACCCGACAGCTTGCCCCTGTAATATACGCTTTCCTTTCTGCTGAATCTTATAAGACTTATATATATTAAATTTTTTCTGGGACTCTACTGTTTCCGGACGAGCCTGAACAATGAATAATTCTTTGGTATTGCCGTCTTTTGCCCATTCAATGTCCATAGGCTTTTTATAGTGATCTTCAATCTTGCATGCCCAAGAAGCTAATTTTAATATTTCCTCATTAGATAATACGAACTGTTTTTGCTTCTTTTCAGGAGTCTTTATGTTTTTCGTTTTATCCTTATAATAAATCATCTGTTTTTCTTTTTTACCTAATTCCTTTTCTATTATAGGAATCTTTTTCTTGTCTTTTAAAAGCGGTTTAAAAATAACATATTCATCTGGAAGGATTGTTCCCTGAACTACGTTTTCTCCGAGACCCCATGCGGCATTTATAACTACTACATTTTTGAATCCCGTCTCAGTATCTATTGTAAACATAACTCCTGATCCTGCTTTGTCAGACCTTACCATTTTTTGTATTCCTATAGATAAGGCTACCTTATCGTGAGCAAAACCTTTTTCTTCCCTATAAGATATGGCCCTGTCAGTAAAAAGAGATGCAAAGCATTTTTGACATGATTCTAAAAGTTTTTTTTCTCCTTTTACATTTAAAAAAGATTCCTGCTGTCCTGCAAAACTTGCATCAGGTAAATCTTCTGCTGTAGCACTTGACCTTACAGCAACATCAACATTTTGCTTTTTATATTTTGAACATAATTTTTTGTAATTGGATATAATATCCTTTTTTAAATCTTCTGGAAATTTTTGTTTTAACATTAAATTTCTTATCTTTTTACCAATAGCGGATAAGTTTTTTTTGTCTTTTCTAAGATCTTTTAAAATATCGAAGATTTTCTTTTTTAGCTGATTGTGTTCTAAAAATGACCAATATGCATCAGCAGTTGTTGCAAATCCTGAGGGAACTGAAATATTTTCTTTTTTTAGATATTGTATCATTTCACCTAAAGAGGCGTTTTTTCCTCCGCAAATAGGTACATCAGACATTTTAATTTCTTCAAACCATCGTATATTTTCCGACATAAAAGACCTTTATTATTATTGACTATAAATTGCTTTATATATCACATAACAATTTCAATAAATGATTATTATATAATAGCCATTATGTACTTATATGTTGCAAAAATTGGCTGTAAAATTGTCCAAAGGCCAATAGCAAAAATAATTAATTTTGCATGATTAAAAATTATTTTTAATACCGTTGAAACTGAAGCTTTATTTAAATAATTAGATAATGAAGGGGAAATAACAGCTCCTGTTAGTTCCAATCCCAAGTCTCTTAAGCTGCATAATAAAGCTTTTGATGAACATGTAAGGTTTTCATAGCCTCCATTTGTCCATGTCCAAAGATTGTAAAATAAAAAACCTATAGTGAAAAATAAGTTAAAAGCTATTTTAGCTATTGAACATACTGCTGCAACAGAAAAAGCAATTCTTGCCCCAACAGTAGAAACAATCCACGATAATAAATATTCTGAGTCTTTGCTTAAATTATTAGAATTTTTTACTAATTCATAACTAAATTTATTTGGCCAAGATAGAACATCATTAAAATTTTCTGAAACATCACTTAATTTCATGATATTTACACTTTAGTTTCATTGGGTTTTTTAGGCGGTTTTTTTTCATTTTTATTTGAAAAGTAACCATGATAGGCCTCAATAACTGCGTTCCTTTCAAATACACAGGCCACTGTAGCAATTATTGCAGCAGCATAACATATTATGCTTGCTTTTATAATTCCTATAAAAAGAAGCGCTACAGCTGAAATACTAACAATTTCAGGATGGTTTTTTGTTGATGTTAAAATGTATTCCCAAGAAAGTTTTGTAATATCACCAATTGTAAGGCCTTTGGATTTTTCTATTTCTATTCTATTGTTAATTTTTTCCTCTCTGTTCCAAACAAATTCAGATTTTTTTTTCACATAAAATGAGAATGCTTTCCAGTATTCATCTTTGCTAATAACAATAGTTACAATACCAAGCCCTGCTATTGTAAGATTAATTACTCCCGCATTAACAATTGCTGAATACGCCATAATAGCAGTTATTAATAAAGTAATTTTCGGATAATCAATAGCTGCATTTTTAGTAAAGTTTAAAACAGATGTTTTAATTCCATTCCAAATATTATTCACTGTTGATGTAGTCGTTTGAGCTGCTGCTTGGTCTGTTGCTTGAGGTTGATCGTTAGGCTGCTGCGATTGATGTTGTGCTATTCTTAATGCTGTTATTGCAGCCTCTGTAGCTAATCCTGTAGCGTTAATTGGTGCTGACATAAATACCTCATATTTTTGAAATTTGTAAAAATATAATTTTAAAAATTATTTCAATCAAATAAAAAATTACAAAAGTTAAAAAAATATCTTAAATTTTTATATATAAGATGTTATATCAAGATGTATGCAAATCTATCTAAAAAACGGGAGATAGAATGGGAGCAATTCAAGAACAATACAAAAAATTAAAAGAAAAAGCTCAAGAGAGTTTATCAAAACAAAGAAGAGACAATTCAATTATTATCCAGCTTGGGTCAGCTACTTGTGAACATGCTGCAGGATCTTTAGAAATTGCTAATGAGATGAAAAATCTGATTAAAGAAGCGAATCGGGCTGATATAAATATCAAATTTGTTGGGTGTACCGGAAGATGTGATTTCGAACCAATAATGATTATATTTATGCCCGGAAAAACACCTGTGGTTTATCAGCATGTTGACAAAGAAAAGGC
Source organism: uncultured bacterium (assembly GCA_964411685.1). Taxonomy (GTDB): domain Bacteria; phylum Chlamydiota; class Chlamydiia; order Chlamydiales; family SM23-39; genus CAYPMA01. The sequence continues at coordinate 8,534 of CAYPMA010000046.1, forward strand.
AAAAAAAATATTCAACTCACACATTTTAGGAGGCTCAGTACAAAAAGATTTTGTTATGGATGGTGATGTGTTGTGTAAAAAAGAAAAAACTGCCATTCAAAAACAGTTAATGCAAAAAGCTCCCACTAAAAGTTTTTATGAAATTTTAGGTATACATTCGTTTTATTCTTCGCAAAGCAGGGTAGCTTTAAGAAATGTCGGAATAGTAGACCCCAAAAATATTTACGAATATATAGATAATGCCGGATTTGAAGGGCTTGTGAAAGTTTTGGAAAAAAATGATGTTAATTGGGTAATTAATGAAGTTAATGAATCAGCTTTAAGAGGTAGAGGCGGAGCAGGTTTTCCAACAGGTAAAAAATGGAATTTCGTGCATGATGAAAAAGAAAATAAAAGATATATGATATGCAATGCCGATGAAGGAGACCCTGGTGCTTTTATGGACAGAGGCATGCTAGAGTCTGACCCGTTCAGTATTATCGAGGGAATGATTATCGCCGGATTTTCAATTGCCGCTCAGCAAGGTTATTTCTATGTTAGGGCTGAATATCCTTTGGCAGTAGAAAGAATACAATATGCGATTGAAGAATGCAGAAAACATAATATTTTAGGTAAAAACATATTAGGATCTAACTTTTCATATGATTTAGAAATAAAATTAGGAGCGGGTGCTTTTGTATGCGGAGAAGAAACAGCATTAATTCATTCTATTGAAGGAGAAAGAGGGCAGCCAAGAACAAGACCTCCTTTTCCTGCAAATAGCGGCCTATGGGGAAAACCTACAATTATTAATAATGTGGAGACATTGGCCAATTTGCCTGTTATTTTTACTACGAATACAAAAAAATATCATCAAATAGGAACAGAAAAAAGCGGGGGAACCAAAGTATTCGCTGTATCAGGAAAGATTAAACATACTGGATTGGTAGAAGTTCCTTTTGGCACTACATTAAAAGAAATTGTTTTTGATATTTGCGGAGGTGTTCCAAACGGCAAAAAATTAAAAGCAGTTCAAACAGGTGGTCCTGCAGGAGGATGTATCCCCGCTGAATTAATGGATACTAAAATAGACTATGAGTCTTTAATGCAATTGGGGTCAATGGTAGGCAGCGGCGGATTAATTGTTATGGACGAAGATGACTGCATGGTTGATGTAGCTAAATATTTTATAACTTTTAGCCAAAATGAATCATGCGGCAAATGTTCTCCTTGCAGAGAAGGAACTTTAAGAATGTTAGAGATTTTGGAAAGGATTACTAAAGGAAATGGTAAAGATGATGATATTGAAAAGTTAGAAAGATTAGGAAATCTAATGAGAAAAGCTGCTCTTTGCGGTCTTGGAAAAGCAGCGGCTAACCCTGTTTTAAGTACTCTTAAATACTTTAAAAAAGAATATGAAGATCATATTTTTAATAAGAAATGTGCAGCAAAAAAATGTACTGCTTTGGTTACTTATACAATCGATCAAGAAAAATGTGTCGGCTGTATGATGTGCGCAAAAAACTGTCCTGTATCATGTATTCATGGCGAAGCAAAAAAAGTACATGTTATAGATCAAAAAAAATGCATAAAATGCGGACGCTGTTTTGATGTATGTCCTTTTAATGCAGTAAAAGTTGAATAAAAAGGAAAAATAATGGCTGAAAGAAAAAAAGTTACATTAACAATTAATGGAAAAAAGATTGAAGCTTTTTCTGATCAAACAATTATGGAAGTTGCTGAAGGCATGGAAATAGATATCCCACGGTTGTGTTACCATCCAAATCTTAGCTTAGAAGGCGCCTGCAGAATTTGTATTGTAGAAGTAAAGGGTTTAAATTATTACGTTACTTCATGCAGCACAAAAGTTGCAGAAGGAATGGAAATTCAAACAAATTCTCATGAAATAAGACAGGCAAGAAGAGATATTATTGAATTAATATTGGATAATCACCCAAAAGAATGCCCAACATGTGTTAGAAACACAAGATGTGAACTTCAGAAATTGGCATACGATCTAGGGGTTAGAGAAAGATTGTTCGAAGGAACAAGAAAAAGACATCCTATTGAAGATTCCTCTGTTTCAGTAATAAGAGATGCAGAAAAATGTATCTTATGCGGAAGGTGTATAAGAGTTTGTAAGGAAGTGCAGGGAGTTGAGAATTTAAGTCAAAATTTTAGGGGATTTAACACTATCGTAACACCGGCATATGGGCGCAAAATGGATGATTCAGTATGTATTCAGTGCGGTCAATGTATAAATGTATGCCCAACTGCTGCTTTACAAGAAAAAAGACATATTGCTCAAGTATTAAAAGCTCTAAGCGATCCTAATGTTCATGTTGTTGTTCAAACAGCTCCTTCTATAAGAGCTGCTTTAGGAGAAGATTTCTATTTTGAACCTGGTATTCCTTGTACAGGGAAAATGGTTACTGCCTTGAAAAAATTAGGTTTTAATGCCGTTTTTGATACTGACTTGGGAGCC
>CAYPMA010000047.1:0-10900 GCA_964411685.1 uncultured bacterium
ATATGAAAAACAAACATTTTGATCGATTAATTAAGGATTTAGTTCAGCCTGTTACTACTCTTGTTAACATTAACGATTCAATAGAGCAGGCCCTATCTTCTTTGCAGCTAAAGCATGTGGATCATAAGGTTATATATTTTTATGTGGTGGATGAAAATAAAAAGCTTTTGGGTATAGTTCCTACAAGAAAACTGCTTCTATGTGACAGAAATTCAAAAATTTCCGAAATAATGAACCCATATGTTGTAAGACTTACAAAAAATCAGTCTTTAAAAGAAGCTCTTGAGCTTTTTAATGAATATAATTTTTTAGCTATTCCTGTTGTTGATGATGATGGGGCTCTTATAGGCTCACTAGATGTTGAGACCTGCATGGAAGAATCGTATGATATTGCAAATGCACGACATAGAGAAGATATCTTCCAATTAATAGGTCTTTCCTTAGAAGAAATTAAAACTGCAAATGTTTTTAAAAATTTTAGATTCCGTATGCCTTGGGTTCTATGTAATATGATAGGGGGAGTTCTTTGTGCCATTATCTCTAGGGTTTTTGAGCTTGTGCTTGGAAAAATCCTTGTTTTGGCAATGTTCATCCCCCTTGTTTTAACTCTTAGCGAGTCAACATCTATGCAGGCTGCTATTCAAAGCATTCATTTTTTAAGGTCAAACAAAGGATCTTTTAAGTTCGCCTTTTTAAGGTCTCTAAAAGAATGGAAGGTGTTAGCATTGATAGCCCTGACCTCAGGTATTTTAGTTGGAATAATATCCTTATTCTGGAGAGCAGGTATGTTAGCTTCTCTAACAATAGGCTTTGGTATCTTCATATCAATTATTATATCTTCTACATTTGGAATATGGCTGCCAATTCTGTTCCATAAGCTCAGGCTTGATCCAAAAGTTGCATCAGGCCCGGTCGTATTAACTTTTGCAGATATTTTAACAACAGCAATTTATTTATCTTTGGCTACTTGGTGGCTTATTTAATTTCTCTTCTAAATGTCTATTCCACTGAGGTTTTTTAAATTGATGTATTATTATTGGGATAATGCAGAAAATTATTATTCCGCCTGTTAAAAATCCTACATAAAATATTGGATTTCCTGTTTGAAACTGTTCAGGTGGAAAAAATCCTGCTATTATTGCAAATATCGATCCCAATATCCCAAGAGAGCCTATTATCCACATGCCTACGTTTTTAAATGGTACTTTGAAATGTCTTTTTACATTAGGTCTTTTATATCTAAGAACAATACCAGAAAGGAACATCAATGCATACATTATCAGGTATAGTTGGGCTGTAAGGCAATATAGTATCCAATAAGAGGATGTTACAGTGGGCATTAAAAGAAAAACGATAGACAGTATTGAAACTATTATTGCCTGAAAAATTAAAATTGTAACAGGCATGTTTTTTTTGTTGGTTTTTTGAAATATTGGAGGAAGCTCTCCATGATAAGCTGTTGCTAAAATTCCTTTGGTTGGCCCTACTGTCCATGTGCTTATCATTCCAAGGGCACCAAAAGTCATTAAAGCAGCTATTACCGGTGCCATCCATTCAATATGATATGCATATAAAAACATTTTTATTGCTTCAATAGTCCCGGAAGCAAAGATAATTTTGTCTTTAGGAACAACTATGGCAATTGATAACGACCCTAAAATAAAAACTGTAAGAATAATAATCGAGGATAAAAATATGGCTTTTGGATAGTTTTTTTGAGGGTTTTTAACTTCTTTTGCGTGTACAGCGGACATCTCCATTCCGCCAAAGGATAGAAGTATTCCTGCAATCAGTGTTAATTTTGAAAAAGAAAAATTAGAAAATAGTCCTATTTTATTGAAATCTATCTGCATTGGATTGCCAATAGCTATCCATGACATGCCTAAAGATATAATAATCAATCCAGGTATCAACGTTCCAATGACAGCGCATAAAGTGCTTATCCATCCAGATATTTTCATGCCGAGGAAATTTATTAATGTAATTGCCCAAAAAGTAACTAATATAGTGATCATTATGTATTTTGGGTTTTGAGCAAGTTCAGGATTAAAAATATATGCAAATGTAGCAGCCGTATAAGAAAGTGCAGTAGGATACCATATTATATTTTCAACCCATTGAAGCCAAACAGCCAAAAAACCAAGCCTTTCCCCAAGGGCCTCTCTTACCCAAATATATACTCCGCCTGTCTGAGGCCATGCCGTTGCAAGTTCTGCTGATATAAATGATACAGGTATAAAAAATAAGAAAGCTGCAATGAGGTAATATAGTATAGCGCTAAATCCGTATTCGGCTGATATTGGAAGGTTGGCAATGTTGCATATAGCTGCAACATTTATCATTGCCAACATAAAAACACTGATAATTCTTTTTTTGTTTTTCGGCATATATCTCCTTGATATCTAAAAATATACTCAATAAAAATTTTTTAGGTACATTTTTTTGATATATGTTAAAACATATCAAAATTAGTCTCTATTTTTTTTTGGAGTTTGCTTATAATATGTATGTATTATTTTTCAGGAGATATGAATAACCATAAGCTTTTATCGCTTGATAATTGCATTATTGTCCCTCATATTGGAACGGCAACCGAGCAGTGCCGTCGTGAAATGGCAAAAATTGCAGCTGAAAATATTATTTGTCATTTTTCTTGAAGATAGCTTTTAACCAATAAAAGCTCATCCCAAGAAGTTGTATATTTTTTTGATTTGTTAGAAGATATTTTCTTCCAGTTGTTATTAATACTTTCAGAAGCAAAATATATTTTGTTTTTTCTGTATTTTTTATTTATTTTATCAACAACTTCCATAGCTTTATCTTTAGTATGTTCATTTTTGGTATCTTCAAAAAAATCATTCTGTATGTTGTTGTAATTATGAAAATCACCAAGCAAAACGCCTGCTTTTTTGTAATTTACATCCTTTTTGTATATTTTAGTTAGAAGGTCTTTTGCTATAGATAATAATTTGGGAGTATATGAGGTAGAAGAAGGCATATTAATATTAGAAGAATTGGAGTAATACTCATTCTTAAAATAGCTTGTTCTTATAAAAACAGATATAAAAGAAGTTTTTAATCTATTTTCCCTTAATTTTTTTGCTGCAGTTGATACAAATGAGGATACAGCCTCTAACAGGTCTTCATATTGTGTTATTGGCATATGAAATGACCTTGAGCACAAAATAGATTGTTGAGCCTCATGTATGTCTTCAATGGGAAGACATGAGATTCCCTTTAATTCTAAAACTGTTTTCATTCCTAATGAATTAAGATGTTTTTTTATAAAGAGCTCATCTTTTTCAATTAGCTCTTTTGCTGAAAATATGTTTATTCTTTTAAGTTTTTTGTAGAGGTTTCTTCCGATCCCCCATATTTCTTTTGTTTCAATGTTTTCTAATATCTTATTTATTTCTTGAGCATCGTTGAGAATGCACACATTCTTATCGCTATTTTTTGCTATTGTAGTTGCGAGCTTGGCAAGAGTTTTTGTTTTAGATATTCCTATAGTTACATCCAGGCCTGTCCATTTATATATTTTTTTGTATATGCTATTTGCTATTTTCTCCAAATTATTATGATCATTATCATCAATTTCAATAAAAGCTTCATCAATAGAATAAACTTCCATGGGATAAGAAAAGCTTTCTATTATATCCATTACTCTGGAAGACATATCTCCATAAAGTGTAAAGTTTGAAGATAGGACAGCCAATTTTTTGCAGTCTATTAAATCCTTGCATTGAAATATTGGACTTCCCATTGGTATGTTCATTTTTTTTGCAAGTTTTGATCTTGCGATAACGCATCCGTCATTATTAGATAAAATTACCAAAGGTTTATTTTTCAATTTTGGATTAAAAACAACCTCGCATGAAGCATAGAAATTATTACAGTCAATAAGTAAAAACATTACACTGCCTTATGAATTATATATGTAACAACTCCCCATATCTGAAAGTCCCATGAAGGATCGATCTCAATAGTTTTGTAGTCTTTATTTTCAGCTTCCAAATAGATCTTTTTATTTATTATTCTTATGCGCTTTACAGTAAATTCACCATTTATTACGGCTATTACTATTTTTCTATCTTCAGGCGATATAGACCTGTCCACTATCAATATATCTTTATCGAATATATTTGCTTCATTCATTGAATTTCCATCAACCCTTACAAAGAAAGTAGAAGAAGGGTGTTTTACCAGAAAAGAATTCAAATCAAGGTTCTTTTCAATATCGTTTTCAGCAGGGGAAGGAAACCCCGCCTTAACGCATGATGAATATAAAGGTGTTTTGTTTTCTTTGGATACTTTCATTTTGTTCTCCTTAATAAAAGTATTATATTTATTATCTTTTAAATAAAAATGATTTTTCAAATGCAATGTATTGAGATTTTTTTTATTGTATAAAAAAAAGGATAATTACTATGGACCTATTTAAAAATTTTATCTTTGTTACTATTTTTATAGGAGTGCTTACTCGAATAGCTAATTTCTTCTTTCAGAAAGATTTAAAAAGGATAATTTCTGCATATCTTTCATTTTTCGTTGTAGGAATTATCATAATACCCATCGCTGCATATATGGTAGGCCTTGATGTGGCAGCTTCTGAGTACATAATAGCACTTATCATGTGGCTTATATTTGACTTAATACGCGCTGATGTAAAAAAGAAAAAAAAGTAATGATTATTTTTTTTCTAAAAAATCATTTTTAATTGATTCCTTGAAATTATCCACATACCCTGAATCAATTTGATACGATGAAATTAATAAAATCATATAAAGGTTGTTTTTATTATTATGAACATCAGTGTTCCATGCCCAGTAATCCTTAAAAATTATAGACCAGTTATTATCTAAAACCCCAATCCATGGCTTATATAATATTGCTATTTGATATTTATGCTCATCGTAAATAATAAGTTTCGTTCCCCAATAGCTTTCATCTGCCGATAATATTATAGAGCCGTTTTTTTCAACATTAAATGATTTGGGGCTGAACCATGAATTGTTTTTTTCAATCAAGGTTCCTATTAATTGTTTTTTGTCATTATATAAGTATGAAATAGTTCCGTCTTTTACAAAAAGTGTATCGGAATGTATCAGTTCGTTATTGTCACAGTCTTTTAAAACATGCCTTATAGTATTTTGAAAATTATTTTTTTCAATTAAATATCGGTTTTCATATGCATTTTTTATTTCTATTACATTATCGTTTTTTTTATATAGATTATAGCTGTAAGGAGCAGATCTTTCCGCAAACAAATATGAAAAGAAAAAAATTACTAAGATAAGTTTTTTCATGACTTAATCGTCAAATAATGAATCAAAAGTTTTTTTATTATTATTGCTATCTGCATCATTAAAGAGTTTTTTTTCAACATCAGATGCATTTTTTTTATCTGTTGATGATACGTTTTCAAGCCCTTTAAAGTCTTCACAAAAATTATATTTCTCTCTGTCAGGAACATATTCAGTATTTGGAATGCTGCAGTCGTTGGGTTTTCCAATTAAATAATATCTGCAGTTTTTACATACGTGTAAATCAAAACCACAGCTTTCACAAACAGCATGGAATGAAATCTTTTCATTTTGAAAAAGATTTTTATTTTTGCAGTTCCAACAATATAAATATTTTGTCATTTTATTTTCCTCTTCTAAATAATGACATTCCACTAGAAGGCGGTGGCGGTGCTGCTGCTGCTGAAGGTCCTCCTCCACCAAAGAAAGGCACTGCAGTTACTCCTCCAAAAAAACCATGCTGGGCAAAAGGAGAAGTTGCTCTTCCAAATAGTCCTCTATATGGTGAAGCAGCAGCTGCTTGAGGTCTTCTTCCAACTGAAGATGTTGCATCAGAAGGAGACGGTGGCGGTGCGGCGTCTACAACAGATCTTCCTCCAACAGAAGATTGGCCAGGAGATGAAAAACCAGGTTCTGGAGATCCAAAATGAAAACCTACACTCGGAGATGTGTCTGGCATAGGAGGGGCCAGTTGTTCAGCTATTTGTCTTCTTGGTGGCGTTACCATGTGATTAACAACTGAAGTTGCAGCAGGGCTTCTTCCAACAGAAGATTGGCTAGGAGATGAAAAACCAGGTTCTGGAGATCCAAAATGAAAACCTACACTCGGAGGCGAGTGCATTACAACTGTTGAAGCAGGTGGAGGGGCAGGAGGAGTTACTATGTGACGAACAACTGTAGTTGCGGGTCTTTCATGCATTACAACATGATGAACGACCCTTTCATCATGGTCATTATGATATCTTCCAGAAAGTAATGCTTTATATATTATAGCGTCACAAAGGAATGCTATAGGTACTGCAAATATAGGACTAAAAATAAAAAATGCGCCCACATTTGTTATTATTGCCAAAGCTATGGCAGTAATTATATTTTTTGTAGATGGTCTTTCATAATGCTGATATCCATTTACGTGAATATCAGATCTTACTCCGAGTAAGGGCATAATTTCACCTATTATTGAATATTATTTTTAATACGTAATATTGATTCGGGAACGTAATTTATTTTTTCTGCTCTAACATTAGAGTCCTCTTCAGTACATATTAAAATATACTTAACTAAAGAAAACCAACCTTCATAATGGGATCCTATTATTATTGTGTCGTGCATTTGCCATTTTTTAAATATATCTACATCTTTATAATATATTTTCCAATAGGTAGGATTTCCTTCTCTACAATCACTTATTTCAATATAACCATATACTTTATCAAAAGCTGTTATTTTATGAGTTTTTTGATTGTTCAAAGAAGCGCCTGAATTTAAATTGGCGTATACTATATTATTTTTTGTCCTATTGTATATTCTATATTGGCAGCTGCTGCACCAAAACCAGTTTGTGTTTCTGAAAATATATACTTCATCAAGCAGTGAATCATCCCAGCCTTTTAGAACAGATCTATACCTGGGATGGACTTTCCATTGAGAATGATTTTCAATTTCAAATGATTCATTATCTGCAGTTTTTGTTGTAATCCTGTATGAGTCGTATTTTGGTTTCACTAAATTAGTAGGAACATTTTGATAATAATTGCAAATAGACTGATCATTGTCTTGGCTAACTCTTATTTCAAGATCTTCTGTACTGTCAGGATCAATAGATGAAATACTTTGATTTACTGAATCATCAATTTCTCCTCTCGTTGAAGGGCAAAATTTTGATTTTTCCTGGTTGGCATAACCAAACGATATTAATAAGCTTAAACCAACAACATAATTAACTATTTTGGATGACATAGCTTAACTCTCTTTTTTTTTAAAAAGAAAATATGGTAAAAAAAAGAATATAATAAAGTAAACCTGAAAATTAAAAATATTTTCTAATGAAAACATTTATAAGTAAGTTTTTTTTAATATTTTTTTTGTTTCTTTTTTCATCAAATCTTATTGCTCATGATGCTGATTTGATTTACTTGTATTGTGGATATTTTGATATTTTTAGGGAAAGGCACAGAACAACTGAATTCAGATTGGAATATAAATCCCATCTTCAGTACTGGTATTTTAGGCCAATAGTGGGGATATCAGCAACTATGAAGGGAGCCATTTATACATCTTTAGGGACGAGCCTTGATTTTGTTATAAAAAAACATCTTGTACTTGCACCGCACTTTTCTGCCGGATATTATCATCAGGGAGGAGGAAAGGATATGGGGTACCCATTAGAATTCCGTTCCGGAATAGAAGTTGGTCTGCGATCATTATCAGGATGGAGAATAGGTGCAAATTTTTGTCATATCTCAAATGCAAGCATTTGCAGCAGAAACCCGGGAGAAGAATCTTTATTGTTCTTTATTGCCGTGCCTTTAAATAAGCCTGATTACCAGTTATAAGTTAAATAAATTACGCTTGTTATAAAATCGCTGGCATTTTTGCCTGCTATTGAAAACCATGCTCCTGCCATTACGCCTAAATTGTCAGAGAAATTATATTCAATAGCCGGAGCTAAGCTTATAGAAACATTTGACCTTGATGTATTGGAAGCCGGATTACCATTTAAATCTATTCCATTAGTTCCAGAAAATTTGGTTTTGCTTAAGTATGTATAAGAAAAATCCATTGCATAAACCCATCTTTGAGTAAAGCTATATTCAAATGAGACAACTCCGTTGAATACATTTCCTGGAGAGACCTTTCCCTTAGTGCCGTATCCTCCGCCATATGTATTAAACCCTTTAACATGCGCCTTAGAATAAACATTATAGAATAAGCTCATATGGAAATTTATAGGATGATAATATGACCAGAATACAATTTTAGAAGCGCAAAATCCAAATCTTGTAACGAAAGAACCAGATCCTACTCCGTCAATTCCTAATTTTTTTGGATTTAAATTTTTATATTTCCCTGTCGGGAATCCTTCATCAATTCTTAATCTTAATGATGGCTGCCAAGAATTTTCTACCTGCCTCATTAACTGTATCCCAAATTCTACATATGTATCATCAAATTTGAATGCATTGTAGCTTTTTTTATAATTTGTGTTTTCCTGTAATAATAACGTTATGTCCAGCCATTTTGTTATTCCGGTTTGCAGGGACAAATAATATTGTATAAGCCATTCGTTAGTAGCAGATTTGTGTCTCCAGGAATTAGTTGTTACTCCATAATTATTCTGTGCATAAATATAAGGGTTAATATTTAATATTCCAGGCGATAGGTTTTCAGCTGAAGCAACAACAATCGGGCCAGTATACCACGGTTCATAAGCCTTATAATTTTCATGAGACTCTTGTGGTGGAACAGGAATATATGATCCATCAGATGCAGAAAAGCAGCATGTGCTTATTGTTGTGATGGCCAAGTATAATAATTGAATTTTTTTCATAATAAATTGCTAGGTTCTTCTAAAAGCTGATAATAAATATCTTAAGATAATTTTTCTATAATATATTGTAAAAATATCTACTCTTAACGAATTCTTAACATTCATCTCTCTGATTAAAACAACAAATGTAATTAAATAATAATGATTTAATTGCTATTTTTGGTTGATAATTATGTCCTAATTGTGGAAAATGTAATTACGGGGCAATTAAAGCTATTATATGAGTGAAGAATTAAATTTTGATCCATTTCCTTTTATTTCAGGGTCTCATCAGCAAACTATTTTGGGATCGTTATTGCAAATTTATCCTCCGCCGCGATCTAAGACAAAATACGTTAAATTACCTGATGGAGATTTACTTGCAATAGAAATTACCACGCCAAGGAAATGGAAGAAGACAGATATGACGGTTGTCATGCTTCATGGATTATGCGGATCGCATAAATCTCCATATTTAATTAGAATGACTAAGAAACTAAAGAAAAAGAAAATAAGGTCAATAAGAGTAAATCTAAGGGGATGTGGATCAGGAAAAGGGCTTGCCAAAAAGATTTATCACTGTGGGCAAAGTGATGATATACTATATGTTCTAAAAGCCATAAAAGAAGAAACGCCTGAGTCGGATATTGTTCTAATGGGATTTTCATTAGGAGGAAACATAGTATTAAAATTATCAGGGGAGTTAAAGAATGGTGCGCATGATTACTTTAAAAAAGTCATAGCGATAGGACCTCCAGTTGATTTATTATCAAGCGTAAATATGTTTAGAGAGCCGAAGAACCAAGTTTACGAGCAATATTTTATAAGACTGTTAAAAGAAGATCTTTTTCATAGATTTGAAAAATTTCCAGATGTTCCATATATAAATTTTCCTGAAATTCTTCATTTTTTTGAATTTGATCAACTTGTCACTGCTCCATATTATGGTTATTCAAATCCATATGAATATTATGATGAATGCAGCTCAAAAAAAGTAATAACGGACATTGCTGTTTCGTGTCATATACTTCTTTCTGAAGATGATCCTATAGTAAGCAGTAAAAGTTTGGATGATCTTGTCCTTCCTGAGAATATACGTCTGTATAAAACAAAAAAAGGAGGACATTTAGGTTATTTAGGTCACTTTAAAACATTTTATTGGCTCGATCATGTTCTATTACAGTGGATTACGGATACATTGAATCAATAATCATTTTTTGATACAATCCTCATAAAAAATTTTAGGTTATGCATGGAAATAACTTCTTCTGTATTTAAAAATAATGAATTAATTCCTAAAAAATATACTTGCCAGGGAAATGACATAAACCCTTCTTTATTGATAAAGGACATACCAAAGAATGCTAAAACTCTTGTTATAATTGTAGATGATCCTGATGCTCCTGATCCAAAGAATCCTAAAATGACATGGGTTCATTGGGTTGTATATAATATAATTGTTGATTCAAATAGTTTGAAAATTGAAGAAAATTCTTCTCCAGGAAAACTTGGCATCAATGACTCAAAGGGAACAGTATACACAGGACCATGTCCTCCTATCGGCACTCACAGATACTTTTTTAAAGCATACGCTTTAGACTGCGTGTTAAAAGAAAATGATAGAGCAACAAAAAAATCAGTTGAAGAGCAAATGAAAGGTCATATTATAGAACAAGCACAAATAATAGGACTGTATAAAAAGTAATAGGTATTTTATGAGAACAATAGAAGAAGAAGTTGATACTAAAGTGTCTTCAAAAGTGATATGGAAAGCTTGGAAGAATATTTATCATAATCAAATGTCTGACCATGAAAAAACGGAATTCTATGCAGGGAAAAAAGGTTTTTTTCATCCTCAGAAAGGAAAACCTGTTCCTTTTATGATATGTGATATAAGAGAAGATGAAAGTTTTACAACTGTTTGGAAAACAGGTTTTATAAGATTAATATTTCGTTATCATGTTGAACCCACAGATTTTGGATCTAAAATTAAATGCAAAGTTCTTTTTAAAGGATTCTTTTCTTATCCTGTAAGTCTTCTTATAAGGGGAAGTGTAAAAAAATTCTT
>CAYPMA010000048.1:0-967 GCA_964411685.1 uncultured bacterium
TTTTGAAGTTACCGGCTGCTGCTGTCCTTATAATGGAATAATTTCCCATATGGGGATAATGAAAAAAGGAAAATTAAAAAAACAGGACAAGATCATAGCTGAAATAGACAAGGAAAGACGAACAAACATATGCTCTCATCACACTGCAACCCATCTTTTGCATTGGGCGCTAAATAAAGTATTGGGAGAGCACATAAAACAGGCAGGGTCTGTTGTTGAAGAAAAAAGACTAAGATTTGACTTTAGCCATCATAAATCTTTAACCAGAGAAGAACTTAATAAAGTTGAAGATCTAGTAAATGAAAAAATAAGACTGGACACTCCAATAAAAACATATGAAATATCATTTGAAGAAGCACAGAAAGATTCAAAGATCAAACAGCTTTTTGGAGAGAAATACTCTGAAATGGTAAGAGTAATAGACATCGACTTTTCCAAAGAATTATGTGGTGGAACACATGCATCACATTTGGGAGCAATCGGACTTTTTAAAATTACTAAAGAATCCTCTATTGCCGCAGGCATAAGAAGGATAGAAGCTGTAACAGGAAAATATGCAGAACAATATGTAAGGGAAAAAGAAAATTTGATTTATTCAATATCATCTCTTATTAAAACAACCCCTTCAAAACTTGAAGACGGCATAAAACATTTGATAGAAGAGAATAAATCCAAACAAAAAACCATACAAGACTTAAAGAAGCTTCAATCATCGTACCTTTTGGACAGCATTATTAATAAATCTGAAAAAATAAATAGCTGCTCACTGATTTCTGAAGAAGTTGATTTAGATTTTTCAGAAATAATGATCCTTGCAAACGATATTTATAATAAAACAAAAAATGCAGTTATTGTTCTTGGGACAAAATCCAAGGACAAATGCCAGATATTGATAAAAGTAAGTCCTTCAATAGTTGAAAAAGGAATTTATGCAAATGATCTTATAAAAGAAATTTCTCCAATAATT
>CAYPMA010000048.1:977-10802 GCA_964411685.1 uncultured bacterium
CGGCGGAGGAAAAAAAGATACAGCGCAGGCTGGCGGCAAGAACCCTAACAATTTACAAAAAGCGTTTGACATTATTAAAAAATCCATAAAAGAAAAGTGCTAGAACAATTTCAAAATAACAAAAACCTTTTATCTCTTTTTGAAAAAATAAAAGAAGAAAAGTCTATTTTAATAGATAATATTTTCAATGCTCCTAAAGCATTGATCATTCATCTATTATCACAATACTTAAATAAAGATATTTTAGTGTTGTCAAAATCAAATGATGACAAGCTATTTGAAGATTTATCCTTTTTTTCAAAAGATGAAATTTTAGAATTTTCTTCATGGGAAAATCTTCCTGAAGAAAATATTTCAATAAGCCCTGATATTATCGGGCAGAGAATGCAGGTTTTAAATAAATTATCTTCAAAAAACAAGCCTGCAATTATCATAAGCTCTTTATTTGCATCTCTTCAAAAAACATTATCAAAAGAAGATGTATTAAAAAATTTCATTCTATTAAATGCAAAACAGCATTTTGAATTTGAAAAACTGGAACACATACTAAATTCATTGGGATACACTAAATCATCAGTAGTATCAGATAAAAAGGAATTTGCAGTACGGGGCGGAATAATTGATATTTTTATAATATCAGAAAGCTTTCCTGTAAGGATAGAATTCTTCGGCGATGAAATTGATAATATTAGAACATTTGATCCGATATCACAAAAATCAATTAATAAGATCGAAAAAATAACAATATGCCCTGCTGATGAAATAAAAAATAATACAAAATCCTCCTATTTAATAGATCATCTAAAAAACGATCCTATCATTGTCTTTGATGACTTAGAATCAATAGAAGATCACATTATCGCAATAAATAAATTCTCATCATCCAGTTCTGTTCTTTCAATAAATGATTTTTTTAAAAGAATTGAAAATCTTAAAAAAATATATTTTTCATTTAATAAAATTGAAGAATTGTCAGAAGTTGAAATTTTAGATAAATCTTCATCTTTTGAATCGATTAATTTTGAGTTTTATAAAAATAAAATATCTGCAAAAAGATTTCATCATCCATTTTTATCAATCTATGATTTTTTTAATGCAAATGAGGATGATCTGTTTTTTTCAGAAAATTTCATAAATTCTAAATCAGATATTTTTCTGATTTCATCCACTGAAAAAGAAGAAGAAAATTTTAAAAACAGAATAAATAAAGTTATTAAATTTGAAAGAGGATATATATCATCAAGCTTCGGGCTTAATGATTTTTCAATATTCTTACTATCAAGCACCGATTTTACACACCATCATTACATAAGAAGAAAATCTCAAAGGACATCCTATCACACACCTCTATCTGAATTTCATAACCTAGCAATTGGAGATCTCGTAGTACATTATCACAGCGGTATAGGAAAATATTTAGGAACAGAAAAACAAACAAACCATTTAGGGCAGGAAACAGAGTTTTTAGTAATTGAATATGCAGAAAACAGCAAGTTATTTGTTCCAATATCTCAAGCTCATTTAGTTTCAAGATATATTGGGACAAAAGATGAAAAACCTCAATTAAATGCCATCGGCTCTACAAGATGGCAGACAATAAAATCCCAGGCACAAAAACAAATAATAGGCTATGCATCTGACCTATTAAACTTATACGCTGAAAGAGCTATAGAAAAAGGTTTTATTTTCTTACAGGATAATGAAGATATGAACCTTTTTGAAATGGACTTTCCATATACTGAAACACAAGATCAAATGCTTGCAATTAATGAAATAAAAAATGATATGCAGTCTGAAAAGTCAATGGAAAGACTTATATGCGGAGATGTCGGATACGGGAAAACAGAAGTTGCAATGAGAGCTGCTTTTAAAGCAATTTCCTGCGGCAAAAAACAGGTTGTCGTCCTTGTTCCTACAACAGTTTTAGCAATGCAGCACTATGATACATTTAAAGAAAGAATGGCAAATTTTGCAGTAAATATCGAAATGGTTTCAAGATTTAATACTGTAAAGACAAATAAAGAAATTTTAAAAAAAACAAAAGAAGGCCATGTTGACATATTAATCGGTACTCATAGACTTCTTTCAAAGGATGTGGAATTTAAAGATCTTGGATTGATTATCATTGATGAAGAACAACGTTTTGGAGTAAGAGCTAAAGAACACTTAAAAAAATTAAAAAAAGGTGTTGATTCAATAACTCTTTCAGCAACACCTATACCAAGAACACTCTACATGTCTTTAATAAAAGCAAGGGACATGTCAGTAATAAACACTCCCCCACAAGATAGACTTCCCATAAAAACAATTATCATTGAGAACGATGATTCCATAATTAAAAATGCCCTTTTAAGAGAGCTGTCTCGCGAAGGCCAAGCTTTTATTATTCATAACTCAATAGAAACAATATACAAAAGACAAGAACACATAAATAAGCTGCTTCCAGATGCTAAAACGGCTGTTGTTCATGGACAAATGGATTCCGATCAGATAGATGTAATATTTCATAAATTTAAAAACAAGGAGCTGAACATATTATTTTCTACAACAATAGTAGAAAATGGTGTTGATATCCCTAATGCAAATACAATAATTATCGATAATGCACATAAATTTGGACTATCAGACTTATATCAATTAAGAGGAAGAGTAGGAAGATGGAACAAGCCTGCATATGCTTATCTTGTTATACCAAAAAATAGACAGATATCAGAGATATCTCAAAAAAGGTTAAATGCCCTTTTAGAATCTTCTGGATATGGAGGAGGGATGAAAGTTGCCCTTCGAGATTTGGAAATAAGAGGTGCTGGTGATATTTTAGGAGTGAAACAATCCGGCCAGGTATCAGCTATTGGTTTTCATTTATATTGCAAATTATTAAAAAGAGCTATCGAATCAATTAAACAGAAAAAACCAATTAGCTTTATTGAAACAAAACTTGATTTTTCATTCGATGCAAAAATACCTGAGGACTACATTAAAGAACCAAAACTTAGAATGGAAATCTATTATAGACTTGGAGAAGCAAACTCATTTGATGAAATAAATACCATTTTAGATGAAATAAAAGACAGGTTTGGAAAAAGTACTCAATCTGTTGAACTTCTATATCATTTAATGAGAATAAAGGTATTTTGCTCATTAAATCAGATCATTTCATTAAAATTTGATAAAATCACAGTTATAGCAGAACAAAAAAAAGGTAACAAATTAATTAAAAAATCTTTTCCTCTTCCTTCATTTTCAATACCCCTTGATACATGGGAAGCAATAATTCTAGAAAGGCTCACAGGTGCTTTTTACTGTAAAAACATGCCTTAAGTAATTAAAACATAATAAAATATAATCACCACCCTAATAAACATTATTTTAATTTGATTTAATTGTTTTTTATATATTACTATGTTAAACTTTTTAGCAAAAAAGAGGTGATTTTATGGCAGGTATATCAAGATATGCTAAAACTCAACATGAAGGTACTTCAGCTTCACAACAACATTTTTCAACCGATTCATCAATAGATAGACCACCTTTGACAGATATTACCCAAAGATCTTTTAATCTTTTAAACTTACTTGGAAGAAGCTGTCGTTCAGTAGCCCCTTCGTCTTTTCATGAAGAACTATCCACAGTTCCCCCAAAAGCTTTATATCCTCAGGAAACAGTAGAGCTACAAGAAGTAAACCCTGTGGTTAAAAAAGACCCATTACTTATTGCAGCTTCCAATGGATCTGCACAAAGATTTCTTTCAATTTTAGGTATGGAAAGAATAGTAAAAGACCCTGAAACTGGAGTTACTTACCAAGCTTATAATTATCCTGCTCCATCAAAATGGACAGCCTTGCATTTTACTGCCGGGAAATCAAATACTCCTATTAAAGAGCAAGCAGAGAAATGCAGACAGCTTTTAAGAAGAACTACAGCATTAACTCCTGATATTAACGGATTTACTCCTCTACATATTGCAGCGCATTTTGGAAACCCTTTAGTTGCATTTGAATTATTATCAGCTGTAAGAACATTTTTCCAAAATACAGGAGGACAAACACCATTACATCTAATCACTCCTGAAACAATGACAGAAAATAATATTTATATTTGTGCGATGCTACTTCTTAGCAAACATCCAATGCACTTAAAAGATGAAGACAATAATACACCTCTTGAAAGCGTAGAAAGAAAAATTGAATTTATTGAGACTAGGCTATTAGAATTGCATGAAGAAGAAACCTCTATCCCTAAATTTGGAGTAACTGAAAAGCAAAAAAAGGAAATAAGCTCCAGAAACAAAGCTGTTTTTGATCAAATAACAAAAAATGAAACTCTACTTAAAAATTTAAAAACCGTTAGAAATATGTTAATTAATTGGGAAAAAGCATCTGACAGATTAAAAAATGAATATATTCCTGAATGGAGAAAAATTTTGACTGAAAATCACAAAAATTTAAGAAAATGGCAAAAATATTTTGAAACAAGAGCAATTATACAAGCTTACGAAAGATATATAAAAAATAATCCCGCTCTAGAGATAGAAAAGCCTAAAGAAGTAATTGAAGGAATGCCTACCAAACCTGAAGAGTTCCCGCAAGATATTCCCCTTGTTATAGAATCATTTATAACTACTTTTACACAAGCTGTTTTTCCAACAGGCGATGTACAACAAGTTGAACTAACAGAAAGGTTAACAGATGTTTCAGGTTCAGCACTTCCTTTGGGAGAACAAGAGGATGACCCAGAAGAAGGACCGGCAGACCCTGTACAAACGGCATTAGGTGAATTTGAACTTGGTGGTAAAGTATAAAAAGATAGTTATTATTATATACAGAAAACTATCAGAAAATAAGACCATATAACAAGATAAAATACATCTGAGTATGGTCTTTTTTTTATACAAAAAATAATGCAACTACTGCTAATGCTCCAAAAACATAAAATTCATTAGGACACTGCTCTCTTATTTGATAGAACCTTTCTTCTTCTTCTTCTTCTTTATTAGTTTGAAGATATAAGTTGTCAATTCCCCTTTTCAAGTTTTCTAAATCCTCAATATATGATGTATTTGCTTTCTTATGATCACAAAAAGATCTCCAAGCATTATTAATATTACTTATAAAAAATATGTCACTTGAAGAACGGTTGTTATCCAATATTGACAAATTTTTTACTATCCTTTCTTTCCATTCATTAAAACAAGCACCTGATACCCATTGATCTGCCTGATCAACGTTAGTTTTTAATTCGCATAAACTACTAGTAAATTCTGCTCTTCCCATATTTATCTCCCCCTAATATTTGCTGCTATGCCAACTGCTACTTCTTTTGTTAGTAAAAATGTTTGTAAAAATTGTTTGAATTGTTGAATTTCTAAAGTTAAAAGTGGCTTGTCTGACATATATTTTGCATAAATCTCATTCCATCTAGTAACAATATCAGCGATTCTTTCATCGTTTAATTGACATGCTTTATCAGTAATATCATCAACTATTTTTCTAACACCATCTGATAAGACTATTATACTATTATTACTATGTCCTATTAGATTATTTAATGAATGATTTTTATCTATCAATAATTTAATTTGTTCTATAGGAATCATTATTTATCCTTTATTATTAATTTATTATTTTTAGGCTTATATTTTCTTATTATGTGTCATTTTTAGCAACTATCAAAATTGATTTATGTACCCTTTCTTTTAGTACCCTTTCTTTTAATTTTTAAAAAAAATCTTTTGATAAAAAAATGAGTTAATTACTAAACTAAATAAATTTTTTTACCGGAGGTAAATTATGGCATTTGATGCTCCTGCAGGTATTGGTCAAAGACCTGGACAATTTCAACACCCTGTCAGTTTTGCAGCAGCCGATCAGGCGGGTGGCGCAGGTATTGGATTAACTGCATTAAGATCAGCACATGCAGATGTAACATCTTCTCGTGATCTTTCTGGAACAGATGTCGCTTGTTCTGTAGCTGTTCCTTTTCCTCTTATAGGTCCTACCGCTGTCCCTATGCCCGTACCTTTAGGCCCTGTATTTACACCTGTAATGGTATACCCACCGGACCCATCTGGACAACAACCTGGTGATCCTTTTCCTACTTTTGAACGTCCAGAATCTCCACCAGAAGGATTAGATCCTCATCATAGAGAACCTACACCACCCGGAGAGGATAAAAAGAAGAAAAAGAAAAAACCTATAAGAGGATTCTTTGCTGCAGCTTTAGGAGCTATAACTTTCTCAACAAGATTCTGATATAAATTATTTTGGGCACTTAAAGCAGATCTTATTTAGTAATAAGATGGTAATCTTACCTCAACAAAGATTTATTTTATAATTATTATGAAATAGTGCATATATCTACTTCTTGACGACTCTCACAAGCTAAACTTTTTCCATCTGCGGAAATAAACACAATCAATTTCATACGACGGTCACATGCCGATTGTATTTCTTCAATTGCTTTTTGTTGTACTTCATCCCACAATGGATAATTTCCCACATTACCCAATAGATATGCACCTACAGCTGGTTCATCAATTGGTTTTCTTGGAGGAAGAGGTTGAAATAAACGACGAATAGATTGAAATAAATCTACTATAATACTTGTTAATCTACTAAAAAATGTTCCCTCTAAAACAATTCTCTTTGCAGGAAAGGATCCTACACCACCAAAATTTTTTGTACATGTAGAAACATTAACTAATATTCCGCTTGGTACCTTATTTTCTATAAGCTGTTTAAGAAAATTATCACTTACTCCTTTAATAAGCCCATCGTACAAAGTAATTTCATTCATTATCAAACCTCTAAAAGTTTTGTATACACTAAAAAAATAGCATGATATTTATTTGCATTTTCTTCACTGAAACCTAATTCTAATAATTTATCTCTTCCACACAGTATAAAATTATTATAGCCCCATATTTTTATTTTTCTTTCAAGAATCTGACTTTCTTCATTTATTAATTCTTCTTGTTTTTTTATTCTTTTACGAATATCACTTGAATTTTTAATATTAACTTCACCTGACTCAAATTGAATTTGATCTACTTTTTTTTCAATGTATACATGATCGCAAAGTAATTTTACAGGATTGCCAAATTCATCTTTTGTAGTAATTATTAATTCTTTATTGAAGCCATTTACTTCATATTCTCCTTTAGTTTTAACAAAATTGCCAAAAGAGAAGAGGTGAGAAGAATCTGGACGGACATATCTATCTCCTGTAATTCTATCAACATAAGGTCCTTCTCTTGGGTCAGGAGGAGTAAAAAAAGAACCGAAAACAACTAAATCATACGCGGTTAGTGCATCACATCTATTCATTTCCTTCACTTGAGTTTCAGCAAGATCTAGATCTTGCTTCAAACTTTCAGCTGATTCAGGATCTGAATCACACATATTTAAATAACACTTCTTAAGCTCTAACAATTTAACAGTAGCTTCATTAATATGCCCAACAGAAATTGTTCCTGCTACCTGAAATTGACTGTAAATTTTTTTAATAGAAGCAAAAGAACTTAAAGACAATGCTCTAATATCTATATCATCAGCTGGACCTGCTTCTTGCATAGGTTCTGTAACACTTTCATAACTAACTGGAGGTTGTCCTTCACAATGATCTTCAGGAATTGACACAACACATTCAGGTGATCTATCAGTGACTGCCTCTTCAGCCGTTAAATATGCACTACCAGCTTCTCTAACAACTTCAGAAGTATCTTGAGAAACACCTAAATTCAATTTACCTATACTCGACATAAACACTCCTAAGTTTTTGTTGTCCAAAAAGCTGCTAGGAATGCTGGAACAAGTAATCTTGTAGCTCTTGCAATTTTATAAGCACCTAGTACAACTCTATCATTTTGAATATTTAATTGAATAGATTTGGCATCAATTGAAACACCAAGAACAACTTTTGTACAACGCTCATAAGCTAATTGAATTTCTTTTGATCTTTTAGCCCCACAGCATATAATACCTAGAAGTTCCTCTTGTAGTTTATCCTCATCAACAGATTTTTTATAACTATCACACTCTATTACACCTGTTCCTGCACAAAAAGCATGAATAAACGTTGTCCAACGTTCCATTCTTGTTACTGTTAAGGTAATAACCTTCGCTTCTTTTGCTATTCCACCAAATTCAAAATCCCTAACATAAGTCACATTTACCCTTGAATAAGAATCATCTGGCAAACGACTAATAATTCTTCTTGAAATAACAAAATCAGGTAATTCAACTATTTCATGCACCTGTCTTAATCTATCTTCAGATACATTAATAGTAGAAGGTATTACTCTTGCTGCTGCTGCTACTGCCATAAACACCTCATAAAAATTAATTTTTTGGCGTGCATGGTTTCAAAAAAATTATATTTAGTCAAATTATTTCAAATTTTTTTGTTTATATAGTTTTATAAATGGATCATTTTTCTAATCTGTCAATTATAAAAAAAAATAATTTTTTATTAATAAGACCCTTTAATAGACTTCGATTGCATTTCACGTGCTACCTTTAAAATCCTAATGCCTTTTTCAACATGGTCAGCAGTAAAGTTATCGAAAACAAATTCTGATTTTTCTTTTGTTTTTATTTCTTCAGGAATCAAAGGAAGATCTGATATTAATAATAATGAGCCAAGGGTAAACTTTCTTTTATAGCTGGCGGCAAATAATGTAGCGCACTCCATTTCTATGCCTTGAGCTTTTGATGCTTTTAGTTTGTTCTTAAAATCTTCATTAAACTCCCAAAATCTCATATTGGTGGTAAAGGTTATTCCAATATGATACATGCTTTTATCCTGCTCCAATACTTCAGTAACAGCTTTTTGCATTAGAAAATTTGCCAAAGCAGGCACTTCCATAGGAAAATAATAATCTGATGTTCCTTCTCCTCTTATGCTGGCTACAGGAACTAAGTATTCCCCTATTTTATAGCGGCGTCTTAATCCTCCGCACATACCTAAGAAAATACTTGCCTTAACAGGCAAAAATGAACATATGTCAACGACCAAAGCAGCTGCGGGTGAGCCAATTTTAAAATCTAAAATGCTGACATCATCTTTTTCTGAATGGGCAACCTTGAACATGGCCCCTTCTTTTATGGGAACATTTCTTTTTTCTGCAAAATATTCAACATATCTTGGGAAATTGGTAATTATTAGATTAGATCGAAAATTAGCAGCTTTAGCTCCTGAATATCTTTCTAAAGTTTCAAAAGCCACCTGTTTTTCTGTATTTTCACTATTCATAATAATTTTTCCTTTAAGCCCTATATATCAAATTTCAGTATTTATTTACCTAAAAAATCCTTTTTTTTCCTTTTAAAAATTATATAATAATTAATAAAATAACCCTCAAATAACTAAAGGATTAAAAAAATGGTAGCCTCAACAAATGAAATAAAACCAGGAATGAAAGTAGAAATAAATAATGAGCCTTACAATGTAATAATAAATGAATTTGTGAAACCGGGAAAAGGACAGGCTTTTAATAGAATTAAAATGAAAAATTTAATTACATCAAGGGTTATTGAAAAAACATATAAATCCGGTGAAAAATTGCAGCTTGCTGATGTTGAAGAAACAAGAATGAGACTTCTGTATACTGATAATGATGGAGCAGTATTTATGAATGATGAGACATTCGATCAACTCACTGTTCCATTTCATGTGATTGAAAATTCAAGACAATGGCTAAAAGACGACACAGTATATGATGTAATAATCTATAAAGGGTCCGTAATAGATTTAATCCCCCCAACGTTTATGGAACTAAAAATAATTGAAACAGCACCGGGATTAAGAGGCGACACAGCTTCAGGA
>CAYPMA010000049.1:0-10657 GCA_964411685.1 uncultured bacterium
AAGGCTCTATAACACCTTTAGGAAGCACTTCAAAAGATAATTTATTGTATTTTGATTTAGAGTTTCCCTTTTCTCCCGATTGGGCATGCGATGCTGACTTGCAATTTGTTGATACTCCAAGACAATCGTTTTCATATAGAGCAGCTGCATTACAGCTAAGATATTTGTGGTTAGATGATATAGTTGGTGATCCAGTTAGTTTAACTACAGGTATTAATTTGAGATATACCTCTTCAAGAAGTTTACATGATGTAAGCTGTCCATATCATGGTAATGTTGATTTCCAGGCAAATTTTTCTATTGGTAAAGAATTTGATCAGTTTGAATTCTGGAGGGTTAGAATCTGGGGATATGGAAATTTGGGTATAGCTAATAAAGGGTCTCCATGGATGAGCGCTATTTTAGGATTAGAAGGAAATTTTGACGAAAGGCACAAATGGGGAATATATGCAGATGGAAGGCACGGGTTTGGTAAAAAAACATGGGTAAACATTTCAGATTTTAATGGATATGCTAAAATTAGATATAAAGCAATAGACATAGCTTTTCAATATGGATATAGATTTGGAGTATATGGGACTCTAAAAGCCGCATATTCCAGAAGATTGTTATCAAAAAGGTATCCACAGAGAATGAATACCTTTTTGATAAGTTATTTGCTTCCTTTTTCTTTTTAATCGTGCCAAATTGCAACAGCTGTTGCGTATTTATTACAATGGCTGATTGAGATCATAATTTTAGGATTATTAAAAAGTTTATTTGCAGAAGTAGATAAGACAGCGTAAGGTTTTTTATTATCGTCGTTTAATATTTCGATGTCTTTCCATGAAATATTTGAATTTATTCCGCAGCCTAATGCTTTTACTATTGATTCTTTAGCACAAAATCTTGCTGCGTAATGAGGGATAGGATTATTAAATTTGTTACAATAATCCTGTTCATTTTTTGTAAAAATCCTATCTATTAATTTTTTTTTATATTTTTCATTAGCTCTTTGGAAACGAGATATTTCCAATATGTCGTTTCCAATGCCATGAATGTAATTATTATTATGCTTTTTCATGTTGTTCTTCGTATTGAATTTGGTTATAGTAATCATCACTTTCCATTGCATTACAGAAAATCATTCTTCCTGATGCAGTATGTTTTACGGAAAGGACCTGTACTTCTATTATTTCTCCAATATATTCACCTCCGCCATTTACAACAACCATAGTTCCATCTTCGAGATATCCTACACCCTGTCTTGGTTCTTTGCCATATCTCTGTATTTTTATTTTCATAACTTCTCCGGTTTGCATTAATGGTTTTAATGCATTAGAAAGGCCATGAAGATTAATGACAGGGATTCCATCTAAAGATGAAATTTGAACTCTTGAAATATCTGCTGACAAAATATTTGCATCAATTAATCTAGCAAGACGTATTAATTTGCTTGTTTGATCATTTAATTCAGGAAAGTCAGTATCATTATATCTTAAGCCCAAGCTTGGAAGCTCTTCTAATTTTTTTATGGTTTCTAAACTTCTTTTAGCTTTAGCTTTAGAAAGCTCCTCACCTGTTTCTGCAATAGCATATAGCTCTTTTACTACAAACCTTGGGATTACCAGATGATGATCTATTAATCCTGATGAAGCAAGATCTATTGTTCTTGAATCTGACAATACTGATGCGTCACCCAATAAATCTTTTTTCTTTTGTGATGAATGATAAAACTTTATAAATGGCAGGCTAATAGTTAACTCATCTGCTGACTTAATAGTCATAATTGTTCCAAGGTATATTCCAAATAGGAAAACGAATATTTCAACCATTTCCTTTATTTGCGGCTGTAATGAGGTTGTAATTACACCCATAGACATAATTTTGTTAAATATTAAGTACAGAGCCTGTCCCATTAGATAACCGAAAAATAGACCTATTAAAGTTACGTTAAATGACCGTAAATTATACTTTTTAAATAAAACATCTAATCCATATAACAGCATAGCTATTAAAATACCTGCTGATGCTCCTATAAATAGATTGATGGCAGACATTTCTTTTGCTAAAGCGAATGTCGTCGTAAAAAAAACACTTATAATAAAAAAAAACGTTCTTGTGAAAGCAAGCGTCATATTCATGTAAAAACTCCCAAATAATTATTTTTTTGCATAATATTGTGGTATTTACCTGAAGAAAGAATTGTAGAGTGAGAAAAGTTTTTTGTCGACAATGTAAAGAAAATTTTTGAAAATATCATTTGTGGTACTTTGTATTTTTTTTGATTTCTAAAGATCTGTAAACTTGTTCTACTAATATTAATCTGGCAATTTGATGTGTAAAAGTGAGCTTTGAAAGGCTACATATAAAAGATGCGTTATTTAATATTTTTTTATCAATTCCTGTCGGGCCTCCAATAATAATGCAGATCCTAGATAAACTTTTTTCAAGAAAAGAGAAAAAGAAATCTGAAAAGTCTTCAGATGATAATTCTTTTCCTTTAGGGTCTAGGCAAAGTATGTTTTTTTCTTTTTCTGCAAATTTTAATAATTGTTTTTCATCTTTTGCAAATATCCATTCAAATAGAAAATCCTTTTGCATTCTTTTCTCATATTCATAAATTGCATCAGATAGCCAAGGTTCTTTTTGTTTTCTGATTGTAAGAATTTTAACTTTATACATAAAATGGTTTCAAACAACGGTGGGTTTAAAATGTTTTTAAATTTTCTTTGGATAACATGGAATCCAAACAGGACAATATTTCATTTGCCAATATTAAACTTTCCTATTTTATGGTATAGCATTCTTTTTGTGATAGGGTTTCTTCTTGGATATTTTGTTTTTTTATACCTTTTAAAGAAGTATTTATTAAATTTCCCGAAATACAATGAAAAAGATATTTTAAATGCAGATATTTTTTTTAATCCAAAAAATTTTTTTCAGAAAGAGGCCTATAAGACAATAAAAATAAAAAATGATTTTTCAAATAAACATGCTGCAACTAAATTAAACAATTTACTTCATGACGAGCATTTTTTTATAAAAATTTATTCAAAAATAAAAGATACAAAACTATTAAAATGGATTGAAAGAGTATATCTTTCAAAAAGCTACAAAGATCCCAAGCTTGCCACAAGAAGAATGATATCCGATCATATCTTTGGAAATTCAGTTTTATCACTAAAGAAAAAAGCATTGCAAATAACTGATAAACTATTAGTCTACATGGTTATAGCAACGATTATAGGAGCAAGGCTGGGGCATTTAATTTTTTATGAAGATCCATCGTATTATTTAACAAATCCATTAGTGATTTTTAAAGTATGGGAAGGAGGTCTTGCAAGTCATGGTGCAGCCGTAGCAATAATAATTGCATTAATTATCTTGTCATTTGATCTTAAAAGAAAATATTATCCAAAATTTTCTTTTATTAAATTATTGGATTTAGTTGCCGCTCCTACTGCTTTAGCAGGAGTCTTTATAAGAATAGGCAATTTTTTTAATCAGGAAATTGTAGGTGTTCCTACAGATCTTCCCTGGGGTATTATTTTTTTCAGGCCATCTGATGATTTACCTATAGTCCCTAGGCATCCTACACAACTATATGAGGCAATATTTTATTTTTTCGTATTTATATTCTTATTACTTTTATCAAATAAGAAAAATATTAACTTGAAAAAGGGGAAGACAATAGGACTTTTTTTAATAATAGTATTTGTTTTTAGGTTTTTTATTGAGTATTTAAAACCAGAGCAAAGCATGCTTTTAGATTCTAATTATTTTATTATGGGCCAGTACTTAAGCATACCGTTAATTATTATTGGTATATTTTTTTACTTTTATGAAAATTTGTTTCATAAAAGAAAAAATAAGTAAAAAATTGTCTATAATTGTTATAAACTCATGAATTTCTTATAATTACGGCATAAAAAAACGGAGAATATTATATGTCATTAATTCCAGCAGGTTTGAGACTTGCCGTAGTAACACGAATGATAGAACCACCAGAACAAAAAGAAGAACCAATTACACATAGAAGTGTGCCTGAAGATGATCCGGGTTATGATCCTGAAGGATCTAAGGATTGTGACAATCTTTGTGTTAAATCAGCCGATGTTTCTTTGGTTATTAAAGAAGATGGTGATACAAAAAAAGATTCGTCAAAAGCAAAAGCTGCTAGATCTAGCCTTCGAAGAAGAGTAGAACAAAGAAGGCAAGAAGATGCAGAAAGAGCACGTGCTCAACAAAAATCTGTAGAAGATCGTATAAGGGCACGAATTATTGGAAATAGTAGGAAAAGAACACAAGATAATGGTAAAAGTGCTTAAATAGATATTACTTAAAAATTTTAAAAAACATGCTTGATATTTTTCTTGAATAGATAAACATATTCTTGGATACTTGCGATTAATTAATCATTAACACCTGGGAGAATAAAATGAATATTATTCACATAGCTGGTCATCTTGGCGCTGATCCTGAAACAAGATTTACTTCTTCTGGACAAAAAGTAACAACGTTAAGGGTTGCTACAAAATCCAGAAAATCAGGACAAGATAAGACAATTTGGTGGAGAGTAACTGTCTGGGGAGATCAATTCGACAAGATGATTTCATTTTTAAAAAAGGGAAGCCCTATTATCGTAGTAGGGGAAATGCAGCCTCCTGAAATATTTAATAATAAAGATGGGTCTCCTCAAGTTTCAATGTCAATTACTGCTATGAGTCTTCAATTTTCACCTTTTGGAAGGTCTGACAGAAATAATCAGGAGCAATCTTCACAAAAAGAAGAAGATTATGCACCGCTTAATGCTGGAATGCAGTCAGGGAAAAACAGCGACATAAATAATAGTGATTTTAACGATGAAGACATTCCTTTTTAACGAAGTAGGAGATATATGAAAATTTTTTATTCCAAATCATTTAATGCAAGAAAGAATTCTGATTGTTTAATAATTCCGTTTTATGAAGGTAAAAATAAAGCAGAGCTTGCTTGTGATGAAAAACCATATGAATCAATAATTAACATACCAATAAAAGCAAAAGATTTTTTAGGTAGAGAAGACGAAGTACTGATTTTGTATGTTCCTAAAGGTAAAGAAAAAAGATTGATATTGGTAGGTGTCGGAAATATTAAAAAACTCGACATGGAAGAAATAAGAAATTATTTAGCATTAGCAGTTTCTTTGTGTAAGGAAAAAGGAATTGACAATGTAAATATTTTGATTCCACAGATAAAGCACATTGATAAGAAAGATGTTATAAGAAGTGTTGCAGAAGGATTTTTTTTAGCTAACTATTCATTCGATAAGAATAAATCTAAAAAGTCGAAATTAATTTCTTCGGTTACTTTTATTGGAGTAGATGACAAAGATAAGGAAATAGTTGAAAAAGCAAATAAAATTTGTGAGGGTGTGTATTTAATAAGGGATTTAGTTAACGGAAATGCTGATGATATTACACCTGATGCCCTTGCAAATGTTGCAAAAGACTTATCAAAAAAATATACATCTGTAAAAGCGACTGTTTGGAAAAAAGACAGAATACAAAAAGAAAAAATGGATCTTCTTTTATCAGTAAATAGAGGTTCTGCTTTAGAGCCTGCATTTATTCAGCTGAAATATGAAGGCAATAAAAAATCTAAGGATCATACCGTTTTAATTGGAAAGGGAATTACTTATGATAGTGGGGGGCTTAGCTTAAAACCCTCAACCAGTATGGATACAATGAGAACAGATATGGCTGGAGCTGCAACAGTTTTGGGTGTGATGAAAATTGTTGCATCACTTGGTTTAAAGGTTAACCTTACTGTATTAGTTCCTTCTACTGAGAATATGATAGGTCCTGATAGTTATAAGCCCGGTGATACATATCAAAGTTATTCAGGAAAGACTGTTGAAGTTATTAATACCGATGCTGAGGGAAGGTTAATCTTGGCCGATGCTATTTCGTATGCTGTAAAGAATTTGAATCCTACAAGAATTATTGACATGGCTACATTAACCGGTGCTATATTGGTAGCTTTAGGTGATGAGATTTCTGGAATGTTTACTAATTCAGAAGAAATTGCTCAAAGACTTGAAGATGCTTCATATGCAACAGGGGAATGGGTTTGCAGGATGCCTTTATTCGAAAAATATAAGGAAATGTTAAAATCTGAGATAGCGGACATAAAAAATGTTGGCGGAAGGGACGCAGGTTCTATAACTGCTGCGTTATTTTTAGAAACTTTTGTTAAAGATGTTCCATGGGTTCATTTAGATATTGCAGGAACTTCTTATTTTAAAAAGAAAAAAGGATATCATTTAGCTTTTGGAACAGGAATGGGGGCCAGGCTTATAGTTGAATTTTTAGAAAAGCTCTAAAGCCTATCTAAATGCCTTAGTTTATTTATTTTTTTCTTAAAAAAGAAAAGTATTATTGCAGGTATTATAGTCCAAAATATAAATAAGCTAAAAAAGTTGTGAATGTATTTCATTGAGGTTATGTGCCCTGCGAATAATCCCGCTATATAGTATCCAATACCTGAAGTTACATACCATAAACCAACTAGTAGGCCGATATATTTATGTGGTGACAATTGTGTTACCAGAGAAATTCCTACAGGGCCTATTAACATTTCTCCGATTGCCATAAGGAAATATGCTAAGACCATGTAGAAAGGTGAAACATTTCCTGATGATGCATTAGCTGGAATTGACAAAGATGCCATTGCTAATACAAAAAAGCAAAAACCTATAAATATTAAGCTTAATACTGTTTTAGTTATAGGGGTTAAATCCTTATGTTTACTCTGAAGGTGTGTATAAGTTTTAGCTAATATTGGAGCTATAATTATTAAAAACAGGCTCTCTACTGATAATATCCATGCAGTTGGTATTTGAAATCCGAAGAATGTTTTATTTGTATATTTTAGTGCAAAGATGGACATTGATGACCATCCCTGATTGTATGCAGACCAAAAGAAGATTGAAATTAAGCTTAAAAATATTATAACTAATATCCTGTCTTTTTCATGAGGTTTAATTGTTGATTTATATTGTTTGGGATCAACTTCTTTATCCCTTGGATGGAGATCTTTGTATGTGAGATGAAATTTTTTATAATACCATATGGTTGGTATAATTCCTAAAACCTGAATAAATCCTGCAAAAACAAAAGCTGTTGACCATCCGAATGCTTTAGAAATATATCCCATAGAAATCAATGCTAAGAAAACCCCAATATTGAAAGATGAATAGTATAGTGAGAATCCTGCTTCACGCAAATGTCTTTTATTTCTATACGTATAACTTAAAATTGCAAATACGCTAGGAACGAAAATTCCAAATCCAAGGCATAATAGACCTAGGGCAATATATAATAATATAGGTATTCCAATGGCTATTAAAAAACAGCCGATAGCAGCTAATATAGCAGCAAAAAATAGAGGTTGATGATAATTCCATTTATCAGAGATATATCCTCCTAATAGAGGTAAAAAAGCTGAAAGCCCAGTAAAAATTCCGTATATGTGTGTTGCTTTTTCAGATGAGAAATTATAATATTCCAAAAGATATATAACTAAAAGGTTACCAACACCCCAAAAAGAAAACCGCATTGCTATTCCGCACAACGACAGGACTATTAATTCTTTTGGGTGTTT
The DNA here is from genome assembly GCA_964411685.1 of uncultured bacterium. Taxonomy (GTDB): domain Bacteria; phylum Chlamydiota; class Chlamydiia; order Chlamydiales; family SM23-39; genus CAYPMA01. The sequence continues at coordinate 7,627 of CAYPMA010000049.1, forward strand.
GTTGTGATTTGTTATTGTCATATATTAATATGTGTTTTATTTTTTATTAACCTGTAATATATTTTCATTTCAATAAAAACCACTATTTATGAAGATATTAATTGTTAAAACATCCTCAATTGGCGACATAATACAATCGTTTCATGTTTTAAATTATTTAAAAAGTAAGCATGAAAACTTAGAAATTGACTGGGTGGTTGAAGATGGATTTTCAGATATTGTAAAAGCCCATCCTCTTGTTAATAATATTATTTCATTAAACACAAAAAAATGGAAAAAGAACTTATTTAAACTAAACACAATAAAAGACATATGTGTTGCTATTAAAAACTTGAGAAAAGAAAAATATGATGTGTTATTTGATTTGCAAGGAAACATTAAATCATCATTGGTCTGTTTTTTTTCAAAAGCAAAACGAAAGGTAGGATTTGGAGCGCAATCAGTTCCAGAGAAAATAAATTTATTTTTTGTTAATCAAAGAATAAATGTGTATAACTCATTGAATATAAGGTTGCAATATTTGTTTTTAGTGCAAAAATATTATAATGATGTAAATAATTTTTGTATTAAACCAGTTGATTTTTCCAGTAGTGATGAAATTGCTTCTTTTAAATCCGATGAATCAAAGAATATTGTAGTAAGCATTGGATCTAATTGGTTTTCTAAAATGTTAGATTTAAAAGATTTAGAAGAGTTTTTGCTTTGCATTAAAAAAAAATTCAAGGCTACTTTTTTATTTGTTTGGAATACAGAAGAAGAATTAAAAAAAGTTAAAGCATTGAAAAAACACATTGATTCTTCATACATAATTCCTAGGATGTCTTTGATTGATATTCAAAAATTATTAAAAGAATCATCTGTTCTTATCTCTATGGACTCGAGTATTTTACATTTGTGTGGAACAACAAACACTGCATCTTTTAGTATTTTTGGGCCTTCTTCGTCATTTATTTATAAGCCTTTGGGAAATATTCATTATTCATATCAGGGAACATGTCCGTATAATGTTACATTTATAAAGAGGTGTAAGTATTTAAGAAACTGTAAGACAGCTTATTGCATAAAGAAAATTGATGTTGATGATCTATTTAATAGATTTTCAGATTTTTTTATTAAATTAAATAGTTGATTTAATTTGATTTTTAGTTAGAATTATAATTAACACGATAAAGATAGTAGCTATTGCCTTTTTAAGGGGGAATTAAAATGAAAAAGTTTATTATATTAATCTTAACCGCTGCTTTCTCTTTTGGATTGACATCCTGCACTACTTGCGGGTGCAATAAAAAAGATAAAAAGAAAGATTGTGACTATGATTATAATGGACGTCCATGTAAAGAAAGACGTTGGTAAGTCTTATTCTGCCAGATGTTCTATGAAAGCTGTTCCTACAGCTCTAAATATGCTTTGATTTATCAGTAAAGCGTATGCGCCTTTAACTGTGTTTCCTAATACATAATCAGTTGCAACATTTGCCTTTATGTAAGCAGAAGGTCCTGATTCATTTCTAATTGCATCATAAATCATTTTTGGAATTAAATTATCATCATCTAGTTCAGATGCTACTTCTTGGTAAGATACTTGCCTATCATGAGCAAGTTTGTAACAAACTGGTCTGGTTCTGGTTGAATCAAATTTCAATTTAGGGGTTTTTAAGAAAAACCATTCATGGAAAGAAGCTTCTTCTTTTTGTAGTCGTCTTGTTAGCAAGGATTTTATCGTAGGCGAAAGATTTTGACCATTTTCTATTTTTATTCTTAATCTTTTAATTTCTAAGTCTTTTTCTTTATATCTGATTTCAAACTTATTTAATTCTTCTTCAGTTCTTTCAGGTACTAATCCATAATTGGCTCCTAATAGTGTTCCATATAAAGTCTTTTCAACTAATTTACCATCCTGAATTATAAAATCTAAAATAGAATAAATTGCATCAGGCATATTTTTGCTTGACAAAGTGCTATTAGTTTCTTCTTCAATATCTTTTGGGGAGCTTTCTCTTGGAAGCATTTTTTCAGCGGATCTTATTATAGACCCTGTTTTGCAAAATTTTCTTGTTTCTTGTTGAGGATGATATTTGCTTTCAATTGTGAATATATTGATTAATAATTCAGAAATACTTTTTATTTGAATATCTAAATCCGGATTTGTTTCAAATTTAATTTGTGGTTCTGAGGAAGGTATTGCATCAGATTGTTTAGTTTTAACATTGTTTAAAATATCTAATAGCAAAGAATTTAAATGAAAAACATAACATTTTGACGGTTTATATTGATTGTTAGCATCTTTTTTTCCTACAGCATCCATAATGTTATTAAAAATTCCCAAAAGGCTTTTTTTTGCAATTCTTTTTAAGATATTTCGTGTAATTCGATTTAATAAATTACCAATAACAGGTATTTTAAATTTATATACATATTTATTAATACATGTGCTTGAAAATGTGTTGAGAAGCTCAATAGAAGGGTTCATTCTTAGCATTAAAAAATCATGTCTCGACATATCGCCCGTATATTCTTCATATTCTTTTTGTGCTTGTAAAAATTTTGAAAAATGAGGTGATAACCTTGTGAGCATGGATTTAATTAATTCATTCTTTTTATCTTTTTCATGAACAGTTGATCTAATTGAAGATAATATGTTGGTTATTGCGGTAGATATAATTTTTTCAGTTGGTATAATTTTTATTATTGCGCAAACTAAGTACACTAAAGGTCTTTTTAATGTAGGTATATTATAATGTTTAATAATAGATTTTGCTAAGGATTGTTTTCCTTTATTAACATCTTCTGAAATTCTGCAGCATAAATCATGAGTATCTGTAGAAAATTCTTTAAACAAGAATAAAGTATATAAAGCACAGGCAGTTTTAGCATATGAGTTTAATCTATGCTTAAATATTATTACTTGTTTATCTACTTCCTTTTTCCATTCTCTTTTTTCTGTATGAATTTTTTTATGTTTATGTATTTATATATTTTGATAAGTTGTGTGAACTGATGTATCATCTTGCATTTTAGTTTTTGTTTTATTG
>CAYPMA010000050.1:0-10647 GCA_964411685.1 uncultured bacterium
AGATAAAGAAAATCTTCTTATTAGAAGTGTTTTTAATAAAAGATCTGATGAAACACTAATGGAAAGAGGAATACGACTTTCTGAGATATTTACATTATTAAGTTTTTTTCAGCATGAAGACAACAATGCAAAAGAAATAATTAATTTATATCCATATGAAAATTATGCATACATGGCATGTGGAGGATTTGATTGTAATGGCAAGCATTTTAATGTAAGCATGAAATATAAAAGTGTTGGTTCTTATTTCAAAGTTAATTTAATTGATGATAAAGAAGCATATAAAGCTTCTTTTAAAGTCATGGTAAGAAATCAAGGTAAAGATAGAAAAACTGCTGTTATTAATTTTAGTATATTAAGAGATGAAAGAACTTCAGAGGGAGATTATCCATTAATAAGAAAAGCTATGCAAATGATAGTTGAAATGTCGATAAAAGAAGGTTTTTCAGAAATAACTGTTAATTGTGATGATAATGTACATATGCATCGTTTTATGGGACATGATATTGCAAATGTTTTTCTATCAGGCGGATTTATGATTAGTGATGAAAAATCTAGACCTGTATTTAACGTATTAACAGGTGAAATTAAAACAGTGAGACAACATAATCAAGTTTATGCCAATTATAGATCTAATGCAGGTAATTTTAAATTACAGCTGCATTTATTAGTAAGGAAGGGCCAAGGAGATTCACCTACTAGATTTTTTTATAATGAGGGTGAACAAGAAATGTCTGCAATTGCTGCAACCAGATTAACGGATACATTATTTGAAGATGGAAGAGTATGGGAAAAAGTTATAGAAGAAGATGGTAGAATATTAAGAGATGAGCCTAGTCTTGTCTGATAAGTCCTTTATATAGTTCAACATATTTTTCAGCTGATTTTTTCCAGCTATAATCAATATTCATTATTGTTTTTTTTATGTGATGTATTTTTTGAGGGTCATCAAACCACGCTTTAATAGCACGATCCAGTGCATTATTAATTCCTTTTTGTGAAAATGCGTCGAATGTATATCCATTAGGAGTTAAATCATATCCATCGGAAGCTTTAGTTTGTAATATTGGATTGTCAATATCAGATATTGTATCGGCAAGGCCTCCTGTTCTTCTTACTATTGGTATAGTGCCGTAGCGCATAGCAATTATCTGTGTTAGGCCGCATGGCTCAAAGAATGATGGAACGATTATAAAATCTGATGCAGCATATAATAGATGGGCTAACTCTTCACTATGGCCGAAGTACATGTGTATGTCTTTATTGCTATGAAGTTTTTCTCTTAAATTATTAAATCTTCTTTCAGTCATTTTATTTGGAGAGCTTCCTAAAAGAACAAATTGAGAGTTTTTTTCAATAGTTCTTAAAATCGCATGTCTTATTAGGCTGGGGCCTTTTTGAGGAACAAGTCTTCCAATATTTGAAATTACTGGGGCATGTTTGTCTTCTAAATCAAGTTTGCTTCGTAAGTGCTTTTTATTCTCTTTTTTTGCTTTAAGTATTTTTTCTAGAGAATCTTTAGATGAATAATTTACTTTTAAGAATTTATCCGTTTCAGGGTTCCATATATTTTGATCGATTCCATTTAATATGCCATGAAGCTTGTTTTTATTTTGAATTAAAGTAATATCAAGATTTTCTCCATTCTTTTTATGAAGTATTTCTTTTGCATAAGAAGGGGAAACAGTGGTTATTGCATCGGAGTATACGATACCTCCTTTAAGGAGGTTTAATGAGTGTTTATATTTGTTGTCTTGCATGGATCCATTATCTAGATATTTTTTACCGTCCAGTCCTATTGAGTTTAAATGTCTTTCATGACATCTGCCCTGATACTGAAGATTATGGATTGTAAGTACAACGTTTGGTTTTTTTTGATTATATTCATGAAATAATACAGATAGTATAGCTGTATGCCAGTCGTGAATATGTAATATGTCAAATGAATCATGATGCTTTGTTAAGTATTCGAAGACTGTCCTTGAGAAATATAAGAATCTATATAGGTCATCTTTATAGCCATAAACATTGTCCCTTCCAAAATAATTCAATTCATGTTCGGGATCTATCAATGTAATTCTGATTTTATCATAGTTGGCTTGCCATATTGTGTTTTTATATTTCTTTTTGTTTTCTAAAGTTATTACATCTTTAGAAATGATTTTTAAATCTTTCAAATAGTCTTCATGTATATTTCTGTATTTAGGAAGGATGACCTCAACTGTGTTATTTTTTGAAAGCTCACGAGAAAGGCCGCATGTAACATCTGATAGGCCTCCTACTTTTATTAAAGGAGCCATTTCGGCTGCCACATTTATTATATGCATTATTATACCTCGTATTCTTTAGAGATATTCTTTGAAATTTTTTTTTACAACCAAAAAATAAGTAAAGTATTTCTTTAAACTACGTATAAAATAATAGTGTGTATATACTTTGTATAAAAAAGTTAATTTATAGGTGGTTTATGAAAAAATTACTATTAGGATTATTCGTTTTAATGAGTTCATTTGTTTTTTCTGAAGAGGACCCTTTAGCTAATTATACAGCTACATCTCAAGTAGAAGATTATATGGTGAAGTATCAATATTATGTTTTTATGAAAGCATATGAATTATGTAAAAAGAATGATTTTAGGTATTTTTTTGTTAAAGAGTTCAAGATAGAAGATAATGACGGACAAATAATAGAGTTTAAAAGCAATATTAAGAATGAGAATGGTACATCTTTTGTAGAAAAAAATTCCAATGGTTTCATAAGCCTTCTTTGCTTTAATGAAAAACAAGATAACTTATTACTATATGATATGAAATCTGAACAGATAATAAAAGATACATTTTCAGAAGCTGAAAAAACAACTAATGAAAAAACAAAAAGTAAAATAATTAGTTTAAATACACTTAATGAATTAAAAGAAGAAATAAACAAGAATAATGAATCTGTTTATGTTATCTTTTCTTCATCTAATTGTCCCCCATGTAAGAAACTAGCGCCTCTTTTTGAAAAAGTATCATCTGAAAAATCTGATAAGTTTATTAAAGTTCTTCTAGATAGTGAAGAGTCAAAAGAATTTGTTAGTGAATATAAAATTATGTCCGTTCCTACATTGATGATATTCTCCGATAACGGTAAAAAAGTAGACAAGAAATCAGGCATTGTTGAAATTGGAGAATGGTATTTAAGTATAAATAATGAAAATAAAAAAGAAGAAAAATAACCGATTTTAAAGACCTTTGTTGAAATAATTTTTCATCTTTAATATGATTTAACATCATAAAACTAATTGGGGTGTCGCCAAGCGGTAAGGCAGCGGGTTTTGGTCTCGCCATGCGGAGGTTCGAATCCTTCCACCCCAGCATTTTATAGATATGAAAAAAGACACGCCTTTCTGCATCTTTTCTGGAAGTTCTCATAAAGAATTTTCTTCATCTATAGCCAAAAAGCTTAATATAAAGTTATCTGATATAAAATTAGAAAAGTTTCCGGATAATGAAACTTCAGTTCAAATACTTGATGAAGCATTTGGAAAAAATGTATTTGTTGTGCAGACAATAGCTAAAAATCCCAATGAATATCTTGTTGAGCTTTTAATAATGATAGATGCTATTAAAAGGGCATCTCCAAGAAAAATATTTGCTGTTATCCCTTATTTTGGATATTGCAGACAGGACAGAAAAGACAAAAAAGGCATGCCTATAACTGCCAAGCTGATAGCGGATTTATTGGAAAAAGCGGGAGTTGACCATGTTATCACTATGGACCTGCATAAAGGTCAAATAGAGGGCTTTTTTAATATCCCTGTAGACAACATACATTCAAAAGATGTTTTTATTCCTGAAATTAAAAAAATGAATTTAAAAAATCTTACTGTGGTATCTCCAGATATCGGAAGTAATAAATTAGCAAGAAAAATAGCCTCTGAACTGAATGCCGGAATAGCTATAGTAGATAAAAGAAGGAAATCTAAAAATGAGGTAGAGGATTTGGCTGTTATTGGAAAAATAACAGAAAATGTTGTTATTGTTGATGATATAGTTTCTACAGCTAATACAATTATTAATGCTTCATTCTTATGTAAAAAATTAGGGGCAAAAAAGATATTTTCCTTTGTCACTCATAATTTAATGCAAAAAAATTATTTGAAAAATTCCGCAATAGATGAATTATATGTTACAAATTCTATACCCACAGTAAAAAAAGATTTTAATATAAAAGTTATTTCAGTGGTTGATATTTTCGTAAATATTATAAAAAAATTATCAAAATTCTAATAATTATCATTTTTTTTACATAAAGTATAATTTTTTTATTTCGGAAAACACCCATTAGCTTTAAAATAAGAGATTCTATTTTGAATAAATTATTAACAATATTGGAGAACCCATGGAGCTTAGCATTTCAAGGCGAGAAGGAAATCGTAAGTCGGAATTAAAAAAATTACGCCATAGCGGATATATTCCTGCTGTAATATACGGAAAAGAAAAAAATGAAAATATTTTTATACCTTGCGCTGAATTTGATAAGGCACTTCGTTCTATGCAAAAGGGAAGGCTTGCTACAACAGTGTTTATTTTAAAAGATAAAGACAAACAGATTAAAGTTATTGTAAAAGACATACACTATGATATTACATCATATGCAGTCATACACATTGATTTTATGCCTATTTCAGATGACAGGGAAGTAAAAGTTAATGTGCCTATAGAGTGTATAGGAAAAGAAGAGTGTAATGGAATTAAACTTGGCGGAACATTAAGACAGTCAATAAGGACTTTAAGAGTAAAATGTTTACCAAAAGATATGCCTGAATTTTTTCAAATTGATATTAAAAGCATGGAAATCGGTGATTACAAGAGATTATCAGACATTGAAATGCCAAAGAATGTAATCCCATTGAAAGTATTAAATGAAATTGCGGTAGTTGTTGCAAAACATCAATAATAATTTATGAAAGAATATTTGATCGTTGGACTAGGTAATCCTGGTAAGAATTATGAAAAGACAAGGCATAATATTGGATTTGAAATAGTAAAAAAATACGCAAAGAAAAACGCAGCGACTTTTAAAGAAGAACTTAAATTTAAAGGGCTTATAGCCCAAATTTGCAAGAGAGATGCAAGAATACATTTGTTGATGCCTACAACTTACATGAATAGAAGTGGGGAATCAGTTTTAAAGTGTAAAAATTATTTTAAAATTGATTTATCAAAAATACTTGTTATTATGGATGATGCTAATATTCCTTTTGGAGAAATGAGGATAAAAACCGATAGCGGGTCCGGAGGTCATCATGGATTGGACGATATTGAGCAATATCTTTCAAAAAACTATGCAAGACTTCGTATAGGTGTGGGCAGAAAAGAAGAAGATTTAGCATCATTTGTATTGAAAAAGTTTAATGATAATGAACAAAAACTTCTTTCTGACATTATTGATAAGGCAATCCAGGGGATTGTCCTGTGGATGGAAGAAGGGATGGATGCAGCAATGAACAGAATAAATATGCGCATATCAAAAAAACAAAACGAGGATTTGTAAAAATGGAAAAAAAAGAAAGGAATAGACTTTACGAGGGAATGTATATTTTGAATGCTACCTTGAGTGAGGGCGCTAGAAAAACTGCTTTGGATAAGATTTCTAACGGAATAACTCAGAGAGGCGGCGAAATTCATAAGATACATGATGTTGGTAAAAAACGTTTAGCCTATGAAATAAATAAAAAAAGAGAAGGGTATTATTTTGTTATTTATTTTTCTGTTGGTGCATCTGTTATGAAGGAAATTTACAGAGATTATCAGCTTCATGAAGATTTAATGCGTTATGTTACTATGCAAACAGAAAATGTAAAAGAAACTCTGGAATTTAAACCAATAGTTCAAAGTTAGGAGATTGATTGTTATGGCATTTAGTTCAGGATTTTTTAAAAAAAGAAAGCCTTGTCCGTTTACAAAAGCTAAAGTGAAAGAGATAGACTATAAAGATATTGATACTTTAAAGCAGTTTATTACAGAAAGAGGAAAGATTCTTCCAAGAAGGATTACAGGAGTATCTTTTTACTATCAAAAACTTTTAAAAAAAGCTATTAAAAGAGCAAGACATATGGCTCTTCTGCCATTTATCTCGGAAGAATAATTTTACGGAGAAACAATGAGACAAAAAATATTATTAATAGAAGATGTAGACAGTTTAGGAAGAAGTGGTGAAATTGTATCTGTAAGAGCTGGTTATGCCCGTAATTATATATTGCCAAAAAAAAAGGGCGTAATTGCTGACAAGCATACTTTAAGAATGCAGAATAAACTTCAGGAAGAAAGATCAAAACAGGCTTTAGCAGATAAATCAAGATCTGAAGAGATATCAAAACAGGTTCAGGATATGGAATTATCTATTAAAGTTAAGGTTGATCCTGAAGGCAGAATGTATGGTTCTGTATCTGCTGCTGATATATCTAAGCTTTTATCTGATGCAGGATATGAGATTGATAAAAAATATATATTATTAAGGCGTCCTATAAAAGAGATTGGAGATCATGATATCACTTTACGTATGCAGGAAGGTGTTGAGGCATCCATCAAGCTTAAAATAATGCCTGAAGGAACTGAGGAAACAACTAACAAGAAAAAAGAAGAAAAGAAACAAGAAGAAGCTTAATAAAGAATAAAACCTTGGATAAATCATTAGTTTTATTATCTCCAGCTAAAATAAATCTTTTTTTTCATGTCTTAGAGAAACGCAAAGATGGGTTTCATGATATAGCTTCTATTATGCAGACAATCGATCTTTGCGATATAGTTAGCATTGGTATTTCAAAAAAAGATTATTACAGATGTAATGATTTTTCTCTAAAATGGAATGATAAAAATATAGTCTATAAGGCAGTACAGTTATTTAAGAGAAAAACTAACCTTTCATTTTTTACCAGTATTGAATTATTCAAAAGGATTCCAAAAGAAGCAGGCCTCGGCGGAGGAAGTAGTAATGCGGCGACGGTATTATGGGGATTAAATGAGCTTTTTAATAGGCCCTTTAATAATTGTGATTTAAAAATACTAGGATCTGAGCTTGGGTCTGATGTTTCTTTCTTTTTTTCTTTGGGATGTGGTTTTTGTCAATCCCGTGGAGAAGTTGTTTATGATATCGACAAGTCATTTTTCAATGGATATATCGCTTGTCCTAATATAGGTGTGTCTACAAAAGAGGCCTTTGAAAAATTTGAGATGCAAAAGAAGAAAGATATAAACTTGCAAAGGGTTATTAATTCATATAAAAATGATGCCCCAATTTTTTTTAATGATCTGGAAGATGTAGCTTTTAGTCTTCAGCCGCAACTATTTAAAATTAAAAGTAAGCTTTTTGAAAAGGGCTATAATTCAGTTACTATGACAGGAAGCGGAAGTGCATTTTTTTTTAAAGGATCAATAAAACCTGTTTCAAATAAAATCGTATCATTTTATTCTGTTTCCAGAATTAGAAGGGAAATGGATTCATGGTATCAGATAAAAAACAAAAAGCTAATGAAAAAGAAATAATCATTACAGGCGCTTCGGGGTTTATTGGATCCGGCGTTGTTCGTTATTTAAATGATATTGGGAAAGATAATTTAGTATTGTTTGATGTTTTTGATAATTCTGTTAAATGGAAAAACTTGGTTAAGAAAAAGTTTTTGGATGTTTTCTCAAAAGATGTGATTTTTGATTATTTAAAAGATAAAAAAAATGACGTTTCAGCAATAATTCATTTAGGAGCCTGCTCAGACACTACTTGTAATGATTCATCATATCTATTAGAGAACAATTACCGTTTTACCCGTAAATTATGTGAGATAGCATTAAATAATAATATTAAATTTATTTATGCTTCATCTGCCGCAACATATGGTGATGGGAAAAAAGGTTTTTGTGATGATCACAATATGCTTGAAGAATTTGCTCCTCTTAATATGTATGCTTATTCAAAACATCTTTTTGATCTGTGGGCCTTAAGAGAAAATATTTTAGATAAGATTGTTGGGCTTAAATATTTTAATGTTTTTGGGCCTAATGAATATCATAAAGATTATATGGCCTCAATGGTATATAAGATGACAAATCATGCAAATGAAGGAAATTCTATAAAATTATTCAAGTCTACATCTAATAAGTATGAAGATGGAGAGCAGTGCCGTGATTTTATATATGTCAAAGATGCAGTAAAAATGACATGCGGGTTCTTGGAAAATTATCGTTGTGGAATATTTAATATAGGATCTGGAAAACCTACAACATGGAATTATCTTTCTGAATCACTTTTTAGTTCTTTAGAAAGAGCAAAAAATATTGAATACATTGATATGCCGAAGAAATTGATTTCTCAATATCAAAATTATACTTGCGCTGACATGATAAAATATTACAAAATAAATAATTTGGACTTTAATAACCCAATTGTCACGCCTATCAATGAGGCTGTTGATGATTATGTAAAAAATTATATTTTAATAAATGAAAGATGGTAAGAAATTAACAGGTACTTTTAGTAGCTTTCATCCGGTTAAAGCTCTCCTTATTGGCGATTATATGTTAGATCGCTATACAACAGGAAATGTTAAAAGAATATCCCCTGAAGCTCCAGTGCCTGTAATAATTATAGAAAATGAAGAGTCTCGTCCTGGCGGTGCGGGTAACGTTGTTTTAAACCTTATATCTCTTGGAACTAAAGTTATAGCTGTCGGAAGAATAGGTGATGATAATGCAGGAAAAGAGCTTATAACAAATTTGAATGAAAATGGGGCTGATGTAAATTATCTATATACTCAAGAAGAATATTGCACCCCAATAAAAAACAGGCTAATAGCAGGCTCTCAGCAATTATTAAGGGTAGACAGAGAAAAAAATATACCAATATCTGAAGAATTGGAAATTAAGCTTTTACATGATCTTCCAATTATTATGGATCAGGTGCAGGTTGTGGCTATTTCGGATTATGGTAAAGGATTCTTATCAAATAAAGTTCTTAAATCTGTAATAAATAAAGCAAGAAGCAAGAATATTCCTGTAATAGTTGATCCTAAGGGCATAAATTTTTCAAAATATAAAAATGCAACTATTATTAAGCCTAATTTACAAGAAGCTTATTCAGCAGCTAATCTCACTCAAAGCTCTCCTATGGAAGAAGTCGCTAAGGTATTGGTAAAACAGACAAATGTTGAGAAACTTATTATTACAAGGTCTGAAGCAGGTATTACAATATTTGATGATAAGGTAAATAGAAGAGATTTTCCAGCTCATATAAAGGAAGTAAAAGATGTAACAGGTGCTGGAGATACAGTACTAGCTACTATAAGTATTGCTATTGCAAATGGTCTAGATATATGTCATGCAGCTCAACTTGCAAATATTTCAGCTGGAATTGCTATAGAACATATTGGATGTGCTAGAGTGTCTTTATCAAATATTGCACACAGGCTTTTGCAATTTGACGGCGATAGCAAGATATTTGAAGAAAGACATTTATATGCCTTAAAAATGGTATTAAACGGCAGAAAGATATGTGTTCTAGGTGTTGATTCATGTAATGGAATGACAACGCTTCTTTTCCAGTCAATTAGAAAGCTTGCTATAAGGGAAAGTCATTGTCTTATAGTATATATAAAAGATCATGAGCCTAATCAAGAATTTATAAGCCTTATGTCTTCATTAAAAGAAGTGGATTTCATAATTTTACAAAGTGAAAATCTAAAGAATCTATGTGAGTCTATTAATCCAGATGAAGTATTTGAGATACAGGACGATAAAATGGTCTCTTTAGATCATGCTAAAGCACTATTGCAGAGCCTTTCAAACAAGAAAATTGTATCAAATAGTATCTAATTTTTTTAAAAGGCGTCCAATGTCATCAAAAAATCTGGCTATTGAACGAAATGCATTAGATAATTTTTGTCTTGCGTTATAGTATTTGACATCTATTATTTCGAAGATGCTTGTTTTTTGTATTTCTCCTGAAATATATAAGAGCTGTAAATGTTTTATTTTTTTATAAATATCATTAATCTTTGAATAATCATCAGATTTCACTGGAGCCATAAAGATTATAAAGTCATCTCTATAGTAGAATCCCATTTGTATCCAGCATTTTATATTTGCTATATTTATGGGTAAGCTGTCCTGTTGAAGGTCTGTGACATTTAATCTAAGCCAAACATTTTCTTCATTAAAAATATTATCCCTTACTGTGTTTGCATATTCTAGAGCATCTATTAACTGCATTTGAATTGTTCTTATGTTTCCATAAGTTATTTGTTCAACAGGATAATTGTACAGTAAATGGTTAATTTGACTATTATAAGATGCTCTATCTGATAAAGATAACGATGTCATAATATTATTATTAGTTTCGATAAAAGAAAAAAAATTAACACATGAAAATAATAAATAACAACAAATTGTTATTCAGAAGTGATGATCATTCCTCCTCCTAAGCAAATATCATCTTTGTAAAATACAATAGACTGCCTTGGAGTTACTGATCTTTGTTTGTTTTTAAATGTTACATAAGCAACATCGTTTTCAATTTTTTCTATTGTGCAATCTTCTTCTTTCTGTCTATATCTTACTTTTGCTCTGCATAAAAATGGAAGGGTGGGTTTTCCCTCAACCCATGATAGTTCGT
>CAYPMA010000051.1:0-10507 GCA_964411685.1 uncultured bacterium
TCTTTTCATTTCAGGTAATGCATTTTCTACAAATGTTCCAAATAAAGACTCTGGAATAGTCATCTCTCTTTTTCTTTGCAAATTTCTTATATGAATCCTTTTTATATGAGGTAAAAACTTATAATAAACTTCCTCATAAATCATTCCGGGTTTAGCACATTCAAATAATACAACATCGTTAATGCCTACTTTGTTCTTATCAATCATAATTTGAGGATTTAACAGCAACTTATTTGAAGGAGGATCAATATATTCTAAATCAAACATAAGATGTGAATTGGAAAAAGAACACTGCAAAGGAGTTTCTAAAGATCCATAAAACATGCTTGGCATAATTGGAAGGCTTTCTAATCTTTCCGAAAAAGTTCTGTTAGATATATTATTTTTTGCTAAATCATAAACTTGTGAAAGAAGAATTCCAAATGCTTCAACATCTAAATGAGCAATACGCTGCATTCTATCGTTCTTATCTTTGTCAACGAACCTTGCATGATTCATTATGAATTTTGCTATTGATGATCCTATTAAATCAAAAGAAGCCAAAGAAAAATAATATTTCTTTCCTGCAATATTTATAGGCTCATCATATCTGATAGCTTCTAAAAATTTTTTTATATTTGATATGTTAAGAGGTTTGGACCTGTAAGGAAGCCGAAGAGAAATCTGCATTTCAATCTTCTTTTTCTTTTTATCATTTGAAAAACTTGCGGGATTAAAAATTAATGCCAGTTCAGCATTTGTCAAATCACAGTCTTCTTTAGGTAAAAAGAAAGGAGAATATGACAATATTTTAGATGAATTTGCATATTCATTTAAAACCTGTTTCTGATAATTAGCGTCTTTCTTTGCATCTTCTTTCGTTTTTGCTTCTTTAAATGTTTCTAATAGTTCTTTTTTATGTTCTTCTTCAATAGTTTCATCTTTATCAATTTCAGCTTCTTTAGAATATTTGATAATTATTGAATCTATGTTGTTTTCCAAATAATAAATCAAGGCAGCCAAGTGCTGACAGTCATACCTATATGGACAATCACAATTTGAATGGATTGTTTGAGATTCAAATCTATCTATCTCAATTTCGCTCTCATATGTATTTTCATAGTTACCGGAAATTTTTGCACTAAATCTAATAATGTCCTGATCAAGCTTCAATATTTTTGCTGATATTACTTTTTCCTTATCATTTAATTCTTTCCCTTCCTTTAATATGGAAGATGAAAAATCCTGCTTTAACTTACGAAAATTTAACATAGTTTCTCTCTATTTCACATAAATTTTATTAAAATACTTATGATAGTACGCACATCACTTTTTTAACTTATTTTTAATACTCTCGCAATGAAAAAATATTTATTAGTTATAAAAAAATAACTTTTGTACTTCTACAAAATAAAAAAAGCCAGTAAAAAAAAATTTTCACAATTTAATTTTAAATTTTTTTGATGACTTGAAGAAAATCTCTCATTTAGATATATTTATTTGAACTTTAACTGCGGGTGTAGCTCAGCGGTAGAGCGTCACGTTGCCAACGTGAATGTCGTGAGTTCGAACCTCATCACCCGCTATTTTTAATTTCTAATAGAAAGGAAGTATTTAGTGGTCAGCAAAAAAGACAATAATAAAAAAACAAAAAACGACAATGTTAAATCATCAGTTAATACTCTAAAAAATGATAATGTTGAAGTATCTATTAAAAGCCTTGAAAACTGCAAAGTTGAAATAACTGTTTTTCCTTCTTTAAAACTATTAGAAGAAGCAAAAAATCTAGCTATTAAAGAAGTGAACAAAGAATCAGAACTTCCGGGATTTAGAAAAGGAAAAATACCAAAGGACTTATTAAAATCCAGATTTTCAAAAAAAATAGACGAAAAAACTCAAAAAGAAATTGCAAACATTTCCTTTAGAGAAGCTTTAAACCTATCCAAATTAACTCTTGCAAATCCAAACTCGACAATTACATATAATGTAAAAAACATAGAAGAAAAACCTGAAGTTATTTTTACTTTAGAAGTTGACCCCGTTATACCTGCTATAGATATAAAAAAATTTAAATTGACAAAGGTTGAAAAACCTCCTGTCGGTGAAAAAGAAATTAATGAGGCAATACGGCAAATACAATTTTTCCATGCAACATGGCAGGAAGTAAAAGATAGGACTGTTAAAGAAAATGATTTTATAATATTGGACATCGATTCAATAGAAAAAGAGCCTCCCGAAAGGATTTTTACAAATACTAGATTTGAAGTTACAAGAAACTCAATGGCCAAATGGCTGTATGAACTTGTCCTCGAAAAAGAAGTTAACCAAAAATTTGAAGGGTTTAGCGTGCCTGATGAAGATGCATCAGAAGAAGAAATAGCAAGTTATCCTCCAAAAAAAGTTTTAGTAACACTTAAAAAAATCGAGACAGCAAAATTACCTGAATTAAATGACGACTTTGCAAAAAAGACAGGCGTTGAAACTGTTGAGGACATGAAAAAATCATTGAAAAATATCTTAAGTAAAAAATCAGAAGAAAAAGTTGAAAGAGAAACAAGAGAACAGGTAAATGTTTTTTTAATCAACAATGCTAAATTCGACCTTCCGGCATCGCTCATTGAAGATGAAAAAAATCACAGACTTAACAATAGCCTTCAAAATCCACAGTTTAAAGCAAAATGGAATTCAATGACTCAGGAAGAAAGAAAAGACATTGAAGATAAGTTAGAATCTCAAGCAAAAATATCAATATATTTGTTCTATCTTTCCAAAAAAATTGTAAAGGATAACAACATTCAAATTGATCCTGAAGAAATTGAAGCTCAAGCTTTAGCTTTAACAAATAAAAGCTCAAAAAAAGAATTGGATAAAAATGATTATGCTTTTGCTTTTTCAACATTAATTTTATCTAAGGCACAAGATTATATACTTGAACAATCTCAAAAAAAATCTTAAGCTAAAGAAAAAACAATTTTTTTAAAGGAACCATGCTATGAACAAAAAAAGACAACCTTCTTTATCTTTAACTCCATATGTTATTGAAGACACCGGACGCGGTGAACGTTCAATGGATATTTACTCCCGACTTCTTAAAGACCGCATTATTTTTATCGGCACTGAAATTAATGATCAGGTAGCAAACGTAGTTATTGCCCAATTGCTATTTTTAAAAATGGAAGATCCTAAAAAAGATATTAACCTATATATAAACTCTCCGGGCGGACAAATTACTTCCGGTCTTGCCATATTGGACACAATGAAATTTTTAGGATGCGACATTAACACATATTGCATTGGTCAAGCTTCTTCCATGGCAGCAATACTTATTGCATCAGGTACCAAAGGAAAGAGATTTGCGCTTCCAAACAGCAGAATAATGATACACCAGCCATATGGCGGGGTAGGAGGAACCTCCGAAGACATTGCAAGACAGGCAAAAGAAATTTTAGAATTAAAAAAAATAACCACTAAAATCTTAGCTGAAAGCACCGGACAAACTATAGAAAAAATATCTGAAGATGCCGAAAGGGACTATTACATGAATGCAGATGAAGCTCTTAATTATGGAATAATAGATCATATATCTAAACCTGATAATATTGAAAAACAAGCTTAAATAACGAGTTAAATAATGACTAATGAACCTTCAAAAAATATAACTTGTTCTTTTTGTGGAAGGACAGAAGATCAAGTTGATAAGTTAATATCCGGGCCTAGTGCATTTATTTGTGATAAATGTGTAAGCCTATGTATTGACATAATACATAAAAAAACACCTCCTAAAGAAATTAAAATATTAAAACCTAAAGAAATAAAAAACCACCTAGATGCATATGTCATAGGGCAGGAAAGCGCAAAAAGAACTATTTCAGTTGCTGTATATAACCATTACAAAAGGGTTATGTCATTATCAAGAAAAGACCAGGAAGTAGAATATAGCAAATCAAACGTTCTTCTTATTGGCCCAACAGGATCAGGGAAAACATTGATGGCAAGGACATTGGCTTCAATACTTGATGTTCCATTTGCTATTAGTGATGCTACAACCTTGACAGAAGCAGGATATGTTGGAGAAGATGTTGAGAATATTATATTACGGCTTTTACAGTCAGCCGATTACGATGTTTCAAAGGCTGAACATGGTATTATATACATAGATGAGATAGACAAGGTCCGTAAAACAACAGGAAACGTATCTATAACGCGCGACGTATCAGGTGAAGGTGTTCAGCAGGCCCTATTAAAGATAGTTGAAGGAACGGTAGCTAACGTACCTCCAAAGGGCGGTCGCAAACACCCCCATCAGGAATATATTAAGGTCAATACCGAAAATATATTATTCATAGTTGGAGGAGCATTTGTTCACTTAGATAAAATAATAGCCAAAAGGCTAGGCAAAAGCACAATAGGATTTAAGGCTCATAAAAAAGGATCCTCCTTTAATGAAATGAGCTATTTATTATCAAATGTTGAACCGGAAGACTTAATAGAATTTGGAATAATACCGGAATTCATAGGAAGGTTTAACAGCATTGCAAATTGTAATGAATTAAGCGAAGAAGACCTGGTTGATATCCTTCAAAAACCAAAGAACGCTATAATAAAGCAATATCAATATCTATTCAAAGAAGAGGAAGTTGAACTTGTCTTCACTGAAAAAGCTCTTATTGCAATAGCAAAAAAAGCTAAAGCAACAGGAACGGGAGCAAGAGCCCTTCGAATGATAGTTGAGAACCTTCTTCGTGATCTAATGTTTGAAACGCCTTCAGATAAAACTATCAAAAAAATAACAATTGAAGAAGAGACAATCACAGAGAAAAAAAATCCTGTAATTGAAAGGCATAAAAAATAAAAAGACCCTGCAGCGATTAAGCCGCAGAGCCTTTTTTCAAGAGGGGTAGTCTTTCTATTATTATGCTCGTACGTGTTCTGCCCAACGTCCTTGATCTCTGTATGCCTGTCCTACTGCGTCGCCAGATTCTTTTACACCACGTGCTGTTGATTCCATTCTGTTTGATGAGCTGTCTAACAATCTCTCATTAGATTGTTTTGCTCTTGATTCAAATACTTGAACAGATTTGTAGTACCCGACAAGACCTCTTGTCAATCCAGCTAATCCCTGTGCAGAAGCTTGGTGTTTTTGTATGTTGTTACCATATTCTTCTTTTTTATCTTTATATTTTCTTTTTCTTTTTTCTGCTTTTCCTTTATCAGCTTCAGCTTCTTTTAATTTATTGTTTTGAGTATCGCTCAAGTGTCCTGCTGCATTACTATTTTTAAATGCATCAATTTTATTATCACATGTTTTAATTGTATTTTCACTTGTTTCTATTTGTGTAGCAGCCTTTTTAATTCCCTGCATTTCTTTACCCATTTTTACTGCTGATCCACCTTGTACCAATCCGCCTGAAGCATCCATTAATGACTCACCAATAGTTTCCATCTTTGATGCCATTGCAGAAGCTAAAGAAGCCATACCCATTGATTTAACTATATCTGGAAGAATCTCCCTAAAACGGGTTTCCATGTCAACTGTTTTACCAAATAAGCGCATCAATATTGAGGATACTTCCCCCATTGCTGACCCTAAGCTTACGTTATTATTTGGTGTACTCATTTTTTTCTCCTTATTTATTAAATTCTTAATTTTGAGTTTTGTACTACTGAGTTTATAATGTCATTTAAGGCATCAGCCTGTGTGCCTTTTGTACTTTCAGTTCCTGTTATTGTATCAGCTAGTCTATCGTTTTCTTTTGATTGTTGATCAATAATACTTTTCTCAACTTGAATCTGATAAGTTTTATCAGCCTGTGAAGCAGTCATTCCCGCGCTAACCAACGATGTAGCAGATTGTACGGCACTAGGAAGTATATAAGATGCTCCTATTGACATCCCAGCTCCTGCTGCTGTTTTTCCTTCTGCTAACATTGATGCAGTTACTAACCCAGACATAATTGTAGCTGGGACTACAATTTCATTTGTCCATGTAGTAAGGCTATCTAAGCTATCAGTAATATTTGACAGCTCTTTTTGGTTTTTCTCCATCACATCAGCTAAAGATGATGTGGCAGAGTTCATGGAATTCAACACCACACCGAATTTAGCTTCATTTAATGAAAGTATACCCATCAACTTGGATAAGATATCTACTAAAGCAGCTGGTGTTACTCCATTATTAATATTATTTACTGTCATAATTTTTTCTCCTATTATACTGCATGTACAACGTAAATATCTCTGTAAGTCAAGATCGCCTTCTGTATGTTCTCAGAAGATGCGTTCTGTAAGCTTTCCTGGTTGTCAATAAATGAAGAGTCTTTCTTCATTCCTGAGTTTATTGTATCTTGCTTTTGTGATGCGCTTGACATTTCTGTTGATATATATGTCTGTTCTTTTTGCAATGCTTCGTTAGCCTGAGATTGAGTTCCTGTTACGTTTTCTTTTTTACCATCTGAATTATATACAGAATATGATTCTTGGTGCCAATCTCCACCAGGTAGTAATTGATAAGTTACATAACCTGCTCCAGCTGGTAATGCTATAGGGCTTATTAAAACTCTTGAAAAGCCGTTTCCAACATATCCAGCAGCCTTTGCCATATTTGATGCTTGAACTGTTGTATCTGCTAATGCGGCAGGTTGTGTTGCTGCTGTTCCTCCAGCTTCTTCTGCTGATTGCGCTGCCAATCCTGATGATGATTGAGCTGCTGATGCTGCTGCTTTTGCTTCTTCTGCTGCAGTTCTAGCTGCAGTTGCTGCTGTATTAGCAGCTTCAACTGTCTCTGAAGAAGCTCCTGATGCCTGCAACATAGATGCTCTAGAAGCAGCGTTTGATGCTTCTGCTGCTGCTCTTGCTGCTTGTGTTGAAGCCCTTGCTGCTTGTGCTGCAGCTTGTGAAGACACATTAGTTCCAGTTTCTCCTGCTTCTGCTACACCATCAGCGTCTCCAGCTGTTGCTGCTGATTCTGCTGCTGTTATTGCTCCATCAGCTGCTTCTGCGGCTGCGGCTGCTGTTTCCGCTGCGTCAGTTGCTGCTCCTGCTGCTGTTGTTGCTGCGGCGGCGGCAGTTTCTGCTCCTGCTGCAACTTGTCCCGCTACCCATGCAGAAAGTGCTGACATAGCCGCAACGGCTACTACAGCGACAACTACAACGGCTGTTATAACTGCAATTTTTTCCCATAAAGGCATCTTTTTAAACTTATCGATTAAACCATTGGATTGATCTGTAATGTTCTTCAATTGACTTAATAAATCATCAAGTTTATTTTGTACTGCATTTAAATCGTTTTGTTTTGATTCATCAATTAATGCCTGAGTCCATTGTGATACAGAACTCGTTTTAATAATCTTTGAATAAAGCATCATCATAATAAATAAAGGGTTGTTACTATCTAAGTAACTACCATTATCATCGTCTCCATTTGATGAAGGAGGCGTTACAACCTCTTTATTATGTAATGCCAAAATATTTGGATTTTCTGACATATTATCTCCCAAATTATTATTAATTATTATTAACCTTTAATATGCGAAACAGTGTTACTGTCCGCTTGTCCTAATACTTGTAATATTGTATTACCTGACTGGTTTACCTGAAATACATCACTCATTTTTAATTGTACTTTTGTCTGCTGAGCTTGTATTTCTCCTGTGAAATAACCTTCTGATGCCGTCAAGTTACCTATAACTTCGTCAAATAACTGCTCTGTCTTTTCACCACCGTGGTGCCATCTAAACTGCTGTAAGAACACGTATCCTGCACACCATATTTTATTGGATACATCTGGATCGTTTTTATATCCGTTAACATTGAAATTTGGATCGTTCTTATGTTTTTCATACCATGCTTTAAGAGCTCTTAGAGCATCCTGCACGCTATATTTGTCCTTATCCTTTGGTCCCCATTTACCCCAACCATTATCAGAGAAGTTATCAGTCATTTTATCTATTTGATCTTTCAAGTTATTAAAATCAGCACCAAAGCTCTTGTTCAATGAAGGGTCGCTTTTCAATAATGTTTTGATTTTGTCTTCATCGACCAACATTTCAGCATAATCTTTCATAAACCTGTTGATATCACAGTTACCATTACCTGAATAATCTCCATTTTCACCGTCCAACATGATCACTTTCCAGTCATTGATCTTTTCTTTTATATCGTTTAAAAGCTCTAATAATGTAGCCAAATCATTTAGCTGTTTTTCACATTTCTTTGACACGGTCATCATAATATTAAGAAGCCAGCCATAGAACTGCTCTTTTCTTTTTTCATCTGCTTTTTCAGCAGCATTTTGGCTTTTTTTAAGCGCTTCAGGATCTGATATGTTTTTTAATTCTAACATTCCAAACATGTTATTATCCTTTTTTTATTTCTTTTTATTATGAAGACTTATCATTCTGAACTTTGTTAGAGTCAGATTTACCCATTGTCTGCTGGATGTTTGATCCAGTCTGTTGTGTTTGTGTTAAGTTACTCATTGCAAGCTGAGATTTTGGCTGCATTGCCTGTACTTCACCATCATAATATGATACTATATCACCAATTCTTCCAATCAAGTCGTCGAACTTCTGACTCATTCCATCATCGTTTCTGTTGTTAACGAAGTTTTTCCACTGTAAGAAGGCATCTTTGTTGTCATCACTAATATTTTTATCTTGGAATGCATCATGGAATGCTTTGTCAAAGTTCTTGTCAAAGTCATCTCCGTGAGCATTGAAATACTTTACTAAGTCTTGTAAGAACTTTCTAAAATCAAGTTTGTGGTCTTTATCTCCATCAACGTTAAACGAGTTGATAAAATCGTTAATCTTTCCGTTTAAATCATCAACAAGTTTAGGATACTGTTTTTTCAATCCTGGGTTTTGATCCAATAACTCTTTGATTTTTCTAATGTCTTCAAGCATGTGTAAGAATGCTTCAGCTAAACCAGTGTTAGGGTGTTGTGACATATCTCCGTTTTTACCGTTTTTCAACCAGTTCTCAACGTTAACGCCTTGAGCTTTCAAGTCGTTAATTAAGTCCATTAATTTAGCTAAGTTCTTAAGATCATTAGAAGCTTTCTTAGATGCTTCTACAATAATAAACATCAAGAAGGCATAGAAGTTCTTAGGAGGTTTTTCAGCTTTATCATTAACGTTTGCTAACATATTAACGATCTGATTATTTGATACTCTTGACATATTATTTTTATCCTTTTTTTATTAACTTTTTATTATTATGACTTTTTAATACTTGGATATTATGACTTCATCCACTTCTTTCTTTTTAATTTTGAAGTCTTTTTAGGTGATTTTTTATCTTCCAATACTGTGCCCAATTCTTTCTCTACTGAATTTTTTAGATCTTGCACATATTCAAATTCTTCTTCTGTCTTGTAGTTTTTTGGGTTGTTTAAATACCCTTCCAATTCATTAGGTTTAACACCTAATTTATCACAAAAAGAAGATATCTCTGATTCAACTACGCCTTGAAGTTCTTGAAATGATTCATATAATTCTATGTTTTTATCAAAAGAACCTTCTTTCATAGCTTTCTGAGCTTTATCAACAAATACTGAAAACTCAGCTATTGCTGCGTCAACTTGCTCTTTAGTTGAGTTCTCTTTTAACTCAAAGAGACTCAAAATATTTGGTAATTGTTGATTAAGAGTCATTTATATTCCTCCCTCTTTTTCTCAGTTATTACTTGTTTACTTGTAGTAAGTCAACTAATATCTGAGCTAAATTTCCTACTGCAGAATCATCTTGTTCTAATAATCCTGCCTGCTCATTATTTAACTCTATTCCTACCGTTGTATATGAGTTTTTAATCATTGATGCAGCTGTAAACAGCCCATCTTGAGCTGCTACAATTTTTTTAGCCTTTCCAATATTATAGTTATTGGCAATTTTTGCTCCGCCGCTCACAAGCCCCATGTTAATCCCTTCGCAGCCCTTGTCCATTTCAAGAAATAACAGTCTAAGGTCAATATAGTTCACAAAATTTGATTTTTTTGATTTTATATCGCCATCTATCATCTTATTATGTGCAGCAGCATCTTTTGTATTCTTTAAAGAGTTGTCCGGATCGAAATATTCAGCAAACGGTTTTGTTACTACTTTCATAAATCGTAACCATTTTGGAGCAAAACTCCATGTTTCCCAAGCTTTTGCCCTTGTCTTTGCATCATTATATTTCTTCTTGGCTTCTTCATATTTCTTTAAAGCTGATTTATAAGCTTTAACTTCTGTATCAACTTTATCAATTATAGGCTTCATCCATGACTTGATTCCACCTACATCACCAAACTGATTTTTCATGTCTTTCAAAAATGCCTGTGCAGCTATAATATCATGTATTTCTGCAAGTCCGTTACTAATAGCTTGCTTAATTGCTTCTTCTTTAGCTAAATCGGCATATAATCCAGAGTTCTTATCGTTATCTTTAAAATATTTAGAAAAAGCTATTAAGGCCATTAATAATCCGTTATTTTCATCTAACCCATTATTAACCGGCAAGCCACCTATATTAGTAGCCGATAACGCACCAG
>CAYPMA010000052.1:0-10341 GCA_964411685.1 uncultured bacterium
ATATTATATGATTTTACATCTTTTGAAGTATTTGCAATTACACTATGGTTTTACATTGCCGACTGTTTTTTCATACGTTTCTACAAGGATGATTTTGGCAGCGCTTACAACTCTTGTTTTAACAATTTTCTTAGGCCCTTTTTTCATTAGAAAACTTTATTCACTAAAGATTGGACAGCATATAAGAGGAAACGATATCTGTCCCGTATTGGCAAAACTTCATTCTACTAAAAAAGATACTCCCACAATGGGAGGCATACTAATATTAGTGTCCATGTTAATATCAATGATATTATGGATGGATTTAACAAACATTTTTACTTTAATACTTGCTGTAACAACACTATGGCTTGGGGCTATTGGCGCAATAGATGACTTTTTAAAACTAAAATATAAAAGTTCTAAAGGACTTTCTGCAAAATTAAAATCTATCCTTCAGCTTATATTCGCAGTTTTTATTGCATTATATTTTTTATCTCCAGCTGTTACATCGTTGGTTGAAACAAAAAAAATGTTCAAACCGCCAACTGTTAAAGAATTTAAAGATAATTATGGTAGAAAGACTAAATCATTAACTCTAAAAGAATATTCAACAAAACTATTTATTCCATTTATAAAAAAGCCGATTGTTTTTCCTAAAAAAATTGGATCAATTATTTTTTTATTTTTATTTATTTTTATTATTATGGGATCTTCTAATGCTGTAAATCTTACGGATGGACTTGATGGTCTTGCGTCCGGATTGCTGGTGTTGGTTGCTTCCGTTTTTGCTCTGTTTTCTTTTTTATCTAACAACTTTGAATTTTCAAAATATTTACATTTGATGTATATCGAAGGTAGTGGTGAAATTGCAATATACCTTTTTGCATTAATTGGAGCTGCTTTAGGATTTTTGTGGTACAACGGCTATCCAGCTCAGGTATTTATGGGAGATACTGGGTCCTTAGCTTTAGGCGGGATAATAGGTGTTGCTGCAATATTATTAAAAAGAGAAATTTTATTAGCTTTAGTGGGGGGGATTTTTGTAGTTGAGGCATTATCAGTGATCTTGCAAGTGTTGAGTTATCGCTATCGTGATAAAAAAAGGATTTTCCTTTGTGCTCCTTTGCATCATCATTATGAATACAAGGGCTGGCCTGAAATGAAGGTAGTATTACGGTTTTGGATTATAGGCCTTCTTCTTGCAATAGTTGGTATAGCTTCACTAAAAATTCAATAAATTATGAAAAATTTGATATTAGGATTAGGTATTAGCGGTAAATCAGCTGCTTTTTTTTTGTTAGATAATAAAGAAGAAGCAATAGGTTATGATGATAAGATTTCATCTTTTGTAAATGATTATGAAATAAATGTTCTTGTAGACAAGGGAATGAAGTTATGCAGCAATGAAAATGAAATAAATCTTAATGAAATACAAAGAATTATTTTATCTCCAGGGATAAATCCTAATAAGCCGTTAATTAAAAAAGCAAAAGAACTAAATATAGAAATTATTGGTGAAGTCGAGCTTGCATTTAGGAATATAAAAAATCCATGCATTGCAATAACCGGAACAAATGGTAAGACAACAACAACTCTTCTTATAGCTCATATATTGAATTGCAATGGAAAAAAAGCTGTGGCACTTGGAAACATAGGCAAAGGCATTTTGTCATATAAGCCAAAGCAAGATGAAATATTTGTAATAGAGCTTTCTTCTTTTCAATTGGAGACCCTGCAAACTAAAGTGCTGGATGCTGCCGCTATTTTAAATCTTTCAGAAGATCATTTGGACAGGTATTCAAATTTCTTAGAATATGCACAGGCAAAATTCAAAATTCAAAATTGTATAAAGGATAAAAAATCTATTTATCTTTCAAATGAACTTTTATCAGATTATAAAGAATATATTACTTATCCATATGTTAAAATTGTTGATTTTGAATTAAATGAAGATATATTTAATTATATTGAATTGCCAAAAGAAAATATTTTGTTTGCTTACAATATATGCAAAGAATTTGACATCTCAAAAAAAGAGTTTATTAAGGGATTAATGACATTTAAGAAAGCAGAACATAGGCTTGAATTTGTCACACAAATAAAAGATATATCATTTTATAATGACAGCAAGGCAACTAATACTGCATCGGTGATAAATGCTATTAATGCACTATACGGAGATATAATATTAATAGCTGGCGGTAAAGATAAGGGGTTTGATTTTTCGAGCTGGAATAGTGCATTTAAAAATAAAGTTACAAACATTATTACTATTGGGGAAACCTCTAATAGAATTAAAAAGGAATTAATAGATTATAATGTAATAGAGGCCAGCACATTGGATAACGCGGTTAATATTGCTTATTCATTGGCAAAAAATAATGAAAATATACTATTGTCACCTGGGTGTTCAAGTTATGATCAGTTTGATAATTTTGAGCATAGGGGAAAACTGTTTAAAGAATATGTGAGAAATTTAGAAAGGGGAGAAAAATAATGAAAAAAAGAGATGCTATTGTCATAGCCGTATTAATGAACGTTGGCCTTTTGATAATATTATTTGTAAGCGCTATCACTTCTACAAATAATGAAAAACAAGAAATAGCTTTTTCTCCTGAAGTTGTGCAGCAAGTTGAGACTGCTCAAAATGTTTTAGATATTACTAAAGATAATATGCAGGAAACAAAACCTGAAGAAATGTATTTCGGCATTCCGCAAAAAAATGAAGAAATATCTCAAGAAGTAAAGGCCGAAAAAAAAGATGAAATTATAGTTCATAAACTTCCTGCATTAGCTGAAGAAATTAAAACTTCTCATTATGAGTCTAAAGAAAAATTAAAGGAAATTGTAGTAAAAAAAGGCGATTCACTTGAAAAAATTGCAAAAAGAAATGGAGTGAAGGTGTCTGATATTGAAAGAATTAATCAATTGAGTTCTCACATGTTAAGGATAGGTCAAGTCCTTTTACTGCCGGAAAGCAGGAATACTTTAGTCGTTAACAAACCAAAAACTATGCATCAGGCTGAAAATGAATATTATGTTGTTAAATGCGGAGATAATCCATGGACAATTGCTATGAAGCATCATATGAAAGTAGAAGAGCTGTTGAGATTAAATAATTTAAATAAAGAAAAAGCTAAGAAACTACGACCGGGGATGAAGCTTCGCATTCGCTAAAAATGAATAAATCAATTTTTTTTATACTACTTAGTGTAGTTTTATTATTTTCCTTAGGAATACTAATGATATTCAATACTACATCAGCTGAAGTATTGGATAAATCCCTAGAATCTCAAACACATTTTGCACTTATCAGACAATTCTTATATGGGTCAATCGGCATATTCATAGGATATTTTGTTTGGAAAATGGGATATAAAGATATGGTAAGAATAAGCCCATTTTTGCTTTTTTTATGTATTTGTTTTTTGGCTTTGGTTTTTATTCCTGGTATTGGACAGGAAATTAATGGGGCTAAAAGATGGATAGGTTTTGGAGGCCTTGGAATGCAGCCTTCTGAATTTGCAAAGTATTTAATTCCAATATATTTTATTTACAGAGTTACAAATAATCCAATTACAAGTTTTTTTGATTTCATAAAAATTTTGATTATATTCTTAATCCCTTTAGGATTAATTCTTTTAGAGCCGGACAATGGAACTACAGCATTGATATTGTTTACTCTGGTTATAGTGTTTTTTATTACAAAGATTAAATGGACTTACTGGGTTATTCCACTCGCATGCATATTGCTGGTAGGTGGAGTAATAGCTTTCCAGATGCCTCATGTGAAAAACAGGTTAACAACTTACCTGCATCCTGAATTAGATATTAAAGGAAAAGGGCACCAGCCATACCAGGCACGTATAGCAACAGGGTCAGGAAGGCTTTTGGGAAAAGGTCTCGGTGCAAGCATGCAGAAGTTAAATTATCTTCCTGAAGCAAGAAGTGATTACTTAGCAGCTATTTATGCTGAAGAATTCGGTTTTATAGGCATTTGTTTTTTAATATTCTTGTACATGCTTATTGCTTATGAGGGATTCAATATTGCAATTAATTCCCAAGATAAGAAGGGGTTTTATTTGGGAACTCTTTTAACGTTTATGATATCATTTCAGGCCTTTTTAAATTTAGGTGTTGTGTCGGGACTTTTGCCAAGCAAGGGTATTACTCTGCCTTTCTTTTCACAAGGAGGCACATCATTAATAAGTCATATGATAGCAATATCATTACTTGTAAATATTGCAAAACCGTATAAGAAAAAAATTACAAATGAATCATGATAAAAAAATTAAGATATTAATCTCAGCAGGTGGAACAGGAGGGCATGTTGTTCCTGCAAAGCATATAGCTTCATTATTGTTGTCAAGGTGCTGCGAGGTAAAATTTGCATCTCACAAGATTTCAAAAAATCCTTATTTAAATATGGAGTTTTTATGTGAGGATATACTTTCATCTCCATTCACATTAAAAGGAAAAAAAGGATTAATTTTTTTTAAAAACCTTATTTTGGGAATATTTCAAAGCTATAAATTATTAAAAAAATTTAATCCTGATGTAATAGTCGGATTTGGAAGTTTTTATACCTTTTCACTTATGCTGACAGCTAAATTAATGAGAAAAAAGATTGTTATTTTTGAATCAAATACAATTTTCGGAAAAGTTAATAATTATTTTTCATCTTATGCAAAAGTAGTCGCATGCCAATTTCCTATTTTGCCTTTTAATAAGAATTATAAGCTGATAAATCTTATGCCTTTCAATTACTCAAATGAAAATACAAAAACAAATAATACTACTACGATTTTGGTGTTTGGAGGGTCTCAGGGAGCAAAATTTATTAATGATCTTTTATATAAGGCAGCTGAAATTATTTCTTCTGAAAATATTGAATTGAGAATAATCCATATTGCTGGATCTAAAGAAGAAAAGATAAGACTTGAAAAACATTATTGCAGCCTGAAAATTAATCATTTAGTGATGGAATTTTGTAATAACATGAAAGATATGTATTCTCAGGCAGATATAGTAATATCACGGTCCGGTGCTGCCACAATAGGGGAATTATTGTCTTATGAAATTCCTTCAATATTAATACCTTATCCTTTTTCTAAAGACATGCATCAAAAATATAATGCAGAATTTATGAAGAATGAAATAAAGGCGGCATTATGTTTTGAACAAAAAGATGTTGATGAAAATATTTTGTTAAAAGCTATTATAGACCTTTTTGCAGAAAATAGAAAAAAAATATTGCTTATGAAATCCAATATTAAAAAATACAAGGTTTCACGTGAGGAGCATAATTTTTTAGAGTTAATAATTGATGTAGCAAAGGATGTGTTATGACTCAGGATATTTATCATTTTATAGGCATAGGCGGCATCGGCATGAGCGGCCTTGCACAAATACTTATACAGCAGGGAAAAGAAGTAACTGGAAGCGATATCAGAGAAACGCAAATTATTAAGAATCTGATTGATATTGGAGCGAAAATTAATATTGGCCAAGAAAATTCAACTTTTACAGAAAATACAAAGGTAGTTTTTTCTTCTGCAATTTCCAAGAATAATCCTGAATATGAAAATGCTGTTAAATTAAAATGTAATATGATGCATAGATCTGAGCTTCTTTCTTATCTTATGAAAGATAAAAAAACTCTCTTGGTTGCAGGAACACACGGTAAGACGACTATATCTTCTTTACTATCTTGTGTGTTGATGAGGGCAGGCTATGATCCTTCTTTTATGGTAGGTGGAATAATAAAGAACTTTGATACCAATGCAAGATATGGAAATAGTGATTATTTTGTTTCTGAGGCAGATGAGAGTGATGGATCATTTTTGAAATATAAAGGCTTTGGGGGGATTATTTCCAATATTGAAAAAGACCATATGGAATATTGGGAAACAGAAGAAAAATTAAAAAAAGGATTTTTTGATTTTATTAATAATATTTCTTCAAAAAATCATCTATTATGGTGCTATGATGATCCAATATTACAAAAAATGAACCCGCAGGGAATATCATACGGTTTTTCAGATAAAGCTGATGTTGTTATTACTAAGGTAAGACAAAATGAGCTTTCCATGATCTTTGACATTAAATTTGAAGGCAAAAAATATGATAATATAATTATTCCTCTTGCAGGATATCATAATGTATTAAATGCAGCCGCTGTATTCTGTCTTTGTTTAAAGCTTTGCATTTCCAAAGATATCATTCAGAAAACTTTTATTTCATTTTTGGGAACTAAAAGAAGGCTTCATTTAAATGGAGAAATAAAGAAAGTTAAATTCTACGATGATTATGCCCATCATCCAACAGCAATAAAAAAAACTGTTGCAGCACTAAAAAATGCCTTTAAGGAAAAACGTCTTGTAGTCCTTTTTCAGCCGCATAGATATACAAGGACTCAGTTATTATATGATGAATTCGTAAGTTCTTTTAACGATGCAGACAAACTGTTTATTACAGATCTTTATTCGGCACATGAAAATCCCATAGAAAATATCAACTCTGAGAATATGTCAAAATCAATAAAAGAAACTGGAGTTGATTGCTCATTTGTAAAAAAGGAAGATGCAGTTTCTGCAATTCTAAATTTTTTAAGACCTCATGACATTTTCTTAACAGTAGGAGCAGGGGATGTTACATATATAGGAGATAATATTTTTGAAAAATATTCAAAGGATTCAAATAAATTAAAAGTATCAATTTTATTTGGCGGAATATCTTCAGAGCATGATATTTCAATATTATCTGCGTCATACATTGAGAAATGCTTAAATAGAGAACTATATGATGTTAATTTATTTTATATATCAAATGAAGGCATATGGGAAAAGACAGAGAAAATTGAAAAGAAAGTGACGAAAAGATCTATAAGAATTACTCCTAATATCCTTGATGAGATTTCTAAATCAGATGTTTGTCTTCCAATAATGCATGGGCCTTTTGGCGAAGATGGAATGGTGCAGGGATTTTTAGCAGTTTTGAATATAGCTTATGTTGGATGCGATTATAGGTCATGTGTTCTTTCTATGAACAAGGCTATTACAAAATACATAGTTGTAAGCCATTCCAACATTAATACTTCTAAATTTATATATGTATTATCGTCAGAGTGGAAAGAAGAAAAAAATAAAGTATTAAAAAACTTGGATGGTTTGAAATATCCATTATTTATAAAACCAACTCATTTAGGTTCCAGCGTAGGAATTCAGTTTGTTTATGATAAAATAAAAATAGAAGAATCAATTGAAGAAGTATTAAAGGTTGATGATTCTATAATTATTGAAGAAAAAGTAACAGGACAGGAAATTGAATTTTCTGTTCTTGGTAATGAAGATGTTAAAGTGGCAGAGGCCGGGGAAATACTATCTAACGGCGGTTTTTATGATTATGATAAAAAGTATGGAAATGATCCCATGAAAACTCACATACCGGCAAATATTACTGAAGAGAAAATGACAGAAGGTAAATTGCTTGCTAAAAAAGTATATCAGCTATGTTCATGTTCTGGTCTTGCAAGGGTTGATTTTTTCTTGGATGAAGAAGGAAGATATTGGTTCAATGAAATTAATCCAATTCCTGGATTTACATCCATCAGCTTATATCCTAAGTGCTGGGAATATAATCAAAAGCCTGGAATGGAGTTGATAGATGAATTAATTGTTTTTGCAATGGATAAAAAAAGGACTTCAATATTATGAAAGAACGCATTTCACTTATGCAGGCTCTTTTTATAATTATTGGTTCGATGATAATAATATCCGGTTCCAGCTTTTGGGGATATTATCAGCATAAGCAATGGAAAGCAAAACAGTTTACCGATGATAAGTACAATATTAAATATATTAATCAGAGGTCATTATCTGATAATGTTTTAGATACACAGTACTTAGCAGAAATTATCGGATTGTCTTTAGATAACAAAGAAAATTTTTATAAATTTGATATAGATAATGCAAAAGAGAAATTAAATAATTCATCTCATATAAAACATGCTGAAATAAAAAAAGAAGGCCCTGATTCAATATACATTGAATATCTTACAAAAGATCCAATTGCTAAGATACATGATGTAGAGAATTATGCTATGGATGCTGAGGGAAATGTATTTTTATATGAGCCTTTTTTTAAAAATCTTAATATTCCTAAGATTTTTTTTGGTAATTTAAATACCTTACAAGATGTAAATAAACTTGAAGGGAAAAATATTGATCTGGCTGTAAAATTATTAAAGCTTCTTTCATTAAAAGAAATAAAAGAATCTTTTAAAATCAACCTCATTGATATGTCTAAAACATTCAATGACAGCTATGGTAAAAGAGAAATAGTTATTTCATTGGAAGATACAATGACAGTAAATAATGGAACAATATATGTATTTCCAAAAATTTTAAGACTGAATTGTGTCGAATATACTAAGCAGTTATCGAATTTTTTAGAGCTTAATAATAAAATGAAAAATGATTATACGAAGCAGGTAGATCCAAATATACAAGCTGATAAAATTATATTTTCAACAAAAGTTATTGATATGAGAATATCGCAATTAGCTTTTATTGATGAATAAATTATCTGTTTAAAGAATCAGATATTTTTTTCAATTCTTCTAAAAGACTTTTCAAGTTGTTTGGGTGTGCTACAGCACTTTTAATTATTGAATTTAAATGGTTTTCCAATTTTGTTACATCAAAGGATGTCATTTCATAGCGAAGGGAATGAATTATCGGCTCTACTATTTTTTGAAAATCTTCTGAATTTATTATTGGGTTTTTAGGTGCTATGCAGAAAATATGCTCCGCCTGCATAAGGTAATGAATTGCCCCTACTTTTTTATCAACGCCTTTTAAGTAAGAAAGAATGTTTTGCAGTTCTTTTTCAATATCCTGCCAATTCATATTTGCATGCAGGTTTGTTGCCATATTAAGTATGTCTTTTTCAGTTTTTGGGTCAAATTCCCAGTTTTTGCATGTCCATAAGATTGTGGAGGTTAATTGAGCTATTCCTGTAAGTCTTTCTTTTTGTGCCGGAATATTTGGATCAGTAGCAAATACTACCTCTTTATAAATTTGCTCTACCTGATTATAAAGCTCTTCTTTCATGGAGGGTGGTGCCGCTCCAAAGAGCTGCTCTTGCTTCATAGGAGGGTTAATAGGGCCAATATCAGCCATAAATTCTCACTTTTATTAAAATAAATCCTTATTTTAATTATAAGTTATTACGAATTTATATTTGAAGTAATATTGTTTTTCTACTGTCTTAATAGAAGTTTTAATACATCTAACTTTTTCTTTTTACTTGCTAAGTCAGCAGGTGTATTTCCCTTAGCATCAACAGCATCTATGTTAGCATTAGCCTCTAATAATATTGTAACTGCCTGAGAGTCTCCAAGTCCTGCTGCTAAATGAAGAGGTGTATATCCTCTTTGACCATGTATCTCAGTGTTTGCTCTATAACGTTTTGTTAGCAAACTTAATGTTTTATTATCTTTCATTAAAATGGCTAAATGAAGAAGAGTATTCCCATTTGGTGAGAGTTCATTTAATTTTATTCCATCGGTTGAGGCTAATAAAGATATAATTTGTTCACTTTTTTGTGATATAGCACAATATAATGCACTGTGTTGTTTTCCATTTTTTGCATTTACGTTTGCTCCATGATCTATTAGATACTTAGCAAGATTAGGTAAATTAAGTTTTATGGATTTATGTAATGCATCATTTAAATTACTTGAGTTTAATAGAAGCAAAAGAAATGGAATATAATTAAGTTCCATGGCTTTATCAATAGGGGTTTTTCCAGATTTATTCTCAGCTGTTATAGAAGCTCCATAACTTAATAATAACCTAGCCGGTTCAAGATCACCGTTGAAAGCAGAGTGAGCTGATATATGTAATGGTGTTTGATCGTGAAATCCTGCCATATTTACAAGAGAAGGTTCTGTTTCTATTAACAATTTAATTTTTGTGTGTGTTTCATGTGTATGATTAGACGAAAATAATAAGCGATTTAAAAGCGTATCTCCACTATCATCTTTAAATAATAAGTTTGGATTATGTTTTATTAATGATTGTATTGTTCCTGTTTTTATACCTTCAAATAATAAAACATAATATAAAACAGAATATGTTCGTTTTTCGCCCTCAGATTCATATGTGAAATCAAGTTTGGCTCCTTTTGAAGCTAAAATATCAATCAATTCACCATCATTTAATTCAGCAGCAAAAACAAGAGGAGAGTAGCCTGTATTATTGCATACATCAAGATCTGCTCCAGCATTAATCAAAGCTATAGCGATTTCTCTTTGTTTATTCATTAAAGCAATTAGTAAAGGTGTGTTTTCTTCTT
>CAYPMA010000053.1:0-2623 GCA_964411685.1 uncultured bacterium
ATAACTTTTAAATCCTGCATTCTAGGCCCCATAAATTGAATTCCAAAGGGCAGTTTTTTTTCTTTTGAAAAACCGGAAGGAACACTAATTGCAGGAGTCCCTGCTAAATTTGCAGGCACAGTGAACAAATCCTGCAGATACATCTCAACAGGGTCTTGTATGGTGTTTATTTCAAAAGCGGTAGATGATGTGGTAGGCATTGATATTAAATCGCATTTTTCAAATATCTTGTTAATATGATCAATTATAAGTTTTCTAACCTTTTGAGCTTTTTTGTAATAAGCGTCGATAAATCCAGTTGAAAGTACGTATGTTCCAACAAATATCCTGTTCTTTACTTCTTGCCCAAAGCCCTCATGTCTGGAAAGATAATATACTTCATCTATAGTGGTTGCCTTTTTTGATCTCAATCCATAACGAATGCCGTCATATCTTGCAAGGTTAGTAGATGCCTCTGCTGTTTGAAGTATATGGTATACTGCGATACAATATTTTATTAAGTCTAGATCAACTTCTATAATTTTGGCGCCTAATGATTTAACCGTTTCAATAGATTCTTTAAAATTATCAAGGGTTTCTTTGTTTAAATCTTTTATAAAATGCCAGGGAACTCCAATAGTTGTGCCTTCTAATGATAAAGGCATATTTTTTGAATAACTTTCAAAAGGTGCGTCTATACTTGTTCCGTCATTTGGACAATGCTTTGCCAATATTTCCATCATTAAAGCACAGTCTTCAACAGTATTTGATAATGTTCCAATCTGATCCCATGATGAAGCTAATGCAACAAGACCATAACGTGATACCCTTCCATAAGAAGGCTTAAACCCTACGATTCCGCATAATGAAGCGGGTTGCCTTATTGATCCTCCTGTGTCGCTGCCTGTTCCTATTGGACATAACCTTGCGGCAACAGCTGCCGACGATCCACCTGATGATCCACCGGGAGAGCAACTCAAGTTCCAGGGGTTTCTTGTTGGAAAAAAAGAGGAATACTCAGTTGAAGATCCCATCGCAAATTCATCAAGATTTGTTTTTCCAATTATTATAGCATCTTCTTCTTCCAGTAATTTAATAACAGTTGCGTCATTAAGGGCTTTATAATTCTCTAATATTTTAGATCCGCATGTAGTAACAACGTCTTTTATGTTCTGATTGTCCTTAATGCAGATGGGCACTCCGGCTAATTTTCCTAAGGGCTTTTTATTTTTTTTCTTTTCATCAAGCACGGATGCTTTTTGCATTGCTCTTTCATCAAGTATCGTAATGAATGTACCTAGCTGCTTGTCAAATCTATGTATTCTTTTTAGAAAATAAGAACAAATTTCCTCGGCTGAATATTTGCCATCTAAAAAAGCCTTATTTAATTCTACAGCAGATAGCTTATGCATATGTTATCCTTCTTTGTCGATAATTACAGGAACTTTTACCATTCCTGCAACGTGTTCAGGGCTGTTTGATATAAATTCATCATGATCTACATTATTTTCAACAATATCATCTCTTAAAGAGCTGTGCCCATTAGAAAAGATATGGGAAAATGACTCAATATTATCAATGTTCACTTCATTGATCTGATCAATAAAACCAATTATTCTTTTTAAGTTTTTTATAAGAATTTCTTCTTCATGTGAAGAACACTTGATTTTACATAGTTTTTGTAAAATTTTTAACTCATGTTGATTAAATTCAGTCATTTTTATCTGCAATGCATTTTAATTACTTGATTGAAAAAATATTGTAACAACTTTAGCTTCAATAGTCAATTTATAATTAATATAAAATCTTATAATTAAATAATGACAATGAAATAATTTTTTTTATAAAATTAAGTTTGTAAGCTATTTCATTAAAGGGGGGATAGATGAAATTTATTCGCTTTATAGTTTTATTATTGGTAATTATCGGTGCCCTAAATTGGGGATTGTGGGGATTTTTCCAGTATGATGTTATCCAAGACGTCATTGGATCAGATACAAGCGCTTTAGCTAGAATTATTTATTCTATAATTGGCCTTGCTGGTATATGGGGTATTTCCTTTTTCTTTATTCCTGAGATTTATGGCTCATGTTCATGTAAACATAACGAACCAAAAGAATAAGATCTAAATTGGGGTGTTTTAATTTGCATCCCAATTGATTTGTTATGAAATATTTATATGGCATTAATCCCTGGTTTTCAATGTGGACTAAACCAAGGGAAACTATTAAATCTGTAATTAATACGGAAAAACAAATATCTATATATTTTTTATCCGCATTATTTTGGTTTCAAATTGTTTTGCCTATAATTTTTAACGTAAAATATTTTGATTTTTTGCCAATAAGGTCTATGAGCTATTTATTAATAGCTTTGTCTATAGTCATATCAATTGCAATTGGTTTTGTTTGGCTGCATTTAATGGGTGTTGTGCTTTCAATAATAGGAAGGCTTTTAGATGGAAAAGCTTCTAAAAAGCAGATAAGGATTGCTCTTGCATGGTCATATTTGCCTTTAAGTCTTGTCCTTTTTATGTGGATAATATTGTATGTTTTTTCATTTAATTTGTTTGAATGGTACTTAAAAAGCTCTTCAGCTTTTTTTATTTATCTAATTATTATTATTGTAAATATATGGTCTTTGG
>CAYPMA010000053.1:2633-3671 GCA_964411685.1 uncultured bacterium
GATTTTCATTGTTAAAATCTATAGTATATGTGTTTTTATCAATATTATTTTTGTTTGTTATTTTATTTTTAATTTATTCGTCTTTAATATTATATCAAAATTTTGGAAATTAATCTTAAATTAACTCAGCTAGTTAATTATTTTTTATTGTGAATTTAATTATTTTAATTTATCCTAATAATAGACAGGGAAATTAAAGGTGATTATATGCTAACGCTTAATCCATGGCTTACAATGTGGGTAAGTCCAAGAAAAACAATAAGAGAGGTAGTAACATATAATCCTGATCACAGACTATGGATTCTTTCTTTTATATTTGGTGTGGGATCATTGTTAGGGATTTCTCAGAGTTATTCAATGGGACATATCGGCCATTTGTCTATGATAATTCTTCTTTCAGTTATATTAGCCCCAATATGGGGATATATAATGTTTTCAGTAGGATCGTTCTTCGTTTCCTTTACTGGTAAATGGATTGGAGGTCATGGAAATTATAAACAGATAAGATCTTCAATGGCGTGGTCAAATGTTCCAATGATTGTAAATGTCATTTGCTGGTTTTTATTAATAACTATTTTTGGAAGTGATTTATTTAAGGATTTTCCTGGAGGATATTTATTATCAGGGGGAGAATTCTGGCTGCTATTTTCATTATTAATAATACAGCTTACAGTTGGAATTTGGTCAATAATACTTTATATCATATCCTTGTCAGAAGTGCAGATGTTTTCGATTATTAAATCTATAGTTAACCTGATAATTGCTTTTATTTTTATAGCTATTGTAATTTTCATAGCAATAAACTTAGCTGAATGGTTAATAAGTTTTGGAAGTGAAATTGAAAAACCGGGGCCCTAAATTTTTTTAGGAAATTATTTCTTTGTGTGTTTTAAAGTGTATTTTTGCAGCTTTTTCTAATTTCTCAGGCCCAAACTTCAATACAATTTTTTTACCTATGTCAATGACCTTCTGAGAAGCACCTTTTGGCAGTTCTATATCTAATTCGTCTGAAAGGACTTTCATCCCTTCCAAAAAAGC
>CAYPMA010000053.1:3681-10124 GCA_964411685.1 uncultured bacterium
GCATATCTCGCTAATATAGAAGCTGCTGCTACAACAATATCTTCTTCAGCCCTATGCCTTTGTTTTAAGTCGATAGATAAGTTTTTATGTTTTACTGCAGAGCTTACAACCTTTTTATCGGCAAATTGGTCAATAAGTACATTCCTACAGTTGGTTTTTTTAACAAGATTCTCAATTGCAGTCGCATGACCCCATGCTAATAATGAGTTCAGGTTTTTAAACTTTATATAAAGTTCATTATACTTTTCCGGGAAAATACGTATTATTGAATGTTCGTATTTGTCCTTAATTTCCTTTCCAATTTTTAATATAGTTTTATCGGAAATATTCTTGCTGTCCCTAACATGTAAATCCAGCAAGCCTTTAATGTTTTCTTTTGTTGCATGAACTGCTGCTATGCAGAGAGGGCCGAAAAAATCACCTTTTCCTGCCTCATCTACACCTATACGTTCTGTTTTATCTAAATGTGCTTCAGGATATGTATATTTGAAATTTTTAAGTATTTCCGGTTCAAGATAAAATTCAATAAAAGAGTCCTTTTCTTTTCCCTGAACTAAAAGCTTTCCTGATTCATATAAAACAACTACAACTCCTTTTTTCTTAGCGGAAAAAATTGTATATTGCGGTTTCGAAAACTCAAAGTCCATATTTTTCAAGTCTTCTTTAATTTTATCTTTTAATTTGATGTCAATTTCTGTAGAAAAACAGGCAGGCTTATTATTTTTTTTCATATAATTCACTGGTACATTTGTTTGTATTAAATCATTTTAAACTAAAAAAATTCAAGAAAGATATTCTTAAAATTG
This sequence comes from uncultured bacterium, assembly GCA_964411685.1. GTDB lineage: Bacteria > Chlamydiota > Chlamydiia > Chlamydiales > SM23-39 > CAYPMA01. The sequence goes on from CAYPMA010000053.1 coordinate 4,488, forward strand.
AATGAAATGATAAATAACATTATGATGCTGATAATAAGTATAAAAAGGTATTCATTATGAATGGCGAATTAAAAAAAATTGGAGAGAAGTTTAAATTAAAAAGAGAAGAAATGCATTTGACTTTGAAAGAAGTGGAAAATGCTACCTCGATCAGAAAAATATATCTGCAAGCAATAGAGGAAGGAAATATAGATCAGTTTTTATCTTCAGTATATGCATTGGGATTTATCAGACAATACGCTTCTTTTCTTGGAATCGATGGAGAAAAATTAATAAGCGAAAATCCAAGGGCTTTTAAAATGCCTCAAACAAAACAAGACTTTGATTTTGGAATAGGAACACTGGAAGTAAGATCAACGCCTAATGCTGGATTGAAAAGTTTACCTAACCTTCTTTGGCTTGGTGTCGGGGTGATAGTAATTATCGCGGCTTGGTATTTTGCGAAGTTTTTAGGAGTTTTTTAGTAAGACTATACTTGCATTATAATTATTATATAATTATGATGCAAAAGTTGAAGAACTATATAAAAAGAAAATACAATTATGGCAGAAAAAGTTTTTGGCGATTATTTGCTAATTAAAAAAATTGGGCAAGGATCTTTTGGAGATGTTTATATTGCAGAACATCGTTTTATCAAAAAAAAATATGCCCTCAAAATTTTAGATGAAGAATTAACTTCTGATCCAGATTTTATAAAACAGTTTGAAAAAGATGTTAGCGTTCTTGTTGCATTAGAGCATCCTTCTATAGTTAAGGTTCATAATATATCAAGCGCTGAAGGAAAGTTCTTTCTTGTTATGGATTTGATATCACAATCATCAGGAGAGATAACTAATCTTGGCGATTATCTCTCAATAAGAGGAAAAGTACTGGTTGAAGCAGAAGTAGAAATGATTTTAAGGCAGGTCGCCTCTGCTTTGGATTATGCCCATAGCATATTGCTCGATGGAAGCCCCTTATTGCACAGGTCTTTAAAGTTAAGCAATATCCTTGTTGATCCAAGTGAAAAGGGATTAAGGGTATATTTAACAGATTTTGCAGTAATAAGACTTTTAGGTGAGGGAAAAGTATTAAATAGAAGATACCATAAGTTTTTAAAACTTTTTTCTTCTCAGCAAATTGATGATAAAGATTTTATTTTGAATAATGATTTCGCATTTTTAGCACCTGAACAAAAAGACCGTTCATACGAAGAAGTTGATGTCCACACAGATATATATGCTTTTGGTGTTTTGGCATATTTTTTAATAGCAAGAGAGTTTCCTGAAGGTTATTTCGAGCTTCCTTCTACCATTGCACCGGAATATAAGTTGAATTGGGATCTTTTCATATGCAAATGTTTACAAAAAGATCCTAAAAAACGACCAGAAAAACTAACAGAAGCTTTAAATTCCTTATTATCTAAAAATGTATCAGATCTTTCTTCTTTAGATGTTCTTTCATGGAAAGAGGTTGAAAAAAAAGTTGAGAACGCTATGCAGATGTCTTTTGAGTTTTCTTCGGATGATGTTGGCATTATCGATAATGATTCAGATGAAATTATGCATTCTACATCTTCAGAAATTGAAGAAGAAAGAGTTAATAGTAGGCCAAAACCGGTTATCAATCCCTGTGAAATTGAAAGGCCTGTATATGAACCTGATCCCGGCGCAATTTTTCATAAAGAGCTTCAAGTGTCATATTATCAGCCTAAAAAAGTTGAAGTAAAAGAATTAGAGCCAATATTAAATGAAATGATTGTGATAAAAGAATGTACATTTTATAGGGGAAGCAATGAAGGAGCTAGAGATGAAATGCCTCGTCATAGCATAACTTTGTACAATTTCGCTTTAGATATTCATCCGGTAACAAATGAGCAGTTTGTTTTATTCTTACAATCAATGGGCGGAGAAAAAGACAGAAATAATAATGATATCATAAGATTAAAAGATTCCAGAATTAAAAAAAGTGCAGGAAAGTTTGTTATTGAGTCCGGATATTCTAAACATCCAGTAGTTGGAGTTACTTGGTATGGAGCTTCAGCTTATGCTAAATGGGTTGGTAAAAGGCTTCCTACAGAAGCTGAATGGGAAGTCGCCGCAAAAGGCGGAAGCGAAGACATGTATCCTTTCGGTAATGATATTGATCATACAAAAGCAAATTTCTTCAGCTCGGACACAACAGCTGTTATGAGCTATCCTCCAAATAAATACGGCTTATATGACATAGCAGGCAATGTCTATGAGTGGTGTGAGGACTGGTATGCCTATAATTATTATGATACATCACATCAGGAGCCGGACAATCCAAAAGGCCCAAGGCAGGGTGTTTACAGAGTATTAAGAGGCGGATGCTGGAAAAGCCTAAAAGAAGACTTAAGATGTTCACATCGTCATCGTAATAATCCAGGAGCTGTAAACGGCACATACGGATTTAGATGCGCAGCTGATGTAAAGTAATTTTTTAATAATTGTCGTTATTTTTAATATCACTTATAATTATGTAAAAATTTTTTTTAAGGTTTGTTATGAAGTTATTTCTTGTTAAGCCAAGAGGTTTTTGTGCAGGAGTTGTAAGAGCTATTGAAATAGTAGAAAAAGCAGTAGAAATATGGGGAGCTCCTATATATGTTAAGCATGAAATAGTTCATAATAAACATGTTGTAGAAAGATTGCAGAATATGGGAGTTATCTTTATTGAAGATCTTTCCGTAGTCCCTAAAAATTCTAGATTAATATATTCTGCTCATGGAGTTTCTCCAAAGGTCAGAAAACTTGCAAAACAGTATGAACTGATTGATATTGATGCTACATGTCCATTGGTAACAATGATACATAAATCAATTATTGATTATTCAAAAAATGGATATAAAATAGTATTAATTGGTAAGAAAAATCACGTTGAAGTAATAGGGGCATATGAGGAATCTGAAGAACACACAGTAATTGTATCTTCTAAAGATGAAGTTGATAAATTGGATTTTTCAAAAGATCAAAAGCTTCTATATCTTGTTCAAACAACTTTCAGCATTGATGATGTAAAAGGTATTATAGACGCTTTAAAAAATAAATATCCTAATATTGAATCGCTGCCAAGGTCTTCAAGCTGCTATGCAACACAAAATAGACAAAGGGCCTTGAAAGAAATAACAAATAAAGTTGATGTGGTTTTTGTTGTTGGGGACACAAAAAGCTCCAATTCAAACAGGTTAAGAGAAATAGCAGAAAAACAAAATGTGTCAGCTTATCTTATTAACAATAAAGAAGAAATAAAAGAAGAATGGCTTGTAAATGTAAATAATATTGCAATGACGGCAGGAGCTTCTACTCCGGAAAATATTGTTCAAAATTGTATAGAAAGACTTTTTGATTTAGGATTAAATAAAATAGAAGAGTTTACTTATATTGAAGAAAAAGTTTCCTTCCCGCTTCCTTCTGATTTTTTCTCATGTAAATAATCTTCATTAAAAGCTGCTTTTAATAATGATTTTGTATAAGCATTTCTTGGATTTATAAATATACTGTCAGTTGATTGATTTTCAACTATTTCTCCTTTGTACATAACGCATACCTTAGTTGATATATTCTTTATAACAGAAAGATCATGAGATATAAAAAGCAATGTAATTTTAAGTTTTTTTTGAATGTTCTTTAATAGATTAATAACCAGCATCTGTATTGAGCTGTCCAAAGATGATACTGCTTCATCACAAATTAAAAATGACGGATTTAAAGATATTGCCCTTGCAATAGCTATTCTTTGTAATTGCCCTCCGCTAAGCTGGTGAGGGTAATATTTAAGAGTTTTTTCTGATAAACTAACATTAAAAAGAAGTTCTTTAAGGTAATGTTTATAGTTTTCTTTTTTGCAGATATTATGAATAAATATAGGCTCTTTTAATATTTCTTCTATTGTCATTCTAGGGTTTAAAGAAGAAAAAGGATTTTGAAAGATCATTTGAATTTCTTTAGGATTAATTTTTTTGGAAGAAATCAATTCATCTTTGAAAAATATTTGCCCGGAAGTAGGTCTCACCAATGAAGTTAATATTTTTGCAAGAGTAGATTTTCCAGAGCCGCTTTCTCCAACAAGACCTACAATTTCATTTTTATAAATCTCTAAATTAATATTTTTTAAAGCAGAAATTCTATTTTTTTTATAAAAATAATCCTTATTCAGATTCTTTATCTTAATTAATGTTTGCATGTTAGATCTTCATTGTTTAGCCAGCAAAGGCAGTTATTGGAGTTTTTCGGAAACTCTTTTTTGCATATATCTTTTTTTTGTATGCAGTTATTTAAAAATGGGCACTTTATATGTTCCAATGCAGGATCGTATTTAAGGTTCTCAAGATTAATAAAATGCTTTTTTAATTGTTCCTTAGAAAAGGTTGCATCAAGTAAATGAGAAGTATATGGATGTTTAGGGTGTTGGAAAATATCTTTAGTTTGTCCGCTTTCTATTATTCTTCCTGCATACATAATAAAAACCCTGCTGCATAGGTTTTTTACTATATTAAGATTGTGAGTTATTAATATTATTGACAGCTTCCTTGTAATTTGAAGTTTCTTGAATAAATCAAGTATTTGCTTTTGTATTGTTACATCTAATGCGGTTGTGGGCTCGTCGGCAATTAATATCCTGCTATTTAAGGAAATAGCAATTGCTATCATTACCCTTTGTTTTAAGCCTCCGCTTAATTCATAAGGATATTGATTATATCTTATGTTCTCATCCGGGATTCCAACCTCTTTCATTAGTTTAAGAGTTTTTTTAATTGCCTCTCTTTTATTGATTCTTTCATTTATATGTATTGCCTCTGAAATTTGCTTTCCTACTTTCATTGTAGGATTTAAACTTGCCTCTGGATCTTGAAAAATTATAGAGATCTTTCTAGACCTGATCTTTTGCATCTCTTTTAATTCAACAGATATTAAATCAGTGTCCTCAAATATTATTTTCCCTGAATATGTGTTATTGTTATTTAATCTTAAAATAGATTGAGCAAGGGTGGTTTTGCCGCATCCTGATTCACCAACAATTGCTATTATTTCATTTTCAAAGAGATCTAAATTAATATCCCTAACAGAATGAATTAACTTTTTTTTATTTTGTATGAAAGCATTGAAATTTCTTATCTTAAGCAGGTTTTTCATATTATCTTCTGATATTTTGGGTCCATTGAGTCATTTAATCCTTCACCTATTAAGTGAAATGAAAGCATAGTAATTATTATCATGGATGAAGGAAATAATACTCTCCATGGATAATACTGTATAGCTGTTATGCTGTCATTTATCATCACACCCCAGCTGGCTATGGGAGCCTGTACTCCAAGCCCTAAAAAACTTAAGAAAGCCTCTGTGAATATTGCAGAAGGAATAGTAAGTGTCATAGTAGCAATGATTGAGCTTGAGGCATTTGGAATGATATGTTTTGTTATTATATGAAAATTTGAGGCACCAAAAATCTTTGACGCTAATACAAAGTCCTGATTTTTTATATGCAAGACCTGTCCTCTTACAATTCTTGCCATGCTTATCCATCCGGTAATGGTTATAGCACATATTATTGTTATTATTCCGGGGCCCATGATAACTAAAAGCATTATTATCATTAAAAGATTAGGAATCCCTTGAAGTATATCGCAAATCCTAA
>CAYPMA010000054.1:0-6385 GCA_964411685.1 uncultured bacterium
TTTTGTGCTTCAATTCCTTTCGATGCTAATATTACAAGGATTTCATTTGCTTCTTTTTCGTTTATATTATTTACAATCGGCTTATTCTCTTCGCAACTTGTTAATAACAAAAAGAAACTAATAATAAGAAATGATAATTTTGACTTAGTAAAGTATTTTTTCATAGGAGTATGGTGTTTATTTGTTTTTCTTATTCTATTTATAACATGTTTAGACTTTGAGAAGAATTATTTTTTATTATTAGGTGATATTAGCCAGGAAGGCCCTTCGCCAAAATTTTTAAAATAATAATCTAAAATACCCCTGCAGCCCGCTTTATAGCATAAAAGCTTTAATTTTTTTTCTTCAATATTTTTTGATTTGGAATGCTTAATGAAATAATATTCAAGGCTTTTAATCATATTTAATTTAAATATGTGAGCCATTTCTTTTAATAATACTGTTTTGAATAAATATTTTTTTTCATTTTTTGATAAGTTTCTATTTATCCAAAGGAGTCTGTTACGCCACCAATAATAATGTGTGTGTGGTTTCCCTCCAATAAATGAAGAAGAAACCTTATGCCAAACAATAGCTGAGGGGATGGCCCAAATTTCAAATCCGAAGTTCTTTGCCCTATAACAGTAATCAGTTTCTTCCCACATTAAAAAAAAATTTTCTTCTAAAAAACCTATTTTATCTACAACTTCTTTTTTAATAAAAAAAGCACAGCCGGTTACATAATCCACTTGTTTATTGTCTTGAAGGTTATCAATTGATTTTGAATTATATGAGTCGAATTCAGCTTTTTCAGCATTCCATTTTCCTCCCTGATGATCAATATAGTCTTCGGAGTCCATTTTATATATTCTTGCGCCAAGAATTCCTGCCTTTTTATTGTTTTTTATGAATGATACAAAGTTCATACAGATATTTTTATCTACAACGGTATCATTATTTAATAAAAAAACATAATCACTCTTATTTTCTAAAGCCTTTTTTATGCCGACATTATTTCCGCCAGCAAATCCTAGGTTTTTTTTAGTTTCTATAAGATGAATATCAGGAAATTTTTCTTTAATGACTTTTACTGAATCATCTGATGATCCATTATCAACAAGGATTATTTCATAGTTGATATAATTTAATTTTGTTAGAGAATCTAAGCATTTTAATGTATCTTTTAGGCCATTCCAATTAACAAGTATAATACTTATTTTACCATCATTTTTCATGAATTCTTCCATTTGTCATTCATTTTATTAAAAACTTCTATAGCAGGAATTTGATAAAAGCAAAATGGCTCATAACATTTCCTTTTTCTGCAGGGAAAACATGAAGGATATTTTGAAATTACTAATACATGCTTATCATTATTCGGGGCGCAGTTTTTAGGTTCTGTAGAACAGAAAATAGCTATAGTCTTTGTTTTTATGGATGCTGCCAAGTGCATAGGGCCTGTATCATTGGTAATAAAGAAGTCTGATTTATTTATTAATGAGGCCAGCTCAGAAATTGTAAATTTATTTGAAAAGTTATAAGAGCCTTTGATTTTTTTTGATATGTAATTTACTAAACGTTTCTCTTCTTTGTTTCCGGTAATTATTACAGTAGCTTTTAATTTTTTTGTTAATAGATTCCCAAGCTCAATAAAACATTTTTTTGGCCATCTTTTAAATTTGTCTTTTGATCCGGGATGAAGAATTATTAAAGGTTTATTTGATTTTTTTTTATTTTTTAAAAGCTCATCAATAATAATATTTGACTTTTCAGATAAATAAAATTGAGTGGACAAGTTATGTGTTTGAATATTAAAATGTTGTAATAATAAGTTTCTTCTTTCAATTTCATGCACTTCTGTTATTTCAATGGCTTTTGAAAGCAGGTGGTCCAACCCTTTATTCTGGTTTTGTGAACCAATAATTGTTTCAGCGCCAATTATTGAACACAATGGAAGGGCAAGCCTTTGTGATGCATGAAAAGAAAAAATAACCTGTATATTACTTTTTTTTAGTTTAAAAAAAAGAGGGATAAGAGAAAGCAGCATTGTTTTTTTAAAATAGAAAATCTCATCTGCATAAGGATTGTTTTGAAGTATGTCTTTTCCAATTTTACTTGTTAATAAGCCGATAAAGGAGGATGGATAAGCAGTTTTAATGGATTCTAAAAAAGGAGTTGACCATAAGGTATCTCCTAGAGCAGTTGTCGAGATGATTAAAAACCTTGGATTTGACGGATCAAACTTATTTTTTTTGACAAACTTCTTTAAGATATTAACAATAAGTGAAATAACAATATTTTTTAATTTTTTCATATTAATTGATTATTTAACAGCATTTGATTATTTGCAATTTCATGTTCCTTAAAGATATCAATTATTGAATTTATCCAAAAGTTTTGAAACTTTAATGGAGGACAAACACAGGTATTAATACAGTGTTTTTTTAAAATTTCATGATATTCGTCTGTAGCCAAATCATTAATAATTTCTGAAATGGGGATCAATAGAATGTTGGTTCTTTTGATTTTTTTGATCATTTCTGAAGAAATATCATTAATTGAAAAAACTAAATTCCCTAAGGCATAGGGGAAATTCCTTAAAATTTTTTTACAGGAATTTAGACATTCATAAAAATAAATGTCCTGCATATTTTTTTTAATATTTTTTGCGACAAAAATAAATGAGGTTTCTTCTTCTTTAATTATATTATTTTTTAATGAATTAAAAATATTTTCCTTCCATGATTTTATAAAAGAGGGATGGGATCCATAGGATTTGATCCATTTTATTTTTTCTAACACATCAATACTTATATTTTTTGAGAAAAAGTTAGCTATTCTCCCTGTTAGTTCATATGAAAATTGAGGAAATAGAGGAAATACTATCCATTCATCAACATTGATGGCTTTTAATTCATTTAAAAATGTTTTTGTATCATTGAAAGAAAAATAAATAATTGGGGAGTCAACAAATTTTGATAATTCTTTTTTAAGATTATTGTAATAAGTTATGTGAGATTTAATTGTTTCTTCTGAATTCTTTTTTCTTTTTTTAAAAAGCAAGTCTTTGAATGATAATTTATTGTCTTTTTCATTGTTTGACATTACTTCTATACCAGTAATAATGTAACCTGCTTTTTTGTGATTTAACATGTTCAAATATCTCATTAATTCAAAAATTTTTAAAATTTTCTTTTTTTAAAAATATATTTTCAAATAGAATATGAATTTAAATAATATTAAAAAAAAATATATGAATTTTCTTAAAAAAATACTTGTTGCGCTGCTAGTTATTTTTTCATTTAGTTCTTGTATGAATGATTACAAAAAAACTTATCGTATCGGTATTGATCCTCAATGGTATCCTAATGATTTTCAAAATCAAGAGATAAATGTTAATGCATTCGTGGACGATCTTTTATTACATATATCTAAACTTGAAAAAGTTAATTTTGAAAAGTTTGATTCTAATCAAATGAACCTTTTTTTAGATCTTGAAAAAGATAAATATGATGCAGTTATGTCATCCAAGAAGAAATATAATTTCAATTCTGATATTTATTTTTTTTCAGAAGTTTTTTTAAATGCCGCTCCTGTATTAATAATCCCAATCAACTCTAAATATGAATCATTAGAAGATGTAAAGAATTTAAAGATAGGATTTATAAGAGGGGAAGATACTGAATTAGTATTACAAAAATATCCAAATATTTATATGCAGGCATATGATAATTTAGCTGATCTATTTAATGCTGTTGAAGAAGATCAGATTAGCGCTGGCATTGCATATCATATTGTTTCTGAAGGGTATCTGAATGCCAATTTTTATAAAAAATTAAAAATGACAAAACCTATTTATAATGAGGGTTTAAAACTTATATCCTTGAAGAAAAATGGATCTGAATTAATAGATTTGTTTAATAATGCATTAATAAAGATGAAGAAAGATAAGTCTTTGGATAACCTTAAAAAAAAGTGGAGCCTTACTGTTTTTTAATCGGCGTGAGACATTACAATAAAGCGTCTATATTCTGAAAAGTTTTCCTGTATTTTATGATGTATTTCAGGGTCAATATTAATTTTTTCGAGTTCCCAAATTGATTTTGAGTAATTATTTATCACTTCGTCAGATGAAAATCTTCCCATTGATGATATGTTATTGAGAGCTATTTCAGCCCATTGGTTTGGGTCGGAATATATTTCTTCTGCTTTTCTTTGTGTATTGTAATATGATTCAAAATCTGCTAATACAAAGTATTTATCCCCTGCGAATTGATCTTGACCGTTTAGAAGGTAATTATGTATATCGCATAAGGCATTATGCTCTATTTCATTTTGTACTAATGACCCATCTTTAATTGCATTTAAGGCATTATGGATTTTTGGATTGTTAATATAGATATCTTTTGAGCTGTAAGTCCTTTCTCTTCTTGCTTTTTCTATTTCCTGTACTGTCATTCCAAAAGAAAAAGGCCACCATTTATCTGTTATAGATTCTCTCATCTCTATATTGGCGCCATCTTGAGTCCCTATTGTTAGGGCTCCATTCATTGCAAGCTTCATATTGCCGGTACCAGAAGCTTCCATTCCGGCAGTGGATATCTGTTCTGACAAGTCCGCTGCAGGTATTATTAATTCAGCTTTTGATACATTATAATTTTCAATGAGAACAAGTTTTAATTTTTTGCTTATTTCAGTATCTGAACTAATTTTTTTACTTAGACAGTTTAAAAAAGTTAATATGTTCTTTGCCATGTAATAGCCTGGAGCAGCTTTTCCTCCAACAACAATCATTCTTTTAATAGATCTGTAATTAATATCTTTCTGTAATTCCTGAAATAGCACAAGGGTATGCAGACCAAGTAATAACTGTCTTTTGTATTCATGAAAGCGCTTTATTTGGACATCTAATAGTGCATTGTTATCAAGCACTTGTGAATGAGCTATTATTTTACCTCTATCATCTCTTATGGGATTTTCCTTTATTAAAAAGTCAAAAAAGTTTTGTTTGTTTTGTCTTTTTATTTCCAGGAACTCATCCTGTGACTTTTTATCTGATGCAAATTTTCTTAAGTTTTCAATTTTATGAAAGTCAGTAATCCATTCTTTTCCTATTCTATCTGTAATAAATTTAGATAGTAGAGGATTTGAATAGTGAAGCCATCTTCTTGGCGTTACTCCATTTGTAATGTGAATAAATTTTTCAGGGTACATTTCATTAAAATCTTTAAAAATATCATTTTTTAATATCTCAGTATGGAGATAAGCAACACCGTTAACTTTCTTTGATCCAAAAATAGCAAGGTTAGCCATTTTAATTTGTCCATTTTCAATAAAGGACATACGCCTAACTCTTTCTTCATCATTGGGAAATCTTTCTCTTACTTGTGAACAAAATAGTTGGTTAAGTTTTTGAATAATTTTATATTGCCTGGGAAGAAGTTGAAATACTCTTTCCTCATTCCATTCTTCTAGGGATTCTCTTAAAACTGTATGATTTGTATAATTACAGCAGTGTTTAGTTATTTCCCATGCCTGTGCAAATGGCAGGTCATAATTTTTTATTAATCTTCTCGTCAGTTCGGCAATTATTAGTGAAGGATGTGTGTCATTTATTTGTATTTGAACCTTATCAACCAGCGTTGCAATGTCATTATGAAGACCTATATGATGGTCTAAAATATCTTGAACGGAAGCACATACTAATAAGAATTCTTGTTTTAGGCGTATTCTTTTGCCGGTTTCGTTATTGTCATTTGGATAAAGTACATTTGTAAGAGAAGAGTTTTCTCCAGCTTGCCCTAATTCACCTGCATTATACCTTTGCAATTCAAAGTTTCTAGGAGATTCTTTAGTAGTCCAAAGCCTTAATGTTAATACAGCAAAGTCAATATTTTCACTATATCCAACTATTGGAATATCATAAGGAAGGGCTCTTACTTCATCATAATCTTCCAATAAAAATACTTCATCACCGTGCCTGTTTTTGGCAGGGATTAACTTGCCTCCAAAAAAAACGGATTGAGCGAGCACGTCTTTTCTGAATTCCCAGGGATAAGAGTTTAATAGCCAGCAATCGGGCCTTTCAATCTGCACTCCATTCCAAATTTCCTGATCAAATATCCCATATTGGTATCTTAACCCATAGCCTATCGCCGGATAATATTGTGTTGCTAAAGAATCTAAAAAACAGGAAGCTAAACGTCCCAAGCCCCCATTGCCAAGTCCAAGATCAGGATCACATTTTAAAATGTCGTTCATATTTCTATTAACTTTTTCTAAAATGTATTTAACAAGAGGCATGGCACCGATGTTTGACATGTTGTTCCCTAGCAGTTTGCCGGGGAGATATTCCATTGAAAGATAGCAAAGCTTTTTTGACTTTCTTTTATCATATGAGTGAAAA
>CAYPMA010000054.1:6395-10032 GCA_964411685.1 uncultured bacterium
TTCCCTTAAGGCCATTGATAGGGCAAAATAAAATTCCTGATCTGTTGCTTCTTCTTCTACTTTTCCAAGGTTTGCCAACAAAAAATGTCTAATTTTTTGTAGTAATAATTCACCTGCATATTTTGAATGGGAATCCACAAAATCAGCTCCTTTGTCTTATTTATACATATAGATGTTAATCAAATAAAATTCAAAATTTAATAATTGTTCTCATGATATAATAACTGATTATGCTCAAAAAAGCGCATATAGGTATTGTTATTACCCAGGAAAAAGTAATATCCCTTAATACCTTTAGATTAAGAGCTCTAATACCTCTTGCGAAGCCGACGCCTAAAATTGAGCCAACTAGGGCATGTGTTGTAGATACGGGGAATCCAAATTTTGATGCAAGTAAGATTGTAATGGCAGCACCGAATTCTGCTGAAAATCCTCTAGTTGGTGTTAGCTCTGTAATTTTTTTCCCGATGGTTTCAATTACTCGCCATCCCCATGTTGCAAGGCCAACTATGATCCCGGCACCACCTAAAAATAGTATCCATAAAGGAATAGTGGAACTTGTTATGATTGTCCTTGTGTTTATTACCTGCATAGCTCCTGCAACAGGACCAATAGCATTTGCCACGTCATTTGCTCCATGTGCAAAAGCAATTAATGCAGCGCTAAACATTTGAAGGTAAACAAAAGATTTTTCAACTTTTGCATAATCTGAAGTAATATAGTTAAGTTCTGTTTCCTGTTTTACCTGTTTTCTTAATTCTTCAAGTTCTGTTAATAATTTAGCTGTTTTTTGATGTATATCTCCAGATGAGCTAAGTTTTGTTCTTTGTAAATTCTTTGTTGCCTTTTCTAAACTTAATAGCTGGAAAGGATGTGAATATTTTTTCTTTTCCTTACTTGAAGGGGTCATCTTTCTAATTAAGAAGCCGGAAATTATTGAAGCTATAATTCCTATTATAAAAGATATCAATAGTGCTTTTGGAAAGTTAAGGTTAAAATGAAGGCTTGATAATCCGTTGTAGATTAATCCCATAGGAAAAATTGTAAATGCAATTAAAATTACATAGGGAATAAATTTTCTGGTAGCTTCAATAGGTTTGTAAGAAAATAAAATTCTCTGCTGCAAAATATTAAACAGAATATAAGAAATACTTCCGCTTAAAAGAGGTGTTATAAACCAGCTTAATACTATTGAGAATACTTCGCCCCAATGAATAGCATGAAGGCCTCCAATGATTGCTCCAAATCCAATGATTGATCCAACTATTGCATGAGTAGTAGATACTGGCATTTTTAAAAATGAGGCTATATTTAGCCAAATTCCGGTAGCTATTAATGATCCTAACATTCCCAATAAATAAATTGTTGGGTCGCTTTCAAAAACTTCAGGGTTAATTATTCCAGATTGAATTGTATTAGATACATGAGATCCTAAAAAGAAAGCTCCGCAGAATTCAAATACGGCAGCTAATATAACAGCTTGTTTTAATGTTAAAGCCTTAGATCCTACTGAAGTTCCTATGGCATTTGAAACATCATTTGCACCTATGTTCCAAGCCATGTAAAATCCAACAATTACAGTAAAAATTATTAGTATTTCCATTATTCTCTCAAATTATTTTAAATCTAAAATCATACGAATGCGATTAGCAAGTTTTTCTGATAAATTAGAGATCTCTCCGATTTCTCTTATTAATGTTATCCATAAGTAAAAGGATTGAAAAGAAATATTGCTTTCCATGTTGAATAATTTTTTTAAAATATCAAATTGCATAATATCTAATTCGTGTTCTTTTTTTGCAATATGCTGAATCATTTCTTTTACTTTTTCTGCTTCAGCGCCGCCAAAAGAGGATTCTAATAAATCATCAAACTCCTGCACAACTTTTTGTGTTATGTTATATGCTTCAATAGTTTTTTTACAAAAAGGTTCAAAAAGATCTTGTAATAAAGAATAGTTTTCTAATGGTCTAAAAGTTGTTATTACAGAAATATCTTCAGCCTTATCGGCCATTGCATCTTGAAGGGATACTATTTCAAGCAATATTGTTCTATCAACAGGCATAAACAAACTTTTAGGCAAATGATTTCTTAAATCATTTTTTGTAAGGTCGGCTTCATGCTCTAAAGCAGAGATCTTCTTGCCTATTCTTTTTATTTTTTCCATGTCCTGTTCAGCTATAGCTTCAAATAATTTTGGAAGCATATGAATACATGAAGCAACTTTTTCCATATGTGCTTGTAGAGGTGCAAAAGGTGATCTTCCAAATAATCTAACAAGGATAGACATAATTTTTCCTCAATTTGTGATAATATTTTTATATAAAATTTTTATTTCTTAGGCAATTTATTAAGACTTAAATGACTTAATTTCTTTGTAAGTCATTTTTCGGAAGTGGCCTTCTTTAAGATTTCCTAGAACAATATGGCCGATACGTATTCTTTTAAGTTGTAATATGCTTAAATTAGCATTTTTAGTAATTATTCTAACTTCATGTTTTTTACCATCTTTAACAACAATCGTAAAAGTTCCTTTTCTTATTTTTTCTACTCTTAAAGGTTTGATTATCATATTTTCAATCATAATTTCTGATGATAATTTCTTAAGATGGTCATGATTTATTTCTTCTTTAACTTTAACAAGATATTCTTTTTCAATTTCGTGAGATGGATGCATAATAGTATTAGCAAAATTTCCATCATTTGTTACAAAAATTAATCCCGTTGTCATTACATCAAGACGGCCAACAGTAAATAGTCGATAGTCGTATTCAGAAAAAAGATCAATAACAAGTTTATTATGTTTTTCTTTTTTATTTGAACAAATGTATTTTAGCGGCTTATTTAAAATGAAATATGCTTTTTTTTCTTCTTCTTTTATTGGCTTGTCGTCTAAAAGTATTTTGTCTTTATTTAGGTCTACGCGTCTTTGAGGAGAAAAAACTTTTTCACCATTAACTTTTATGCGTCCTGCGAAAATTAGCTTTTCACAGCCTCTTCTTGATGCAATTCCACAAGATGCTAATATTTTACTTAATCTTTGCATTTGATAAATATTTTTTGGTTTTAATGCTAGATATTATAGCATATAGTAAAATTAAAAGATTATTGAAAAAAATAAGCATTAAAAATTTTAGTTTACAAAGGCCGGTATTATGAATAGAAAAAAAACTATTTTGATTCTTATGCGACATGGAGAGTCAGTATGGAATAAAAGAAATCTTTTTACTGGATGGGTTGATGTTCCTCTTAGCGAAAAGGGTATTCAGGAGGCCATAGACGGTGGAGAGAAAATAAAGGATCTTCCAATTGATATTATTTTTACTTCTACTTTAATACGGGCCCACATGACTCTTTTTTTAGCAATGACAAATCATTCAAGCAAAAAAGTGCCTATATTCATACATGAAAATGAACAAAAACAGAAAGCGTGGAGCAAAATATATTCTGAAGAAACTGAAAAAGAAACAATACCGGTTTATTATTCATGGCACTTAAATGAAAGAATGTATGGAGCCCTTCAGGGATTAAACAAAGCACAAACTGCTGAAAAATATGGAAAAGAACAGGTTCATATTTGGAGAAGAAGTTTTGATGTGGCTCCGCCTGAGGGAGAAAGCTTAAAAGATACCGCTGA
>CAYPMA010000055.1:0-10031 GCA_964411685.1 uncultured bacterium
TCATAAGCTGGCTCATCTTTAAAAATCCTCCTGATATCCTTTCAATTGCAGGAAGCTTTATTGTTATAACAGGAGGAACCTTTACATTTATATTAAGGAAAAAATCACATAAATTTATTAACATTGTAAAAAGATAATTTTTATTTCCTTTTTACTATAAAAGCGGGAAAGCGCACATCTTTAGGCGTGGGATGAAAGCGTCTTTTTGTATTTTCTGTTTTTAGCACATTTGCTATTATGAATATAATTTCAACATCGAGACTTAAAGTACTCCGTTGAAATAGAAATTAAAATTGATCCGACAGGACTTTTTAAATTCTATATATTAAGAATAGGAAACGATTCGTTGAAATCTTAGGATGCTTGTTCTTTCAACTACAATAGCATCCCATATGATAATTCAATCTATGGCAGACAGCGATGTCATAGAAGGGCGTCTGGCACGCCCAGCGAGTATATTTATGCGAAAGATCAAACCTCAGAACCCCTATAGCCTTAGCCATGGGAGTATGTCAGCTTGGCTTTGTCATTATAATATCATATGCAAAAAAAACGAAAAAAAAATCATGTTTTGACAAAATATTTATTTTATATTTTATTTGATGTTTAATTAATAAGAAAGTCTGAGGATATTTTCATGAAAATAAAAACAATATTTTTGTCAGCTATATTAGCTATAACATCATTAACTTCCCAGGAAACAAGGTCATTAAAAGAAACAACAAATGGCTACAACGCTCCTGCTGCCGTTGATGTAAATGGATATAACATATTTATCAATGCCTCATTTATTTACTGGCAGCCAAAAGAAAGTGAATTGGAACTAGGTCAATATGACCCCATAAATGACAATCTTGATTACCGTGAAACAATTAACATGCCCCTTGATTATCATCCAGGATTTAAAGTTTCTTTTGGATTTAATTACGACTATGACAACTGGGATATAGTTGGAAGCTATCTTAGACTTCATACGAAAGACACAAATGGGTTTTCCCCTCCTGACTGGGCAGTTGATATTGATGATTTTTGGACAACTGCTACAAACTCATCACATATGGACTCAAAACTTAAAGTACATGTCGACTTAGTAAGCCTTATTTTAGGCAGATATTTTTATGTAGGAAAAAAATTAATACTTCGCCCAAATATCGGTCTTCAAGGAGGGATAATAAATCAAAGGTTATATGTAACTTCTGTTGATTATGCCAATCAATGGGATGTATCATCAAATTACAGATCCCATTCATGGTGTGTTGGACCATATGCAGGACTAGACACTTCCTGGATATTGACACAGGGATTCAATGTTACAGGAAATGTTGGCTTTGGTCTTTTATATCAGGATTTTCATTCACGTGCAAAAGTACAGGATAATGATATATTAACCGATTACAACAATTATAAATTCAATCCATCACAGATAACACCTAATATCGATATTAACTTAGGCCTTGGATGGGGAGCATATTTTTTAAATAACAGATGTCATTTCAATATTTTGGCCTCATATGAATTTAATTACTTCTTTAACCAGAATTTATTCAGACAATTGTTAAGCACATTTTTATATGCATCGAAAGGAGATTTAATGCTTCATGGACTAACACTAAAAGCTCAGGTAGATTTTTAAATTTGAATTTATTTTTAAAAGAAAAGATGTGCTTCCTTTAACAAAAGGAGCACATCTTTAATGGTTATCTTACTATTTTTTACAAACAGAACGTTTGCTTTTTCTTCTTTTTTTAACTACTGGTTTAGCTTTTTTAGCTACAGTTTTTCTTCTTTTTACTGTTCTTTTAGCTTTTTTAGCTACAGTTTTTCTTCTTTTTACTGTTCTTTTAGCTTTTTTCTTTTTTACAGCCATTGTGAATCTCCTTGTTTGTCTCCACAAACTTATCAATAATTCTTTTATTAATTAATTGCATCAAAAAAAGTTTATTATTATTAAATTTTTTTTATTAAAAAACATAAAATATAAATTTTTAAAATAAACATGCTTATGATTCCTTTTTACAAATAATAAACTTAGGAATAGATTAATCATTATTAATTAGCAGTTACATATATGAAAAAGATGTTTAGAGAGGCTTTTAAGCCTATATTATTTGATATTATTAATAAAAAACAGTACTCATGGTCTTTATTACAAAATGATTTAACAGCAGGAATCATTCTTTCAATTTTATCTTTACCAATGGTAATAAGCTTTGCCATTTCCTCAGGTGTAAGGCCTGAACAGGGAATATATACAGCTATAATTGCAGGATTTATTGTTGCCGCTTTGGGAGGATCGCGTTTCCAGATATCCGGCCCAACAGGGGCATTCATAGCATTAATTTACAGTATTGTTCAAACTTACGGTTATGAAGGTCTGGCAATAGCTACAATACTTGCAGGATTATTTTTAATTTTCATGGGATCCTTTAAACTGGGAAGAGCCATATACTATATCCCCTACCCGGTAATCATTGGATTTACAAGCGGTCTTGCCTGTACCATTTTTATAAATCAGATACCATCCTTGCTTGAGATAAATATTGATAGTTCAACGCATAATGTGGTCACAAAGTTATACCTATGTTTAAAAGCATTTCCATTAAGCAATTTTTATTCACTATTTATTGGAATGTTAACAGTAGCAATTATGATAGCATGGAAAAAAGTCTCCGCAAAGATCCCCGGCTCTTTAATTGCAATACTTACTACAACGTTTATTTTTCTTATTTTTAATCTTCCTATAGAAACAATAAGCACGAAATATGGTACTATTACCTGTTCATTTCCTAAGTTTCACATACCAAATTTTAATTTTTCCCAGCTCATTGATCTGATATCAATTTCCTTTTCAATCGCTCTTTTAGCTGCCGTTGAATCATTATTATCAGCATCAGTAGCAGATGGGATGACAGAAACGAGACATAAGCCTGACATTGAGCTAATAGCTCAAGGGATAGGAAATATTTTCAGCATACTATTTTCCGGGATGCCAATAACTGCCGGTATTGCAAGGACAGCTGCAGGAATAAAAAATGGAGCGAAGACACCATTTGCATCTATATTTAATTCAATTTTCCTAATAATATTTATTGTTTTCTTTGGAAAATGGATTGTTCATATACCTATTTCATGTCTTGCAGGAGTGTTAATGATAATTGCTTATAATATGAGCGAATGGCGCCATTTTGCAAAATTATTTATGAGCCCGAAATCTGACATTGCTGTCTTATTAACAACCTTCATATTAACAATATGTTTTGGAATTACTATTGCCATACAGGCAGGGATAATTCTTGCTGTATTTCTTTTCGTAAGCAAGATGAGCGAAAAAAGCTACGGCAGGTTTATAAAGGAAAAAACCGAACAGGAATTAAAAGACGACCCATGGAGCATACACTTAAGAACAATACCAGATAAAGTAGACATATTTGAAATACAAGGTCCTTTTTTCTTTGCTGCAGCTGAAAAATTCAAAACAGCCCTTTTCCGTATTAACTGGAGACCTGAGGTTTTGATAATTCGTTTAAGGAATGTTCCTTTTTTAGATGCTACAGCACTTAGAGCCCTAGAAGACATATATATATTTACTAAAAAACAAAAAATAACTCTTATATTATCCGGAGTTCAAAACAACACATTATCTCTTTTAAAAAAGACAGGTTTTGCAAATAAAATCGGATCAAATAATATTTTACCAAACATCGATGAAGCCCTTGAACTAGCAAAAAAAATAGTAAGGCCTGAAACACCTAAAGAGGAGCAATTGGCAACAAATTAACAATTCTGCTTGCTTTTAATCTAAAAAAGAATATCTTCACTAATGAAATAGCAAGAAAAGTGGCTGAGAAGGGCTTCTTAGCCTTTTTGCTATGTTTTTAACAGAGGTTATTATGAATACCAAAACTGAGAACAAACAAAAAGAAGCAATAGTAAAAAACACAAAGCAAGAACAGCAAAAAAAACAAAAGATATTTTCAAATTGCTTCAAGAAAGAAAAAAACAAGGAAAATAAGAAATAATCTTTTCCAAACAAGCCTCTTCTTGAGGCTTGTTTACCTAAAATTTTAACTAGAAAATTATTCTAAAACTATCTATCCTATGTTAATATATACTAAGAAAATAATTAATGTTCTATCCATTAAAACTATTCTCTAAATGGCTCACTTATAGGGTTTTTTCTATTGAAGAAAATTCTCTTTTAGGAAATTCATTAGAATTTTTTATTTTCGATATTTTAAAAATATTCATATTGATTTTTGTGTTGATCTTTATCGTGTCATTTATAAGGTCTTACATATCAAAAGAAAGAATACAAAAATTCTTAAGTAATGAAAAAAAATATTTTGCTCATTTTCTGGCAGCAGTATTAGGAATAATTACACCATTTTGCACATGCAGTGCCATACCTCTTTTCTTAAGTTTCCTGGAAATGGGGATTCCTATAGGAATAACATTTTCCTTTTTAATAGCCTCTCCAATGATAAATGAAGTTGCTATTATCCTTTTAATTGGAACCTTTGGTGTTAAGATTGCTCTAATTTATATATTGAGCGGGCTAATAATCAGCATTATTGCAGGCATAATTTTAGGAAAAATAAACTCAGACAAATGGGTATTAAAAGACATGCTAATAAAAAATTATTCAAGCGCATGTTCATGCAATAATTTAAACAATGTTAAGCAAAGAATCTCTTTTTCCAAAAAATATACCCTATCAACAGTAAAAAAAATATGGCCGTATATAATTATTGGTGTTGGAATAGGTGCATGGATACATGGCTATCTGCCAAGTGATTTTTTAGAAAAATATGCTAATTCAACCAAGTGGTACGATATTCCCTTAGCAGTATTGTTGGGCATACCTCTTTACTCTAATGCAGCAGGAGCAATTCCCCTTATTAGTTCATTGGCTGAAAAGGGATTATCTATTGGGACATCTTTAGCTTTTTTAATGTCATTGACAGGGCTTTCTCTTCCTGAATTTATAATCCTAAAAAGAATATTCAAATGGAGGCTTATACTTATCTTCGCAACCATTGTAGCAATTGGAATCCTTCTAACAGGATATTTATTTAACTTCCTTGTTTAATTCATCATACGGCAATGACGAGTGATGTAAATTAATTTTCAATTTGTTATTTTTATCCTTAAAATATCCAAAAGTATACTCTACTTTAACAGGATCGTTATCTTTTGAAATAAAATAGTAAGTTCCCATAGCAACAGCATAATCATCTTTAATAATAAAACCTGCATTATCAAACTTAACATCATCCCAAGGTTGAAGAGCAAATCCAGTATCTTCTGAAAAATTTTTATTAGCATCTACAAAATAAGATATTGCGCCTTCTTCTGTTAAACGAAACGGCTCCTTTGATGCTTTTGTAGGCTTAAAGAGGACAACCCCTTTATCATAGCCATAAAGGTCTTGAACAACCTCTTTTGCAACTTTATGATAATCCTTATTATCTGAATAAGCTTTTCCTATTTTTATTAAACCGTCTTTCCATTTCTCTTGGGCTTTAACAATTTCTTCTTTAGAAATAGGTTTATTTAATGTTTTTGTAAAGCCGGATAAAGGTATTGTTAAAATAATTGATATAACAACAATTAATCTTAAATTTTTCATAACATCTTCCTTAATCTTGTTTTTTTACAACACATACCACATAATTAATTTTTTAATAATATAATTATTAAAAATTTTAATTATCTATATATATTATGAAGCTGTTGTTTTATTTGTTTTTTTTATAATAAACATGCGATAATATTAAACATTAAAAAAAATAAAAGTAATGGTATTCATAATGACAAAACAAAACCAGTCCAATAACAATTACTTTTTTATCGTTTAATTTATTTAACTCTATTTTTCAATCAGGAGATTTTTTATGAACATTAGAAAAATAAAAATACTCGGTATGGGGAAATATTTACCAAATAAAGTAATATCATCTTCAGATCTTGATAAGAAAATGAACAAACCATCTGGATGGGTAGAGAAAAAATCAGGAGCAAAAAAGCGACATTTTATCGATAATGAAAATATCTGTGACATGGGGGTAAATGCCGCTAAAATAGCTATAGCAAATGCAAATATTTCAAAAGAAGAAATTGACTGCATAATTTTTGCTGCTGTAAGTATGCAGCAGCTAATACCCAATACAGCAGCTTTTATTCAGAAGAAATTAGGCCTTGAAAATTCAGGTATTCCTGCTATTGACATGAATATGGTATGTCTAAGCTTTGTAAGCAGCCTGGATGTAATATCATATTTGATAGAGGCTCAAAGGTATAATAATGTATTGATAGTCTCAAGTGAGATAGCCTCAGTAGGATTAAACTGGAATGACCCTGAAACCTGTACAATTTTTGGTGATGGAGCAGCGGCAGCTGTTATTTCAAAATCAAAAGAAAATGATACTTCTAAAATACTAGCCTCTCATATGCAGACATATAGTATTAGCTCTGATTGTGCTGAATTAAAATCAGGAGGTGCTAATTATTTCCCAGAAGAAAAATCGGCTAATAATAGAGAAGATTATTTCTTTCAAATGAATGGCAAAAAATCATTTAGGTTTGTGTCATCAAAAATAAAAGATTTCATAAAAAACCTTTTAGAAAAATCAAAAAAAACAATAGAAGATCTTGACTTGATTATACCTCATCAGGCTAGCGGACTAGCTCTAAGGCATCTTAGAAAAAAATTAAATGTACCTAAAGAAAAATGGATGGATATTTTTTCTATGCACGGCAATCAGATAGCAGCATCTATTCCTACCGCTCTCTATGAAGCAATAGAACAAAAAATCATAAAAAGGGGCTCAACAGTAATGCTTCTTGGTTCAGCAGCAGGACTTTCCATAGGCGGCATGATTTTGGAGTATTGACATGAATATTTTAATAACTGGAGCAACAGGATGCTTAGGTAAAAACCTGGCATTAAGACTATTAAAATCCAATCATGATATTCATACAACCGGCCGCAATGAAATATCAGCTTCCATTATTGTAAAAAACGGAGCTCTCTTTACAAAAGCCGATATATGTAATAGAGAAGAAATAATAGAACTATGTAAAAACAAAGACATAGTTTTTCATTGTGCTGCTCTTTCATCAAATTGGGGAAGATATGATGATTTTTATCAAGCCAATGTAGTTGGCACAAAAAACATTATTGAAGGATGTAAAAAACATAAGGTATCCAGATTAATATACGTTTCTACTCCAAGTATATATTTTGATTTTTCTGACAGATTCAACATAAAAGAAAATGATGCCCTTCCTTTTAAATCTGTTAATCATTATGCCGCTACTAAACTGTTGGCTGAAAAAGAAATTGACAAAGCATTTAATGAAGGGCTTGATGTAATAACTATTAGGCCAAGAGCTATTTTTGGCCCCTATGACACGTCAATAATTCCAAGAATTATTCGCCTTTCTAAAAAAGGCTCTATACCTCTTATAAATGATGGAAATAACATTATTGATGTTACATATGTTGACAATGTTGTAGAAGCTCTTATCAAATGCATGGAAGCTAATGAAAATGCTATTGGAGAAAAATATAATATTACAAATGGCTCCCCCATTTCTTTAAAAAATCTTCTATTAATGCTTTTTGAGAAACTTAATATGAGAGTGTCTTTTAGGAAGGTAAATTATAAAGCAGCTTATCTTTTAGCAGGGTTAATTGAAAATATTTTTAAAATTACTGATAAAGAACCAAAGCTAACACGATATTCAGTAGGGGTCTTATCAAAATCACAAACCCTTGATATCACAAAAGCAAAAAAAGATTTGGGATACACGCCAGAAGTTACTATTGAAAAGGGCCTTGAACATTATGCTAAATGGTTGAGAGAATCCTATGAAAGTTAATTTTAAACTCATGATAGCAGGTTACTGCACTCATCCTGAAATAATGTCTATAAAAAAAGGCTCATGGAAAACAAAAGAATTTCCTGCAATTTTTGCATTAATATCACATCCTAAACACGGAAATATTCTTTTTGATACGGGATATGCTCCCCGTTTTTATGACGAGACAAGGTTTTTCCCTTTTTCTATTTACAAAAGATTAATTCCGGCATTTATAAAAGAAAACGAATGCGCCTATAACCAACTCTCATTAATTGGCATAAATAAAGAAGAAATAAACTACGTAATAATATCCCATTTTCATGCCGATCATATTTGCGGATTAAAGGATTTTCCAAATGCACAGTTTATTTGTTTTAAAAGCTCTTTTGAAAAACTAAAAAAACTAACAAAATTTAAGGCATTAAAAAAGGGGTTTTTATCAAACCTTTTACCGGATGATTTTGAGAATAGAATTATAGACATAGAAAAGAAACCATATATCAGCTGTCCAAGGGATTTTTACCCTTTTTCAAACTCCTTTGATATTTTTGAAGATAAAAGCATAAATGCCATCCATCTAAAAGGACACACCAATGATCAACTAGGGATCTTTTTTAAAGACAACAATGAAAGATATATTTTTCTTGTTTCTGATGCCTGCTGGTCTTCTGAAGCATATAAGAAATACCTATTACCTAATTTTTTATCTAATTACATATTTGAAGACTCAAAATCCTATAAAAAAACACTATATGATTTACATATACTTCATAAATCAAATCCAAATATTTTAATAATACCCTCTCATTGTCATGAGATAAAAAATAAAATTGTCAATGGTGAATTATGAAAGATAGTTTAATCATATTATATACATTTTTTAAGACAAAATATTTTCATAAATTCAACAATAGAAAAAGCTTAACTCTTTGGCAGAAAAAGAAAATAAAGAGATTTAAGAAAAAGGTCTTAAAAAATAGCTTGTTTTACAAAAACATAATTGAAAAAGATCTCTTATCTTTCCCAATTATGAACAAACAATTGATGATGGATAATTTTGATTCTATAAATACTGTTAAAATAAAGAAAGAAGATGCAATGAGATCTGCTCTTGAAGGAGAAGCTGATTATAGCTTTTCCAAGGACATAAATGGGTGCACAATTGGACTTTCATCAGGGACATCGGGAAATAGGGGGATTTTTCTTGTTCATAACAAAGAAAGGATAAAATGGGTAGGAACGATTTTAGCAAAAACCCTTCCAAAAAGCATTTTCCATAAATATAAAATTGCCTTTTTTTTACGAATTAACAGTAATTTATATACAAGCATAAAAAAAAGCAGTCGCATCAATTTTGAATTCTTTGGCCTTCATATAGACTTAAATAAAAATATTCAAAAATTAAACAGCTATAAACCAAATATACTTGTAGCACCTTCTCAGATGCTTTTATTGTTGGCAAAAGCAAAAAATGAAAATAAGCTATTTATTGATCCTGTAAAAATTATTTCTGTAGCTGAAGTATTAGAGCCTATTGATGAAAAAGTAATAGAAACAGCATTTGACAGGCCTATTCATCAGATTTATCAATGTACGGAAGGATTTTTAGGGTATACATGCGAATATAATACCCTTCATTTAAATGAAGACCTAGTTTTTATAGAAAAGAAGTGGATAGACAAAAAAAACAGGAGGTTTTCTCCTATAATTACCGATTTTTCAAGGACATCTCAGCCTATTGTCCGTTACCACTTAAATGACATCTTAATAGAGAAAAAAGATAAATGTAAATGCGGTAGCACATTCTGTGCCATAGAGAAAATAGAAGGAAGATGCGACGATATTTTTTATTTCATATCAAAAAAAACAAATAAGTTAATACCCATTTTCCCTGATTTCATTAGAAGATCAATAATTTCATCTACGGATCAAATCATCGAATATAAAGTGATTCAGCATGACATAAACCTAATAGAGATAAGCTTATTAACAAATGGATTATCTTCTGCTGAAGATATAGTTTTAGAAAAACTTCACCAACTTTTTGAAAAATTCAATATTATTTCCCCAGAAATAAAATTTTCTAACTTTGTGAATAACGATAAAACAGAAAAATTAAGAAGAATCGTTAGCAAATTAAAAGGAATATACAATGATAAAATTTA
>CAYPMA010000056.1:0-9647 GCA_964411685.1 uncultured bacterium
TATTATCTAACTCCTATTCCTCTTTTAAGTAAAAACATAATTGAAAAAGATGAAATATCAAATGTTTTAAATTTATATTGTGATATTTTTGAAAAACATCTAGAAAAATATAAGATTCATGCAAGTCCTTATTCATTAAAATATTATTTGTTCTTTGATGATGAGAAAAATCTTCATATCAGAGGATATGTTTTTGATGTTGATGATTTTAAGAAAGAGCATTCTCAAGACTTTGTTAAGTGGGTTTTTATTCAGGATAAAGGCTTTTATAAATTAGAGGACAGAGCATTTAATGATATTGAAAAGATTGTAAAAAAAGAAGATGTTTCTGAATTTGTAAATCATCACAGAATATGGCTTCATAATATTGAGGGATTTCAAACACATGTGGGAAGTTTTTCAACTTATATAGGATATGCTCTAACAGAAGATGAGCTCATCTTTGAGTCAAAAATTAATTTCCCGGAAGGATATGATCATTCAGTAGATTTTGGGGAATGGCTTTATTTTCCTGGAAGGGGGTTTTATGCAAAGAAAGAAAAAACAAACTTTATTTCTCTAAGGCCGGGATTGAAAATAAATGTTAATGATATTTCAAATTTTATCTCATCACATATTGAAGAATTAGAAGAAATAACTTCTTTTTTTACTGATATTAATCCAGTTGAAAGCATTGGTGTTGATATTTATGTAAATGATGGTGATCTAATTACAATAGAGCCAAGAGTTTTATTAAGGCCTTCATTTAACTATAATGATTTGAGATTCTTTAGGGGCTATATCTTTATTAAGAATCACGGATTTTATAAGATCCCTTTATCTATAAGGCTTCCTGAAGAATATGAAGAGAAAAAAATAATATCGAAATCAAAAGAGTCAATATTTATTACATATGATTTAGATAAGATAAAAAAATATGCAATATCTATTGATAAAAGAATAAAAAAACCATCTTATCTAAATTTAAACGTAAAAAAATTACAAAAAGAACAAGTTGATAATCTTTCTTTTTATATAGCAGACCTTATTTATGAATCGGATATTGGAAATATATCAGCTGTTGAGCTATGGGAAGCATATAATGAAAAAAAGAAATTTCTTTTTTCAAAAGCCGGATTGATTGATTTAAGGGATTTTAGGTTTAAGTGGCTTTCGCAGATAAATAGAAAAAGAATATTTTTAAAGAAAAGGCATATTAAATTTCGTGCTTTGGAGTGGATAAGATTATGTCTGTTTGAGAAAGTAGAAGAACCAAAAGGCCATACGAAAAAAGAGATTGAAATTAGAAGGGTTTTAAATGAATTGTATTCATTTAAAACTGATAGGTTGTTAAACCTTTCATTATTGAAATCCAATTTAAGAAACTATCAGATAATGGGGGTAAACTGGCTTTGGTTTTTATATTGTCATGGGCTAAGCGGACTGTTATGTGATGAAATGGGCCTTGGTAAAACACACCAGGCGATGGCAATACTTGCCTCCTGTTCTTATAGCGATATTGACAAAGCATTTAAATATTTAATAGTATGCCCAACTTCAGTGATATATCATTGGGAAGAACTCCTAAAGATTTTTTTACCGGATTTAAAGGTATTGACGCATCATGGTGTTTTACGTTCTCTAAAACCTTTTGAAGAAAATTTTGATATACTATTAACTTCTTATGGAATACTTAGATCAGAGAGAAAGAATTTTCAGGATGTAAAATTTGAGGTAGCAATTTTTGATGAAATGCAGCTTGCAAAAAATCAGGCCTCAAAAACACATATGGCATTAATAGACATTAAAGCAAAAATGAAAATGGGTCTCACAGGAACGCCGATTGAGAACAAACTTTTGGATTTGAAAGCATTATATGACATTATACTTCCAAATTATCTTCCTCAGGAATCGGTTTTTAGAGAAGTTTTTGTTAATCCTATTGAGAAAGAAAAAGACAAGAAAGCGCAAGATTTATTACACAGATTAATAAAGCCATTTATCTTAAGAAGAAAAAAATCTGATGTATTGCAGGAGCTTCCTGAAAAAATTGAAGAGTTGGCTTTTTGTGATTTATCACAGGAACAGATGGACCTTTATAATGAAGCAATAAGAGAGGCAAAAAAGCCAATTATTGAAGATATGAAAAGTAAGCATTTTTCATATGCCCATGTATTTTCATTATTATCTAAATTAAAGCAAATTTGTGATCATCCTTCGCTGATATTAAAAGATATTGATAATGCAGAAAAACACATAAGCGGGAAATGGGATTTATTTGTTGAATTATTATATGAAGTAAGGGAAAGCAACCAGAAGCTTGTTGTTTTTTCACAGTATTTGGGTATGATAGCAATAATTGAAAACTTTTTAAAAAAGAAAAATATTGGATTTGCTTCAGTAAAAGGATCGACTCAGAATAGGAAAGAGCAGATACAAAAATTTAAAAACGATCCTCAGTGTGAAGTTTTTATTGGGTCTATTTTAGCAGCTGGATTGGGGATTGATTTATCGTGTGCCTCTGTTGTTATTCATTATGACAGGTGGTGGAATCCGGCAAAAGAAAATCAAGCAACGGACAGAGTGCACAGGATAGGACAAAATAGAGGTGTACAAGTATTTAAATTAATTAATAAGAATACTATTGAAGAACATATCCATAAGCTTATTGAAAAGAAAATGGGGCTTTTTGAAGACACTGTAAAAAAAGATGATCATGAACAGATAAAAATACTCACAAAAGAAGAACTTTTATCAATTTTAAGAGAAGTAAGTTTATAATGTTTCAAACGTTTTCAAAAAATCTAGTTCTTCTTTTGATGGATTTTGATCAAGCGGTATTCCCAAAAGCTCTGCAGGGTCTAAAACAACGGGTTGAAATTGTTCTGGAAAAGCTACTGCTTTCTTTTTTAAAGCGGGTTCATCATAAGATTCATCAGTTGTAAATTCATCTTTATCAAGTACTCTTTTATATCCTTGTAGAGCTTGTTCTTGTAATCTTATTGATATGCGTGTTGGAAGAATAGGTTCTTTCTCTTTTTGTAGTCTTGTTCTTGTAGAAAATAATTTTTTACCTTCTACATGTGGTTTTTTTTGTTGTTTATGAAGATAAATTAACAAACCTTCAAGTATTTTTTTAGAGGCTTCTAAATAGGCCCTGTCTTTAGCTGTTTGTAACATTAATGGAGGTATATCTTGTCTCAATTCTATAAAACCAAATTGCACAATTATTTTATCTTTAGATAAAGTTATTGGTTGTAATGCCATATTTCTAATCCTTTTTAGTAGAAATAATTTAAAAAAAATTAATCCATCATTCTTGCAATTATTTCCAATAAATCTTCCAAAGATATATTTAAATCAGTCTTCATACGTTCGACAGTACTTTGTTCAATAGCAGATTTATTTTTAATAAATGTGAAAAAACATTTAATATTATCTGGCATTTGATAATCTTCAAATCGTGTGTGTAGAATCATAAATTGCGCTACTAGGTTGTTATGATTTTGTCTCGAGAATAAAACAAGGTCATTTAAATCAATCACAGATAATTCATTAAAAAGTGGATGATTTAAATATTCTTTGAGAGAATTTATAGCATTATTTGTGATAGCAGATTTGATATTTTTATAGTAATCTTTTAACTGATTATAATAGTTATGTGTCTCAATAAAAACATCATCCTTTGAAGAAGCTTCCAATATACCAATTTTTTCTAAAACAGAAAAATTTTTGAAATAATCAGACTCAAATAAAATCTCTGTAAGAGCATATTTTGTCCAGTTCCTTGAATCCTCCATCAATTGTTTGATTTGTCCAGGTGACAATTTTTGGAGTAAATTATTTCTATATAGAAAATTTAAAAATGATATGCTACGAGCATCCATTGAATTAGTATTTACATAAAGATGAGCCAGCTCAAAAATTTGATCCGAAGAAAGTTCATCTTCTAGCTCTATGTCTTCTAAAAATGGCCTATAATTTAATATTTTATTTTCTAGTAAATTGTAAGTAGATAGTTTTTCTAAAGAAAATTTTTCATGCAACTTTTCCGCTCTTTTTTTTGAAGAAGGTTCAGAATCTTCTTGTTCTGTTAAATATGCTGTATGGGCGGTTCTTTTTTTATTACGGCTGGGATGGTATGTAGGGTCGTATTTTTTATTAGGAACTCTTCTTCTACGGGACTTTCTTGTTTGTCTTTCTTGTTTTAAAGTGCTTGCTATTTCAGTAGTTTCATCTTCTTGATGAGCTATTTCTTCGCATTGTAAGGGAGCAACTGCTGATGCCAGTCTAGGTTTTGGTGGAGCAGGGGGCAATGTAAAACGAGGATCTTCTGAAGCATGATGTGACTGTATAAAATAATAAGGTAGTAATGCAAAGGTATCTTTAACAATGGAAAGGGTTTTTTCGTGATATCTAACTAATTGAAGAGGTACAAATTGATGGCTAGCTCTTGGGTCTGCATAGTGTACTGGAGGTAATCCTAGTCCTGACATAATTATTATTCCTTATTATTGTAATTAAGTTATTAAAAATATAATTACTATATGATATAATATTTAATTATTAATGTCGATTAAAGTAATCATTTTATTAATTTATATTTGCTTTTAAACTTCTTTTGAAGAATTTAAGAAAATGATAATATCTTATATCATTAATAAAAAAAAAGTATTATGAAATTAGCAATAGTCGGAAGACCAAATGTAGGTAAATCTGCTCTTTTCAATAGAATATGTAAAAAACGTATTTCTATTGTAGATGAAGAAGAAGGCATAACTAGAGACAGGTTATATGGGAGGGCGGATTTTTTTTCTAAGCCTTTTGAGGTTATAGATACAGGTGGAATGGATCACATATCGAAAGAGCATTTTCAAAAAAAGATTTTAATCCAAGCCCAAATAGCTATAGAGGAAGCTGATGTTTTAGTTATGGTTGTAGATTCAAAAGTTGGCATAACTGAATTAGATCAATACATAGCAAATCTTTTATTAAAGCAGAAAAAACCAGTTGTTTTGGCGGTTAATAAAGTTGATGACTTTTCAAACGGTAATAAAAATTTTGAGTTTTATTCTTTAGGGATAGAGAAAATAGTATCAATTTCGGCAGTTCATGGTACTAATATTGCAGAACTTTTGGAAGCTGCATTTGATGGTATAGAGTTTGTTGAAAGTAAAGAAGAAGAAAAACTATCAAAGATAGCAATCATTGGTAGGGCAAATGTCGGTAAGTCTACATTGTTGAACGCATTGATTGAAAAAGACAGATCAATTGTAAGCCATATTGCGGGGACAACAAGAGATGCAATAGATGAAAAGATATCTTATAACGAGAAGGATTATGTGCTTATTGATACTGCGGGAATAAGAAGAAAAAATAAGGAAAAGCACGTTGTTGAAAAATTTTCATATATAAGAACAGAAGAAGCTATTGACAGATCAGATATTTGCATATTGGTATTTGATGCTTCTGAGTCGTTTACTTCTCAAGAGAAGAGGATAGCCAAATTTTTGGAAGAAAAAAAGAAAGGGTGCATAATAGTTTTTAATAAATGGGATTTAGTAAAAAATTTCAGAATGGAACATTATTTAAAAATGGTAAAAGAAAATTTTTCTTTTTTGAGCCATTGCCCTATGCTTTTTATTTCAGCAAAAAATAAAAGAAATATAGATAAAGTATTTCCAACTGTTGAAAATGTTGAAAATTCATTAAACATGAAAATTTCAACTCCTCATTTGAATAAGTTCATTGAAAAAACAATGAGAAACCTGCTTCCTCCTGTGATAAAAGGGAAAAGATTAAAAATATATTATTTAACACAGATAAGTACTCATCCTTCTAGATTTATCTTATTTGTTAATTATTCCAATCTATTAGAGAATAGTTATAAAAGGTATTTAATAAATCAATTTAGAAAAGAATTTTCTTTTAATGGTACTTTTTTTTCTTTTGAAATTAAGGGAAAAGAAAAAAAACAAAAAGTATAATTTCTTGTAATAAAGCTATATATTAATTATATAAAGATTAGATGTTTTTGGATAATTATTATGAATGCTTTTTTTAGATCAGGACTTTCCTTATTCCCTTTTATAAAAGATTTAAAAACGTATTCATTTTCCAGCTTTAAATCAGATTTAATATCAGCTATATCAGTTGCATTTTTAGCTATACCTCAATCTATTGCATATGCTCTTTTAGCTGGTCTGCCTCCTATATCTGGATTGTTATCCGCAATTTTTGGATCAATATTTTCGGCTTCTTTTGGATCGTCTAAGCATCTTGTTGCTGGCCCTTCTACAGGTATTTCTATATTAATTCAGACTACTATTGCTGAGATATTACATATCCACTATCCGACAATATCAACATTTTCCAAAGAAGCTGTGGTTTTAAATATTTTGACTCATATGGTTATAATGATAGGTTTAGTGCAGTTTCTTTTTAGTTTTTTAAACTTGGGGAAAGCTCTTCAATTTGTAAGCCGATCTGTAATGTTAGGATATTTTGCAGGGATAGCAATTGCAATAGTTATTAATCAGTCTTTTTATTTTCTTGGTCTAGACCTTGCTGGAGGACATCCTATTATATTTAAGGCAAAGAATCTTATTATGAGTTTATCTAGCATCAATATAGTTACAGTGATTTTAGGAATACTTAGTATTCTTATTTTGGTTTTTTTAAAAAAGATATTTAAAAAGCTTCCAAATGCATTAATTATGATAATAATTATTGGTTTATTATCATATCTTTTGAATGACTTACTTCTTTATAAGAATCCTATACATACTTTGAAAAGTATGGGATATTATAATAAACTGTCTATTTCATTGCAGTTTCCTTTTTTTGATTTTAAGTTGTTTTATTATGTATTTACTCCTTCCATTGCCATAGCATTGTTAGCTGTTTTAGAGGTTTTTTCAGTATCAAGGGGATTAGCCGTAAGAAGCGGGCAATATGTCAATGCAAATCAAGAGGTATACGGTCTTGGTATAAGTAATATAATATTATCGTTCCTTACAGGCGCTATGCCTGCTTCTGGAAGTATTTCAAGGAGCTGGCTTAATTATCATTCATATGCAAAAACAAGATTTTCAGCAGTTATGAGCGGTCTTATTGTATTGATATTGACATTAGTGGGATGGCCTTTAATACAATTTATCCCTCTTGTTGCATTATCTGCTATTTTATTTGTAATAATCCCTAAAATCGTCGATATAAAAAGCATTAAATTATGTTTAAAGGCAACAAAAGGAGATGCATTAGTATTTTTCATCACAATGCTCTCATGTCTTGTGTTTAGCCTTGAAATTGCTTTTTATATAGGAATAATTATTTCTATAGTTTTTTTCTTGAAAAAAGCATACGAGCCATATTTTGTTGAATACGCATTTAATCAGGCAGGAAGATTAAAAGTAGTATCGTCCAAATTTTTAGTTCATAGAAAAATTAGAATAATAGGAATTGGCGGAGAGCTTTTTTTTGCTGCTGTAGATTTTCTTCAGGAGGCAATGATTTCAATTGCTGAAGATCCCTATGTTGACGCAATAATTTTAAAGCTTAATTCAATTTATCATGTGGATGCTTCTATATGTTTTGCGATTATGCAATTAAATGAATATTTGAAGAAAAGGAATAAAATATTATTGATAAGCGGCCTTACAAAAGAAGTTTGGAAAACCCTTCAAAAGACTCATGTTGTAACTGCTCTAGGACAGGATAGATTATTTTTAACAGATGAGACAAATCCTCAGCTATCAACATGGGAAGCATATCAATTTGCTGAAGAATTAATAAATAAATTACCTTGAGTATTTTTCTGTAAAGGCAGGGTCGAACTTATATTTTTTATTATCAATTTCAATGGTCCTGTAAACCCATTTATCATCATTTTCCCTTATAAGCCTGTCACATCCCATAAGATATCCCTTAATAAAGCCATAACGCTTTATTGCAAGCTGCATATATCTTGAACTGGTGGGCCTGAAAGCGCTTTTGGGTGCATTAGCAGGTGAAATTACATTTTGATAAAAGGAGATGACTCCATTCGCAACTTTTGAGGAGATATTTTCGTTATTAATATCTTTAGTATTATTATATGAACATACTTCCTTATCTTTTCCCCAAGGTTCATGATATCCCGGGTTTGTATGAGACACAGATATTAATAAAATAAAAATGATTGATAATTTTTTCATAATCAAAATGAGTATTTTAACATAAATATTGGAAAAAGGGCCTTATCGTTCATTGTTTTACTTGCCAATTGTTCATATGTTCTTTCATTATAGTATTTTGCTTCAAGGCCAGCTCCGTAAATTCCCCCAAAATACCACCCGGCTTCAAACCCTGTAGTTATTATTCCTGCAGCGACATATCCATTATGAAAAAATTCATAGGCCGCAAAAATAAAAAGTCCATTAATTAAAAATGAAGTTAATGCAGATCTTTTCTGGCCTAAGTATAAGTATCCCATTCCTGGTATAATATTTAAAAATTGAGCTTTTGAGACAGACTTTTTTTGTGCTTCATACTCATTAATAAGCGGCTTCAAATCAACATTAACTAAATTACTGTCAGATAACATTTTTATATTATCAATGTTCGCTTCAAATAATATTGTGGACAATTGAAGTTTTTTAGCAGTTTCCGGGTAATTTTTTTGTATTATATCTAATGTTTTTTTAATTTTTTCATAATCCTTATTCCTATTATAGCAGTCATATAATATTACTAAAAGATCATGGAAAGATGAAAATGTTTCATCAACCCGTGAAAGGTCGCTATGTTCAAAAAAGTATATTGCATCATCATATCGTTTTGCCAAGTAATAGCAGAATAATATGTAATATTGAATTTCTGTTTTTCTAACACTTCTTTCAGGAGCTAGGATCTCTGCTCTTCTAAAAGTAGAGATTGCTCTATAAAGATCTAAATCCTTTGCAAAATGTTCTGCTATTAAATATTCTTTTCCCCAATCTTTTTGTATTTCTGATGCTGTTAAAGAAGGAAAGGAAGGAGAAAGATTTTTCAAATAACTGTCTTCAAATGAATAGTTGATTTGAGGCTGTATCTTGTCTGATACATGATAACAGCTTGATAGCAAAAATAATAATATTATTAATTTTCTATTCATTTTCAAACGGTTTTACAAATTCTTCTGCTTCTTCATAATCTCTTTCTAAAGATGGAGAGCCGGTGTTTTCTCTAAACAATATGTCTTGCTGTTCAGATATGGAAACAATATCTTTAAATGAATTGATTATGTGAGGCCTGATAAAGATAACCATGTTATCTTTTACATTAGTTCTATTTGTTGTAGAAAAAGCTGCTCCAACCCAGGGTATTCCTCCTAAACATGGAATGCCGGATTTTGATCTTTGTTTGTTTTCTGTAACCATTCCGCTTAATATCAAAAAGTTCTTGTTTGGGATAGTTACTGTTGTGTTCATTGATGTCTTAGAGGTTGTTATTCCATTAGTATCATTTGATCCTGATAATTCAGATGTATTGTCTAAATCAATAGATAATGAGATTACGTCAGCATTGCCTAAGAATGGGGTTATAGTTAACTTCATTCCGACATCTCTATATTCATAACTTTTTGTAGTTACGTTGCTGGCACCGCCTGTGTTTTCTTCTCCCTGGCGATCCTCATGATGAAGTTCGGC
>CAYPMA010000057.1:0-9489 GCA_964411685.1 uncultured bacterium
AATAAAATATCTCTGAATATAGTTGTTTCGATTAATGAATCATTTATATAATTTAACCATCTGGACTGTTCTTTTGTATTAGCAAATGCAACAGGCCCAGGATATCCCCCAAAATATATATATTGATTTAAATCCCATCCAAAAAAATCTTTCATTTCCTCATAACTCCAGTGAGTGACAGGAATAATTTCAAAACGTCCAGCTAAGCTTTCCTGAAGTCCTTTTTGCATTAGCCATGGGAATGAACCCAATAATATCACTTTTAAATTAAGTTTATTTTTACTGTCTTCATCCCATAATTTTTTAATAACTTCTGACCAATGAGGAATTTTCTGTATCTCGTCAATAATTAATAACCCCTGCTTTTACCTTGCAATTTTACGTCTAGCGATATCCCACTGAATTTGTATCCATGATAAATCTTCCAAAGCAACGGTATCAGCAGAAATGTAATGAAAAGGAACCTTTATTTTTTTTTCTATTTGTAATGCTATCGTTGTTTTTCCCACCTGTCTAGGTATTTTAATCCTTCAGAAATTAACAATTTTTGGTTAGTGATGTACCTAAGATATCCACATGAAAATCTCAGGACTTTAGGTTCGTTGGAATCATCCTTCCTCTTTCTCAAAAAAAATAATATGCTGAGGGCCGGTATGACTTATAACTTCTTATGAATATTTTTTAGATTGCTTTATTGTTAACTAATTAAGATCATCAATTGAAAAATCAGGCTTACATTCAATTGAAATTAACTCTTTTGAAACCGGGTGAATAAATTCCGACTTACCGTGATGAAGAAATATTTTATCAAAATCAAATTCACTTCCATACTTTTTATCCCCGACTATTGGATGGCCGATAAATGATAATTGAGATCTTATTTGATGATATCTTCCTGTATGTAAATGAATTTCTAAATATGAATAATTATTTTTTTCTTCAATTACTTTATAATTCAAATGAGCTTCTTTTGCGTCTTTATCATGTTTATCAACAAGTAAAGATTTATGTGATCCATGTTTTAGAAAATGTATAAGCTCTGCTTCTTTGGGATTAATTATACCATGAACTATTCCATAATAAATTTTCTTAATATTTTTATTTCTTATCTCATTTTGCATCCTTGACAATGCTTTTGAGGTCCTTGCAAAAATAACTATTCCGCTAACTTGTTTGTCTAGTCTGTGAATTGCATGTAAAAAAACTTTTTTCTTATGAAATGTACTTTTTAAATACTCCATTGCATAATGCTGCATATTTTCCTTCATGCCATAATTTGGCTGAGTCAAAATTCCAGCCCATTTATTTACAACAAATAAATGATTGTCCAAAAAAAGTATTCTATCTTTGTCTAAGTGCTTCATATAATAAAATTGTTGCTGCTGTAGCTACATTTAATGAGTCTGCGATGCCTTTCTGGGGTATTTTAACCTGCAGGTCACAGTTTTTCATCCACATATCAGACAGACCGTATTGTTCCGTTCCTACTACTATTGCGATAGGACCTTTTAAATCCACCTCAGTATAATATTTTTCTGCATGTGGTGTCGCTGAAATAATCTTTATTTTATGATCCTTAAGAAAAGTGATCATTTCATCTGAAGAAGCTAAGAAAACAGGCTTAGAAAATAGAGTTCCTATGCTTGCCCGAACAACATTAGGGTTAAAAATATCTGTACAGGGATCGCAAACAATGCAGCAATCAACTCCAGCACTATCGCATGAACGCAATATTGTTCCTAAGTTTCCAGGTTTTTCTATGCCTTCTGCTATTAAAAAAAATGGATTTTTAAATTTTTTAAATATTTTTTTAAATTTTTCAAATGAGGTATCTATTTGCTTTGCAATAGCTAAAAGGCCATCCGGCCTGTCACGATATGAAATCTTTTGAAATACGCTTTGAGTACATAAGTTAACTAATGCATTACTTTTGATTTTATCTATCAGTTTTTCCTCATTTTCTTTTAAAAAGAATTCAGGGCAGATAAAAAGTTGAACAAAATCAACCTTAGACTCGTAAGCCCTTAAAATTTCCCTATATCCTTCAATCAAAAATAATTTTGACTTATCCCTTTTATTTCGATTTCTCAATTTTATTACTTGTTTAACATTTGGATTTGATGAGCTTGTTATTTTTTTCATTTTCTTTCCCAAATAGCTACATTTCCGCTTGGTAAAGAAAAAGATTCTTTAGAATCAATTTTCATTTCATGAGAGATGATATTATCATCCTTCATGATCTGAGATAAGAGATTTTTCAAAACTAAAGAAGAAAAACCGGGTGTATGGCATGAAAGAATCAAAAAAAGAGGTTTTTTTGTCATTAGATCTTTACATAACTTCAATAACTCAACAATATCATTTTCAATTTTAAAGATTTCATTTTTTGTTCCCCTTCCAAAGGTTGGAGGATCTAAAATTATGCCATCATATCTAACATTTCGTTTTACTTCTCTTTTTAAGAATTTAAAGACATCATCTACTATCCACCTAATGGGCTTATTATCTAAATTATTCAATTTAGCGTTTTCTCTTGCCCAAGAAACCATAGGCCTTGATGCATCCAAATGACATACTTTAGCTCCTTCCTGAGCTAAGGCCATAGTGGCCCCTCCAGAATATGCAAATAAGTTAAGAATGTTTAAATCCTTTTTGCCGCTTACTTTTTTCCTTGACCATTTCCATAATGGCATATGTTCTGGGAAAACTCCCAAATGACCAAAATCTGTAAGTGAAATCTTAAACTTAATATTATCTAAAATAACTTCCCATGAAGATGGTAATTTTTTTGTATACGACCATTTTTCACCCTCTTTTCTCTCAAATATAGCGTCTGCTTTGTCCCATTCATGATCGGACAGATGT
Organism: uncultured bacterium; assembly: GCA_964411685.1. Taxonomy (GTDB): domain Bacteria; phylum Chlamydiota; class Chlamydiia; order Chlamydiales; family SM23-39; genus CAYPMA01. The sequence goes on from CAYPMA010000057.1 coordinate 2,866, forward strand.
TTATCCCAGACAGCACTTGATGAGGGCCTGATAAGCCTATATTTGGAAAATTGCTCTAATTTCTTCCCGTCACCTGAATCTATAAGAAAATATGTATCATTCATTTTATAAAGTACTTTTGTTTTTTTGATATTCTTAAAAATATAATCGCCATAGAAATATTAACAGTATATCGGATTATATTATTCCTATCTCCATGAGCTTGTATTTTACCCGCATCAATTTCATTATCTTTTTCATATACAGCAATAAATACCTCTCCGACCGGTTTATTTTCAGTTCCGCCTTCTGGTCCTGCGATACCTGAAACAGCTATTGAATAATCGGAATTTGTAATATCTGATACGTTTTTTGCCATTTCAGTTACAGTTTCAATGCTTACAGCCCCTTTATCTTTTAAAGTAGATTTATTAACTTTTAAAATGTTTTCTTTCATTTCGTTTGAATATGAAACTATTGACCCAATAAAAAACCCTGATGCCCCGGGAACAGATGTTAAAGCCTTTGATATAGCACCTCCTGTGCATGACTCGGCAGTAGACAGTGTCTTTTTATTTTTTATTAATTCATGCTTTATGGCTTCTTCTAAAGTATGAATATTTGGTGGAAGTAACTTATTTGAAAATTTCTCATTCAATTCACCTAGACATTTATCTATTATTTTTTCATTTTCAGAAGAAATATCTACCCTAACAACTCCGTAGGACGGATATATACCAATATCTATATCATCATTATGATATTTCTCTAATATTTCATTAATCGCAGTTTCTGACACAAGGGCAATTGACAGCATTTTTCTAAAAACATTTTTATTTTTAGGAAAATGTTTTTTTATATATTTGATAACATATTTATCAAACATATGCATCATTTCCGAAGGAACTCCTGGCAAAACTATTACTGTTGCCTCATCTTTAATGATGAAGCCTGAAGCTGTTCCAATTTCATTTTTTAAAACTTCAGTATCTGATAAAACATATGACTGGTCATGTATTGAAGAAAGATTTTTATATCTTTTTTTCAAATCGTTTTCTATTTCCTTGGAAAAAACAAGCTTTTTGTCAAAGATCTTTCTCAAAGTTTTTTTAGTAATATCATCTAGTGTAGGCCCTAATCCGCCTGTTGTAATAACAATATGAGATCTTTTACATGATTCATGAAGTGTCTTTTCAATTTCTATTGGATCATCTGATATTGAAATATGTTTGGAAGTTATATACCCATTTTCAAACAATTTTTTGCTTATATTAGAAGCATTTGAATTAATTACATCCCCTTTAATTAATTCTTTTCCTATTGCAATTACTTCAATTACGATCTTTTCTTTTTTTTCCATGGAAAGCCCACTAATATAAAATAAATAATTCCAATTGTTACAAGTGTATCTGCAATATTAAAAATAGGAAAGACATATCCCCAAAAATTGAATAAGAACATATCTACTACTGATCCGTAAAAAATATAGTCTAAAATATTCCCAACAGCACCGGTAAAAATTATAAACAATGGGAAATCCTTTATCTTATCTTTACTAAAAAAGATTATATAGGAAAGTATGCCTAATGCAATTATTACCCTAAAAACTATCAATATATTAGTATATTTTGAAAATAAGCCCCAGGCCGCTCCGGTATTTGTAACATTTGTTAAACAGAAACTTATACCGAAAAAATCTTTAAGTATTTTTATACCCCCATATGGAAATTCTGGATATTTCCAGCTCAATGGAGGTATATGATCAATAGTATATTTTTTTAATAAAATATCAATTGTTATAAAAAAAACGAAAAAAGCTAAAAATAACAGCCATTTTCTAATATTACAGTAATCCTTTTTCATACTTATCTTGTGCTTCTACTGTCATAGTAGCATAAGGTATTGCTTCTAATCTAGCTTTAGGAATTTCTTTTCCTGAAATATCACAGATTCCATATGTCCCTTCTTCTATTTTCTGAAGGGCCCTATTTATCTGCTTTAATATTGAGAACTCTTTATTTGTTACTTCTAAACTTATTGTTTTGCCAAAATCATCTGTGCCCTCATCAGCCTGATGTTGTGAATAACCCCTTGATTCTTCAGATTCTTTTACTTCTTCAGATGTTCCAACGATAGATTTTGATATCTGTTCCTTCATAAATTCTAATTTTTTCTTAAATTTTTCAACTTCTGTTTTTTTCAACGCCATATTCATTATCCTCATTTTTTAATTTGTTTATTTCATCTTTTGGTATTATTGTTTTCAATGCTTCCACCAGATCATCAATATGCTTAAATCTTTTATATACACATGCAAAACGAATATATGCAACAACATCGATGCGTTTCAAATGCTGCATTACAATATCTCCTAATTCCTGCGAAGTAATCTCCCTTATCTGTTTTGCTAATAGTTCTGCTGTTATTTGATTTACTATAGCCCTTACCTGATCATGACTTATTTTAGAGTGAAATGAAGCTGCCTGCAGCCCTTTTAAAAGCTTATCCTGATTATAATCTTCATATGTTCCATTTCTTTTTTTTACCTGCAATGTTAAATCCAACATTTCAAATGTTGTAAATCTATTAGAACATTTCAAACATTCCCTTCTTCTTCTGATTGCATTTGTATCAATGCTAATCCTAGAATCAGTTACTTTTGAATCATCATGATTACAAAACGGACATCTCATAATATTACTCCAAAGCTTTTTTATTTATTCTAAAAAGGGATTTTTTGTGAATCTTTTTTTTAATCATTCAAGAAAATAATTCAAATATCCTTATAAAAAATTAAAATTATTCAATGCGTAAAAATTTCACAAAGGATGGTTTTGCCTGTGCTGCTAAAGAAAGAATAAAATTATAAGCTGTATCCAAATTTTTAAATCTGTCATCAGCAAACAATACCATCATTTCTTCATCCGTCTTATTATTAACAAATCTCTCAAAGAAAAGTGTTAAAAGACTATCAAGTCTACCTTCTAAAGAAAGTTCAGTTATAATATGTTTACAAGCAATTAAATCCTCACTTTCACAATTAAAAATTTTCTGAACAGTTTCTGGATTTTTAAATGCATTAAAATCAACATTGCTTTCTGATAAAAATCTTAATAATGTTAATATAGTCAAATAATCTTCATGATTATCCTTAACATCAGATAGAGATGATAAAATTTTAGTATCGAGGAATTTATCTTTTAAAGAAGATTTCATGAATAAATATAATGCAACACAAAGATTTAAAGCTAAATCTTCATCATCCTTTTCAAAAGTAATTATATTTTTTTGCAATAAAAAACCTTTCATAAGCTCAAAAGCATATACTTGATCTTTTTCTGATGCTCCACCAGGCTTACCTTCTTTGGTTTTTCCTCTTTCAAGAGATTTTTGAAAATTTTTAGAATAGTTTTCAATTAAACCAGTAATGAATGCTTGTTGAACTTCATATTCTTCCTGGGTTTTATTTGATAATGCATTCCAATATTCATTTATTTTTTCACGATATAAACGCCAGCACTTATCAAATTCTACAATAATTCCTTTATAGTCTTGTTCTCCATCTAAACCTACTAGTAAAACTCTAAATGATTCAACTAATTCAGAAGCAGCTGCAAATACAGGTTTTGAAAGATCAGTTATTTCATCCTGTGGTACATTTTTTGAGAATTCATAAATTAAAATTGCATTCAGCAACAAATATAGACTCCAATCATCTTTCAATAAATTGATTTCTCTTTCTACAATTTTATGAATTTCGTTACCTTCATCAAATGATCCTATTTTTTCAATTCTTACAGGTCTACGATCTCCACTTAAAAGAAAACCAATATACATTCCTAAAGTATTAAATTGCTCTTTTAAATAATCAAGACTTTGATCTTTTACTTCTTGTCCATAATAAATAGAAATTTTAGAAAAATTACTATAACAACATAAAAAGTTAAAAGCACCTCTATCATGATCATATAAATGCATTATCAAATATTGAATGCTCTTGCTTACATGTTCCGGTACAATTGAAAGTTCTCTTCCACCAGGTAATAAAATTCTTTCTATTTCTGAATCTGTATGACTAGGGTCACTTTTTGTTTTTTGTGCTGGTTCTCCAATTACTGCATCATCAGCCCTGGTATCAGCTCTTTCTTTTCCTTTGCTTCTATGTCTTTCAAGTGCTTTCGTCTGGTTGTCAATTAATCTCTTAATGAACGCTTGTTGATTTGAATATTCTTCTTCAGTTTTATTTGATAATACATTCCAATATTCATTGGTTTTTTCACGATATAATTGCCAGCTTTTATCAAATTCACAAAGTCTATAAGTAAACTCACTTTTCCTATCTGTGCTTGTTAATATAGATATAAAAGAGGCTGATAATTTATTTGCAGCTTCAAATACAGGTTTTGAAAGATCAGTTATTTCATCTGGCTTTAGACCTTTTGATATTTCACAATCCAAAATTGCATTCAATAACAAATATATGCTCCAATCATCTTTCATTAATTCGATTTCTTTCTTTATAGCTTCATGAACCTTATTACCATCTTGCAACTTGACAGATTCTATAATTTCACTATGCCTATCATCATTAAAAAGAAGTGGCAAGTCATTTTTAGCAGAGTCAACGTGTTGTCCTAAAATTTTGAATTGCTCTTTAAATTTTTCAAGATCAGAATCATTTGCCTCTCCTTGTATAATTTTAGAGATGGTTGACAAACAAAATAAAAAATCAAATTTCTGTTTTGAATAAACATGTTGATTTAAATATTGAATAGATTCATTTACTTGTGATGTCACATGTAAATTACCAGAACCATTAATAGACGAATCTGATTCACCAATAAAACGAACTGGACCTGCCATAAATCATCCTAAAATATAATTAAAAAATTCAAAATAAACAATAACAAACTCACAAAGCTTGTTAATTAATTCTTTTAAAGCAACAGAAAATTGTATCAAAAACCCCATTATAATCAATATAAATATTATTAATTATTCGTGTTTTTTACATATAGCTCCAATTATTGCTCCGATTATTACATTAATAACCAAAGACTGAATTATCCAATAAATAACAACTGTAGCAGATATGTTCATATAAAAAGGCATTGAGGCAAATATTGTAAAGGAATTAACAAGCCATAATAGAAGGCCGTAAATTATACCTTTTCTTACCCCTTTATAAGGAATGCCCTTGTAAATTATTGAATAAACCATAACGAAAATAAATGCATTTATTATTCCAAGAACATTTGACCCAATCAACCTATCAGCTTTTACCATTTCAATAGGTTCAATCCAAATATCTGGAGGTATCTGATACACCCAGACAAATAACCAGCCACATGTTAAAGCTCTTATAAAAGTAACTACAATCCAAATAATTATTGTAGCAAAAATAATACGTTTTGCACTCATATTTCATTTCCCAAAAATGTTTCCCAACAATAATTAAACATTTTTGATTTTGCTTCTATAAAAAAAAATTTAAAATTATTCTTCGCAAGAAGAAAGACCCTCTAAAGAATCTTTCAATGATTTATGAAACTTATCAATACTTTCTTTTTTCCATAATGACTCATCTTTATGAATAAAAGAAGTATCATCAGTCATATTCTCTAAAATACTTATTGGAATATAATATTTTTGATCCTCGTTTTTTATTACATATATAAAATTTTTCCTGTCCGAATTGTCCATCATCCAGTTTATATCATCACATCCATAATCATTATACATAACTAATTTTGGAACATAGTGGTTCATGATTGATCCAGGCTTATTAGGATCTGCTCTTTTTTCATTTTTATCGAAAGACTGCTCTTGTGATACATTGATATATAATATTGAAGCTTTTTTCAAAATGGCCTTGTTTAATTTAGGAAGAGAATATCTATATCCATATGGTTCTGGCAACGGCATCGAAGAACCATCAGCCCCACCTCTAGAAAATTCTATTATAATAGTTTTTTTGCCTGGTTTTTCATAAAGGCTGATTTCATGAATTTTGTCATTAAGTATATTTTGAGATTCTTTTTCTAATTTCTTTGATAGAATTTTCCTTATTTTTTTTGGCAATTTTGAGAGTATTGGCTCTTGGCCATTTTTTTCTCTTGCGACATCTAATCTTTCAAACAGCCACTCTGAAGCAGATACTGGATGAGTCTTATTATTATTTATAATATCTTCATAATCTTCATTTAATAAGTAAATCAAAGCACCCCAATCATTGGGATCAATCAATGGAAGAACGTTAGAACGATAATAAGCTCCATTATAACCCAGGTTTTCAAGTTCTTCGCTTATACGCCTCATCATAAAAACATATGGGAAATCATCAAGCTGAACCATATTTCCAATTTTAAATTTTTCTAATCTTTCCTCTTCTTTTATTGTGTCTAAAAATTTCCTCGCTTCAGACTTCCCAGAGGCAGGCAGAGCTAAAAGCAATAATACCTCAATATGTTCATTGTCTTTTTTTTGAACACATGCCGTTTCTGTTTTATCTTTATTAAATTTAAGAAATTTACTAGGTGGTTTTTTAACAGGTGTAAAATTCATCATAAAAAATGCACACCCTAAAAAAGCAATTGATAGATATTTCTTTTTCATGCAACACCTACTTCATCGTTTAATTTCTTG
>CAYPMA010000058.1:0-9433 GCA_964411685.1 uncultured bacterium
TATCAGTTTTTCCGCCTATAAACCCTGATATCACTCCCCAAACAACTCCAATTACAAGATCAATGATAGCAGCAGAAAACCCTATGAATATTGAAATTCTAGCTCCCCACCAGCATCTTACAAACATGTCCCTTCCAAGTTCGTCTGTTCCGAAAATATGATTAAAAGAAGGCATTGAGTTTTTTATATCAAGATGTATCTCATCATAAGAATAAGAGGAGAATATCGGGAAAAATATGGCGCCCAATACTATTACTGATAATAATATTATTCCCACTATTGCTTGCCTATTAAGGATATTTGATCTCATCTTAATATCCTTTGTTTTATTTGAGGGTCTATTAACGCATATAAAATATCTGTAAGGAAAATGATTATCATTAATATTGAACTGTAGAAAATGCATATTCCCATAATTATTGGATAGTCTCTAGCTTCAATACTAGATATAAGCCAATTGCCAAGTCCCGGGATTGCAAATATTTTTTCGATTACAAAACTTCCCGTTATTATTTGTGCCAGTGTAGGACCAAGATAACTTATCACAGGAAGTATGCTGTTCCTTACTGCATGATGTAAAACTACATGAAATGAGCTCAACCCCTTAGCATAGGCAGTTTTTATATAATCCTTTTGCATGACATTGATCATATTTGACCTTATAAGCCTTGCAATATAGGCACACGGCATGGCCGCTAATGCAATTGAAGGAAGCACTGAGTGTGAAAAGCTTTGAAATCGTGCTATGGGAAATAGGTGTAATTTTACAGCTAAAAAATACTGTAAGATAGTAGCTAATAAAAACCCCGGTATACATATGCATAAGCTTGTAAGCAATGAAAATGACCTGTCCTGCCATTTACCTCTAAAAAAGGATGAAATACTTCCAAAAATAACTCCAAAGAACAGAGATATCATCATTGCCTGCATTCCAAGCACAAAAGATATTGGAAAGCCTGTTTTTATTATTTGATTTACATCTCTACCATGAAATATTAATGAATGTCCAAAATCAAATGTTAAAAACCCTTTTATAGTCTTTAAGTATTGAACATATAAGGGTTTGTCCAATCCATAATATTCATATAATGATTTCATTATTTCTTCAGGAATAATCTTGTCCTGGGTAAAAGGATCTCCAGGAATCATTTTCATTAAAAAAAAGGTAATCGTACAAATAGTAAATAATGAAAAGAACAGTAGTATAAATTTTTTTAATAAGTATTTTGTCATGTAACTATGACTCTTTCTCTTTAGCAAGACTATATAATGACAGTGGTATTTTATTCCAAAAAGTATTATTATTTTTCACATTAAATATTTAACTATATGAAGAATAATAAAATATATTTTATATCTCTTGGATGCCCAAGGAACCTTGTAGACAGTGAAATCATCCTATCAAAAATCACTGAGAAAGGATATTCCTTAACAGATAATATCAGCGATGCTGATTTTATAATAATTAATACATGTTCATTTTTAAAAGCTGCAAGAGATGAGGCCATGGATTGTTTTGAGGAGGTGTTCTTAAATAAAAAACCATCTTCAAAAGTTATAGCTACAGGATGCATGGTACAGTCCCATAAAGATATTTTAGAAAAAAAGTTTAAAGATATTCATTGTTATTTAGGCGCAGGGGATATTGATAAGATCCTTTTGTCTTTTGAAGAAGATAAAAAAGAGATTATTTCTAATAAGAAAAGTTATATTCCTTCAACTTTTGAGAAAAGGATGCAAATAACTCTAAACCACTATGCTTATATTAAAATAGCTGAAGGATGCAGAAAAAATTGTTCCTATTGCTTAATTCCTAAGATAAAAGGCCCTTTAATTAGTAAGTCACAAGAAAACATAGAAAAAGAATTCGATTATCTATTATCAAAAGGCGTCTTTGAGATTATTCTTATAGCACAGGATCTTACAGATTATGGTAAAGATAGAAGCGACAAAAGGGCCCTTGAGAAATTAATTAAAGCGCTTTTATCTAGAAAACAGAATTTTTGGCTTAGGCTTATGTATGTTTATCCGGATGATATATCAGATGAATTAATAGAAATAATGAAATCAGATAAGAGATTATGTCCATATGTGGATATGCCTATTCAGCATATTAATGACGAAATATTATCTTCTATGAGAAGGTCTGTTAATAAAAAGAAAATAATAAACACTATTGAAAGATTTAAGGAAAATATACCTAATATTGCCATAAGGACAAGTATTATAGTAGGATATCCTAATGAAACAGATGAACAGTTTAATGAATTATTGTCATTTGTAAGTGATTACAAATTAGATCATGTGGGAATATTTCAATATTCAAGAGAAAAGAATACTTCTGCATATGATTTAAAAAATCAGATCCCCGAGAAAATAAAGCAGAAAAGATTTAATATTTTAGCATCAAAACAAAAAGAAATTATAAATGATATAAATAAGAGTTTAATTAATAAAGAAGTTGAAGCGATAATTGATTCATATCATCCAGAATCAAATTTATTATTAATTGCACGATCCCAAAGACAAGCTCCAGATATAGATAATGTTATAATAATTAATAATATAGAAAAAGCTTCATATTTTGGTTCTTTATGTAAAGTGAAAATATCTGATTCCTCAGATATCGACTTAGTAGGCTCAATAGTATAAAAAGTTAATAAAACAATTAGGAATTCAAGATTAGTTCTAATCTTAATTTATTGCTTCCAGTTAGTGAAAATGATTGTTAATGCTGAATTATCTTTGAGAAGATAATACATAAATTTTTTTAATAATCTTGTTGAAGACAATTTTAAAATGGTGTTCACTTATGCATTATAATAAATGCATTTGGAGATAGATAATATGAGAAAAAAAAGTTCTATTTCGGGATATTCAATATTTGTTTCAGTAATAGCTGCTTTTGCAGGCCTTTTGTTCGGATATCATAGTAGTGTAATATCTGGTGCTATATTATTTATTTCTGAACAAATGAACTTTACATTTTTCCAGGAAGAAATAATTGTAAGCACACTTTTAGTAGGTGCTCTTTTAGGGGCAATTTTGGGTGGATTAATAACTGATAACATAGGAAGGAAAAATTCTTTGTTTGTATGTGCCTTTTTATTCATCATAGGAACTATATTTTTATGCATTGCAAACAGTTTTTCGCAATTGTTAATAGGAAGATTTATAGTAGGTATCGGAATAGGAATCGCATCACTTACCGCTCCATTGTATATTTCTGAAATGGCTCCAACAGAGCATAGAGGAGCTTTAGTATCTATAAACCAGCTAGCTATTACATTTGGTATTTTATTGTCATATGGAATTGATTATTTCTTCTCAGAAATAAAAGATTGGAGAGAAATGTTTGCATTTTCATTTATTCCAACTGCAATCTTTTTATTAGGCCTATTTTTTATACCTGAAACACCAACATGGCTTGCAGGAAAGGGAAGAAGGCATAAAGCAGAAAAGATATTAAGAAAAGTTCATAGAACAAAAGCAGATGATACCGATGTGATTTTAGAAGAAAAAGAAGGTTCGGAAGAAATAGTAAAATGGAGCCATCTTTTTGAGAAATCAATAAGGCCGGCATTATTAGTTGGAATAGGTATAAGTATTTTCCAGCAGATAACAGGTATAAATACAATAATATATTATGCTCCTAGAATATTTCAGTTTGCAGGATTTGAGTCAGCATCAATTGCAATTTTAGCAACTATGGGACTAGGAGCCGTAAATTTCATAATGACTATAATCGCTATATGGATAATCGATATTGTAGGAAGGAAGCCTTTATTATTGATAGGCCTTTCAGGTATGGTATTAAGCCTTGGAACTTTAGCCTATTGTATTTTGACTAAAACTACTTCAGATGATACAGCTTCAGTTGTTAGTTTGATGTTTTATGTAGCATTTTTTGCAATTAGTATAGGGCCAATAGCATGGTTGATAATTTCTGAAATATATCCTGCAGGCATAAGAGGAAGAGCTATGGGAATAGCTACCTTTGCAAACTGGGTGTTTAATTATTTTGTATCTTTAACATTTTTATCATTATTATCCTTCTTCGGTGTTGGAGGAACGTTTTTATTATATGCAATAATAGGGCTTTTTGCTATTTGGTTTGTTTATAAAAAAGTGCCGGAAACAAAAGGAAAAACATTCGAACAGATACAAATGTTTTGGAAAAAATAAGTCAATACTTCAGAAAAATAGTAAAAAGGATATAATTAGCAAAAATTATTTAATTAGGAGATTAAAATATGGCAAAACATAATATTGAACAACTTCTCGGTGATGAAGCTGAATCATTGTTAAATCATAAATGTAAGACTATTCCAAAAGATATGATTCACATCCCAGAGGAGCATTGGGTCGATAATATTTTATCTCAATCAGATAGAAATATTAGAACTTTAAGAAATTTAGAGTATATATTTACTCATGGAAGATTAAAAAGAACCGGTTATGTTTCAGTACTTCCTGTTGACCAAGGCATAGAACATTCTGCAGGAGCTTCTTTTGCCCCTAATCCAGAATATTTTGATCCTGAAAATATTATTAAGCTTGCAATAGAAGGCGGCTGTAATGCTGTAGCAACTACATCTGGTGTCTTAGGAATAGTGGCAAGAAAATATGCTCATAAAATTCCTTTAATATTGAAATTTAACCATAATGAGCTTCTCTCTTATCCAAATACATATGATCAGGTGATGTTTGCATCTATGAGGCAGGCTTACGACATGGGATGTACTGCTGTTGGAGCGACTATTTATTTTGGTTCAAGTGAAAGCAGAAGGCAAATAGTTGAAGTAAGCAAGGCGTTTGAAATAGCCCACGATTTGGGAATGGGAACAATATTATGGTGTTATTTAAGAAATGAGAACTTTAAAGTAAATGACATTGATTATCATGCTTCTGCTGATTTAACAGGTCAGGCAAACCATCTAGGGGCAACTATTCAGGCAGATATAATAAAACAAAAACTCCCTACAAACAATGGCGGCTTTAAGGCAATAAAATTTGGAAAATTTAAAGAAGAAATGTATACAAAACTATCTTCAGATAATCCAATAGATTTGACAAGATATCAGATTGCAAACTGCTATATGGGAAGAGTAGGCCTTATTAATTCAGGCGGTCCTTCAGGAAAAAATGATTTAGCTCAAGCAGTTAAAACAGCTGTCATAAATAAAAGAGCAGGTGGAATGGGACTTATTTCCGGAAGAAAAGCTTTCCAAAAACCTATGAAAGACGGCATTGAGCTTTTAAATGCTATTCAAGATGTATATCTTTCAAAGGATATAACAATCGCATAAATTATTTTAAGAACTCAAAAATATCTTTTTGGGTTCTTTTAGTTTTTTGATCATTATATAAGTTTACTTTTCCTTCCCATGGAAATGGTTTGTGCGGAGGAGGGATGTTTTTGTTTTTATCGCTATTCTGTAAAACATCTATAACGCCGCCTAAAAATGGATCTATATGTGCTTTTGCTTCCTTAGCAGCGATCAGAGCCGCAATTTTTTGAGAGGCTTTTTTAGTATCAAATTTAATATTATTAAATGAACCTTTCATAGGTATTGGAATCACAAAATTCTCATCAAGCCCATCAATTCCAAAAGCTTTTGATAATGCCTGGGAAGTTATTCCAAGCTTCATCTTGATATTTTCTCGTATTACATCAATAAGTCCCCATAGGCAAAGATGTAATTGGTTGTTAATTAAAAAGTCCATTCTGTCCGCGTCGATTATGCCGTCTTTCATTTTGAAGTAAAGAGGGGAAAGCCACAAGTCAATGCTATTTCCTGTTATAGATATATTATTAGATAAAAATCCTATTATAGACAGTAATGATCCAATATTTTTAGCTGTTATTTGTCCTGCATCTAAAACAGCTTTTTCTATTACAATATCTTTAATATTAAAGGCGTCATTAAAAGGAATTGAGAAACCTTCCTTATAAATTTTTAGATACATTGGATTATTTGCATAAAACTCATGTCCAGTCAGTAAATTGGACATATCCTTAGTTAAAAGTATTGTAGATATAAAATCAGAGTTTAAATATAGCATTTCATTATAAAGCTTTAGATTAGCATCAGCTTTTATTTTTTGAGAACTTAAAGAGATATTTATTGGTCCATTATTATTTGTTAATGTTGTTTTAGCTGTTAAATCAAATTTATTTCCTAATATATTTTCTATATTAATCTTTGTTTTATCCTTGAAAATGTAATTTACTGCGCTCGCAGGAATGTCGTTACCATACAAGTCAAATGACATGCTGTTTTCTTTTAATTGTGATTTTAAAGAGAAGAAACCGTTTATGTCTTTTTGCTGTACGTTTGCAGATATATTTAAATTAGCTATTCCGATTTCCTGAAGTATTTTTGCGTTTATTTTAGATATGTAGATATCATGTATGCTTATGCTTGCATTTTTTATATCTGTCTTTGCATCCATGTTAAACAGGGTGTTGTAAGTTAAATCTTGAACTTTAATGAATGACAATAAAGGGATTTTTATGTGTATCGATTCAGCTTTTATTGACACATCACTATTTTTAAATGACAGGTCTTTAATATCCTGAGGACCAAACCATCTTAACTTTAAATATGATGCATCAAATGAAGCATCGTATTTTTTCTCAATATAATTTTTTAATAATCCTTTTCCTGCATTTGTTGAAAAGAATGACGGCAAAAATGCTATTGTAAATATTAATAATATAATTATCGATGAAACCACATAAAATATCTTAGATTTAAATATTTTCATTTATCGCCTTTTTTATTGTTTAAATGATTGTAATACATAAGTATTCCCGTAATTGTCTTTGAGTCTATTATTGTATTATTGTCTATCAAATTTAAGGCTTTTTCCAAAGAAACCTTCATTATTTCAATCTCTTCTCCATCATCTGGCGGAAGGGGATTTTTTATTAGGTCTTCTGCTATAAAAAGATGTAAATACTCATCGCAAAAACCGGGTGAAAGATAAAAACCTCCCAATGAATGGAGTTTATTAGGAAAAAAACCAATTTCTTCTCTTAATTCTCTTATGGCACACTCTTTTTCACTTTCATTTTTTTCAATTATTCCTGCAGGTATCTCTATTAGGGTTTTATTTGCAGCTCTTCTGAACTGCTTTATTAGGAAAATATTTTCATCATTATCTATTGGAATTATAGCTACTGCAGGAGGATGCTCAACTATTTCATGATATTCATCTGATCGTAAATTTATTAAACTGCCTTTATATATGTATTTAGAGCTCATATTATTCCACTGTTACTGATTTTGCTAGGTTTCTTGGATGATCAATATCTGTCCCTCTTTTGTCTGCTATGTAATAAGCAAAAAGCTGCCCGGCTACAGAAGAAATAAAAGGAGATAATTCATCTATGGTATCGGGAAGATATATTACATCATCAACAATTTTATCTAATCTTTCTGAACCTAAGGGAGCAAAAGCTAAAACAGGAGATTGCCTTGATTTTGATTCAATAATATTATTTAAGATCTTTTCATATGTTTGTTTGTTAGCGCAAAAAGCTATAACAGGCATTTTTTTGTTTAAAAGCGCTATAGGACCGTGTTTTATTTCTCCTGCTGGATATGCATTTGCATTTAAGTATGAAATTTCTTTTAATTTTAATGCAGCTTCTAAACATGTATGATGCATGTATCTTCTGCCTATGAATAAGAAATCATTATATTTACTGTATTTTTCAGCAATTTTCTCTATTGCATAAGATTTGCTTAATATAAGTTTTATATGCTCTGGAATCTTTTTAAGGTGTTTTATAAATGTTTTCCCTTGTTCTTTGGTCATTTTATTTCTAATGCGTGCAAGATAAAGAGAAAATAATGATAAAACTGTAAGTTGTGATGTGAAAGCTTTTGTTGAGCATACGCTTATTTCCGGTCCGGCATTTAATAAAATGCAGCTGTCAGCAACTCTTGTAAGAGTAGAATTATTGACATTACAGATTCCTAATATTTTTGCTCCATTTGCCTTTGCCTCTTTTATTGCAGCTAATGTATCAGCAGTTTCACCGGATTGACTGATAGCGATAACTAAAGTATCTTTAGATATAATTGGTTTTTTATACCTTATCTCGGAAGCGATTTCAGAAACTGAGGGGATCCTTGCCATTTCTTCAATTAATGAAGCTCCAAGACATCCTGCATGCCATGATGTCCCGCATGCAATTATTAATACATTTTTTGTTGATTTGAGTACTTTTTCAGAAATATTAAGATTTTCAAAATTAGCTGTTCCAAGTTCTTTTGAATAACGGTTTTTCATAGAATTTTCAATAGTAAAAGGCTGCTCAAAAATCTCTTTTAGCATGAAATGCTCGAATCCATTTTTAGAAATGCTATTGCCTGCACTGTTAAAAACTTCATAGGGTTTTTGTATTTCATCTAAATTGTTATTAAATACCTTTATATGTGAATAATTTAGCTCGGCGATCTCATCATTTTCCAAATAGGTTACATTTAAATTTTTCCCAGAAAATGCATTTGCATCTGAAGCTATAAGTTTTTCATTTTTAACATCATTAAATCCAATAACAATTGGGTTGTCTCTTGCTACAGCAAATATATGGTTTGGAAAGTCTTTGTGGATTACTGCTATTGCAAATGATCCTTTAAGCAGTTTAATTGTCTTATGAAGTGCCTTAATAATATTTTTTTTATAATGATATGATATTAACTGGGCTATTACTTCTGTGTCAGTATCTGATTTAAATTTGACTCCCTTTTTTATCAGAGTTTTTTTAAGCTTGTCAAAGTTTTCTATTATTCCATTATGAACTATTGCCAAACTTGATTTTACATCAACGTGAGGATGAGAGTTTCTAACTGATACTCCGCCGTGTGTTGCCCATCTTGTGTGCCCGATTATTGAGTCAATATTTAGGTCATTTATGTTAATTTTCTTCTCTAGAGATGAGATTCTTCCAATTTCTCTTATTGATAATATTTCGCCGTTTTTTAATGCAGCAATTCCCGCTGAATCATAACCTCTGTATTCAAGCAGTTTTAAGCCATCAATACATGTCTTTATTTTGTTGGTTTTTCCAATATATCCAAAAATGCCGCACATTGTTTTTCTCTTTTAATTAATAGTATATTTCTAGCATTTTTAGATAGCTTTTGACAATTGAAAAATAGACTGTAAAATTAAAACAGCTCAGATATAGCCGCATTTAGTTGTTCTAAATGTGGTGTTAAGTTCTCAAGCGTTGGTTGAATATTTTCTAACGCTTGTTGAAGATTTGATATTGCAGGGTTGCCCTTAAGTACTGCTGATGGAAGAGAATTCCACAACAGAAAACTTGCCGTATGTAACTCAATTTATAGTTGTGAAAAACAAAGACTGAATTATGGAAAGACTTTGTTTAATACTTTATTTCAAACATACCACATTG
>CAYPMA010000059.1:0-9430 GCA_964411685.1 uncultured bacterium
CCATAATCATCCATAGCTACCTGAGGTTCATCTGCATTTTTCCCTACTTCAGAAAGATCAACAGGAGTTGACCAATCATCTTGCCCATAATTTGAAGAATATGTTGAGTGTATTATTGTATTAGCGCTGGCATTAACTCTTTTCCATGTAACAATTGCATTACCTGAACCAGTCATTGCAATCTGAGGTTTTGTAGCGTCTTTTCCTGCAACAGAAAGATCAACAGGAGTTGACCAATCATCATGTCCATAATTTGAAGAATACGATGATTGTACAATTTCATTCGAACCATCATTCATCCTCCATACTATTATAGCATTACCTGAATCATCCATAACTACATGCTGCTCATAAGCATGATGTAATGCAGCAGAAAGGGTTACAGGGCTTGACCATGAGGCTCCGTAATTAGAAGAATATGCTGCTCGAGTTCTATAATTTACCCCATCAGATTCGTACCAAGTATTAATCAATTTACCTGAATTATCCATGGCAATACTTGGAGTATAAGCATTTTCAGTTCCATCTGTAATTGATACATTACCTCCCCAGGAAGCTCCATAAGTAGAAGAATATGCCGTTTGTATTACAAACTTTGCCCCAGCCTTGAAAGAAAATGTTATTACAGCATTACCTGAATTATCCATAACTACCTGTGGGTTACCAGCAGATCCATCATCAGCTGTAATATCTATAGGTGTATCTAGCCATGTATGCCCATAATCTGTAGAACATGAAACTTGAATCATAGTAACAGATTCATGAGACCATACCCAAATAGCTATTGCATGCCCTGAATTATCCATTGCAATTTTTGGATAATAAATATCCTCAGCTCCTTCGGAAACACTTACCGGGCTAGACCATGTTGAGCCATAATTTGATGAATAAGCTATAGTCGCATATTTATTTGCGCCTTCATCACTTTTCCAAATAGTTATAGCATGCCCCGAATTATCCATGACAACCACTGGAATAGTGCTATCATAAGAGGTGTTTGAAAGAGTCTCAGGCGTTGACCAATTATCATAAAAATTGGCAGCATGTATTTTTACAAAACTTAAAACTAATAAAAAGATAATAAAAGTTGTTTTTTTCATTCTTCACCCTCAAAATTTTTTGGATAAAGAATATAAATTAAAAATAATTTTATAACAAATTAAAAATTTAGCTTTTCCAGTTCTTTAATAAGTCCATTAAGTCTTTTACTAATGCACCATGCTCTGATTCATCTTTTGAAAGTCTCATAAATTCATGTTTTAATTTCTTATCCTTAATTTCTTTTATTAAATGATCATAAGTTTTTTTCATCTTCATTTCTAAAGCAAACATTGAATCTAGATATTCTTTAACTTCCTGTTTAGATATCATCTCTCTTCCCCTTTTCTATAAGTCTTAATATTTCCTCACACTTTTTTTTATGATATTTATTTCCTTCAATCAATTCTCCTAAAATATCTACAAACTTTTTAATAAATCTATCTTTCATTCCAAACCTTTCTGTTAATGCTTTAATATGATTAAGATAAATTGTTGTAGCAGTCTCCTCTGTATTTATAGCTTCTTTCAAAGCATCAATCAACTTTGACTTTTTCATATTTTCCCTTATTGAAAAGGTTTTCTGCATGCCTAAACCTTACCCATTTAGCTTCAATAAGTTGATAAGCAGAAAATGTTGTGAACATTAAAAATAAGACATATAATAAAAAATAAATCTTCCTCATAATTTTTATATATATAAAAATTACTTTTTTAGACATTACTATATTATAGAGGCAATAAATGAAAAAGATCTTTTTATCTATCCTGTTATGTTTATTCTTTACTTCATGTCAGAAAAAAGACGAACCATCCAAAACTTTTAAATCTACTTATGAAGACTGGAAATCAAGAAAAAACTCTTTCATTGAGTACATAGATAGTCAAGATCAGGCAAGGGTTATTTTTACAGGATCCAAAGTGTTCTCTAGTGATAATGCAGGAAATAAGCCTACAGTATCAGAGGGTATAGGATATGGACTATTATTATCATGCGCCCATAATGACCAACAGCTTTTCGATAAATTTTTACGTTATTACATAGAAATCGCCAATTCTTATGCCTGCACAAAATCAGACAAGGGATCATGTATTGAAAGAAATTATTTCTTAATGCCATGGATTGTAAATAATGAGAAAAAACCCTTCTGGTATAAAGCAAATAATGATGACAAGTATTCAATATATTCATCAGGGTCCGCAACCGATGCTGATCTTCAAATTGCTTGGGCCCTTTTCTTAGCTAATAAAAAAGTAGAATTTAATAAATGGGACAAAACAACTTTTTCAACGGTTTTCGGGAAAAATTCATATAAAGATATATTAGAATACCTTGGGAAAGAAATCATATCAAATGATGTTACCGGAAATCACTTACTATCAGGAAATCAATGGGATGATTATGGCAAAGAAGTTTTTTTTCCTGGTTATTTCACTCCTCAGGCCTTTGAAATTTTAGATAACGCCTTAGATACTAATACTTTTTATTTAGTAAAAGAACAATGTCTTTCATATATTATGGATTTTCAAAAAGAACATAATTCTTTTCTTTTTCCAAACATTATTTATTTAAATAAAAAGTATCCTAATGAATTATCAAAATCTTTTGGTCATGATGCAATACGTTTTTTGCTTTGGACATCCGCCTATCAGGAAAACAACAATTATACCATGGAAATTTTATATAAGGTTTTAGACAACATTTCGCAATTCATAAAAAATGATACGCTTCCTTCTGATGGAATAGACACTTTTTCACTTAAGCCTTTAGGAAATTATAACTCAAACCAAATTGCTCTAAATGCTCCATTATATCTTTGCGCTCATTATTTAAATAACGAGTCGATAGCAAATATGCTGGAAAAAGCCTTATTATCATATGACATAACACAACATCAACCCTCCAGTAATGATAATGCTAACGACTCCTCAAAATATTATAATGCAGCAATTTTGCTGCTGACAAAGGCATTTTTGGAAGATAAGCTTAATTAAGTATTTATGAGTTCTTTTAAAAGATAATTAAAAAGGGCTTTTCTATCATTTTCATACTGCTTTAAATCTAAGGAGCTAAAGATGGAGCTGGAATCAAACTCAAAATGTACTCCAGATAAAATAGCAATACCTTTTCCAATTTTACATTTAATAATAGCTGCCGGCTTATTTTCTATTTCTTCATACCTTGCAATTACTTCAATATCATTATTTAATTTATCTTCCTCAAAATAGCAGCCGCCATTGTGACATACTCGAAAGCATTTTTTTAAAGGCTGAAAAGATATCTTAGCCTCTCTTGCACCAAATTGACTTTTATATTTAAAAGTATTGGGACCAAACGCAGGGCCTATGGCTTTACCTTTAAAAAATGAAAGCTCTCTATTACCTAAAACTTCTAATTTCTGGTTTTTATCAAATTCAACATAAGAAGATCCAAAATATGCACCGGCACATATTCCTAAATATGAACCGCCATTTTTTACATAATCATAAATCAAATCAGTTTGAAGCCCATGCAGTTTCTTTGCATAAAAAATATCTCTTCCTCCTCCAATAACAAATGCTAGTGCATCTTTTTGCCAATTACTTTTTAAGATTTTTGATGAAGAGATTTTCTTAACTTGATAATTCTTTAGTTCTTTAAAAAGTCTTTTTATGCAATGTCTGCTTGTTCCCTTACCGGAATAGATATAAATAAACACTAGTTTATAAAACCCTTATATATAAAAGTATCTTTTGTAGCTTCATTAAGATCATAATTTTTTAAATCATCTTTTTTTACCCATGCATAAGATACAAACTCGTCATTCAACTTAACAATTGTATTTTCTGCAAGGCAGTCAAATAATAAACAAATCATATATACTTTCTTTTTAGATCCATCGGCATATATCTTTGTTCTAAAAGTATCTTTAAACATCAACGGGATAATTTCAGAAATTATTAGCTTATCTCCCAGTTCCTCAACAATTTCACGTTTAATAGCATCAATGATCTTTTCATTATCTTCTATGCCGCCGCCAGGTATTGCCCATTGCCCGGGATAGCACCCCCTATTATCCGGCATTTTACAAATTAGGTATTCATCTTCTTTATTGCGAATAACAGGGCAAACAATTATTCGCCTAATTGCTCCTGCAATATTTTTATTTTTTGACAATAAATTGCTTATTGACATATCTTTTCACCTTGTAATTTTTGAAAAACTATAATCCATTGTTTATTATTTTTAAGTATTTTAGTAATCTTTTTAGAAAATTTTTATAAGGAGCATTTTATGTCAGTAGAATTTAGATATATTGGAAATTTTGAAACCTTACCTTTAGAAGAAGCTGAAAGAATTATTTATGAAGAACTTGTTCCTCTATTAGAAAGCAAAAAAATAAAATTATCAAGTTATGGCAATCATAATTCTGAACAAACATTGAGCAGTATAAGGGAATATAATAATTTAAAAGCACAACGCAAATTATTCGATATACCTAGAATTCAATTAGTTTGTCGCGATTTTCAAGAGATGATGCAAATATACAGAAGATATACTGGTCAGACATCATATGGATTAAAACATGATATTGAAAGATATCAGCATTTATATATTTCTAACGGAGACTGTATAGTAGCTATGATTGTAAATGGTTTAAGAGCACGATTTAAAAGAATAGATAACAAATTACCCGTCAATTGTATGTTTAAAGCAGGTGTTAAAGTTTAAATAATATTTTTTCTATTATTTTAAATGAGATTAAAAAGTTTTTGCATAACCATATTTTTCAACAAATTTTTTATAATTTGATTGACTGGCTATACTTAATTCATCGAAATTAATATCTGAAATTTTTACCCATTTATATCCCACGCATTTTTCTGGCTCTTTTATCTTAGGCTCTCCTCTAACATGTCTTGCTACAAATGATGGAGATACCCAATGCTGTTTTTCTTCTAAAAGTATATGGTTAACCACCTCAACAAGCTCTATAACTTTAATATCAATTTCTAATTCTTCTTTTATTTCCCTTACAATAGCCTCTTCACATGTTTCACCGAATTCAACAGACCCTCCGGGAAATTCCCATTTACCATTTTCATTTCTTGCTTTAGGCCCTCTTTGGGCAAGCAGCACTTTCCCTTCATCGTTGAAAATGATAGCTCCAGTACCAACTCCTATAAAATCTATTCCTTTTTTCATAATTTCTCCGATTTAGTTCTTATAAAAAGTTTTTTATTGAAAATTACTAATATTATAAATGATGCAATCAATAATACGCTGCCGCCGACATACATAGAAGAAGAAGGTTCAATCCCAACGAAAAAACCGGCTATTAAAGCTCCGATAGAATAAGCTGCTGTATTTACAGATCCCATTAAACCAAGTGTTTCCCCCTGAATATTATCTGAAGCACTATTGGAAATAATAGTAGCCATAGTTGTAGCCAAAAAAGCGGCAAAAAAACAAAACACTATTATAAACAGTATAAGCCAATGATAATTGGGATAAAATGGAATAGATATAATGGATAGACCAACAATTAAGCTGCTTATCCAAAATAAAAACTCGTGTTTAAATCTAGTTAAAAAAGGCCGGATCAATAATCCTGAGCTCAATGCAAATAATCCACCGATAATACCATAAAAAATCCCAACTTCAGTGGAAGTAAATAAAAATTTTTTAATAAAAAAAACAGGGATAAAATCCATAAAATATGCCCATCCAAAATTTGTTAAAAATGTGCACAAGAAAAATACCCTTACGGTTCTTATTGTAAATGCCTTTTTAAAATTTTTAACTCCGGTTACAATGCTCAATTTTTTCTTAATTAAATCAAAATTAGTTTCAGAGTACAAAAATATAACTAGCAACAGATTTAATAATGTAATCACAAAAGAAAAAATAAAAGGCAAACTATAACTAAAATATGATAAAGCTCCGCCAATAAAGGGACCAAAAGAAAACCCGGCACCTATTGCCATTGCATAAAGGCCAAAATGTTTTGCTTTTTCTTCTTTTGTGCTAATATCTGCAATTGAAGCTTGTACAACAGAAATATTTCCCGTTCCTATTCCTAATACAACTCTTGAAAGGATTAAAATTGCAATGCTCGAATATAGTATTCCAAAAATAGCTATGAAATGTGATATTACGCAAAAAGAAAGACTTTGTAAAAGAGGTCTTTTCCTTCCTTTATTATCAGAAATTGTTCCCCAGATAGATGTCGAAAAAAATTGAAAAAAAGGCATTAAAGAAAACAGTATTCCTAAAAATATTCCCCTTACCTCATTTGATGTCCCTTTAGAAAAAAAAGGAATATTAGGATCAAATAAGACTTTCGAAAAAATTGGATAAATTAGGCCAATACCCATGAAATCTATGAAAGTAATTAACACTAATATCCATATAGATAGTATTTTCTTTTTTTCCTTACCCACACAAAACCTTTAACAAATAAACCTATATTCTATAATAGACTTCTTATCTTTTGAAAAAAAGATATTATTGCCCTCTTTATTTAGAGGGCAATTTTTTAAAACAAACTATTCATCCAAGTTATCTCCATATATTTTTATTGCATTTGCAAAGAATTCAGGCAGTTTTGAATGCATTTTGGAATACATAGTATAAATATCTCTATTTTCACTAATAGCAACACCCATTCTTAACCATTTCTTTTTTGACATTGGAGAAATTTTATTAACTATTTCGTAATATTTTTTCATAATATTTTGAACTTCTTTAGAATCCTCTTTAAGATTATTTTCTATAGCTTGAATAAGTTTTTTCAAATTTGCTATTACTTCTTTATTATATTTCTCTTTATCAACTTTACTCATCATAGTTTCATAATATTCTTGTTGCTCTTCAAGGCTCATATTTTTTAATTGTTTAACTTCATAATCTTCAAAATTTCCAAATTCTTTTTCAAATTGCTTCTTATCTTCTTTAGCTGTCTTTTGAAAAAGCTCAAATTGTTTTATTATCTGATCATGATTTAAATTCTCTCCTTTAAAATAGAATTCAAGTGTCATATCTATTGATTTAATCAAGTCTTTAATTCTAATTATCTCTTTTTCTAAAAACTGCTTCTTTGCCAGCATTAAAGATTTTTTATCTTTATTGCCTAAATTAATCATCGATTTAATTTTTTTAAGACTAAAGCCCAATTTCTTAAAAAAAAGAATGTCCATCAATTTTAAAAGCTGATCTTGTGTATAACGCCTCCTTCCATTTGACATTCTAACAAAAGGCTTTAACAAGTCTATCTCATCATAATAATGAAGTGTTCTAACACTAATTTTTGCAAGTTTTGCAACATCTTCAACGCTATAATCCATAATATACCTCCCAAATGTATATTGTTTTATTAAGCGTTTTTAACCATAAAACATAACGTAACGTGAGGTTAAAGAGGAAATATTAAAATAAAGACTTACACCTCATTTATCATTGTATTTTTCATATGTACATTCTAAAATATCTACTTTTAATAATTAATTTGGAGGATTATATGGCTGGCCCAGTAAGAGGATCAGGAAACCCACCATTCATTTTTGTTCAACAAGGTCCTAATGAACCTTCTGTTTTTATGGCTGGAAATATTAAAGTATTAACACCGGAAGAAGCGGCAAGAGAACCTTCTTTAAGGGCACCTGATAGATCTTTACAAGACTTTAAAGCTGTCTTTTTTCCAGTAATGCCAGAAGAATATACCCCAAGAAAGCCGCTTACAGGAGCTTCAGCTGCAGAAGCCGCAGCAAAAGCCTTTCTTACAACTCCATTTCGACCACAGGACATGCCTAAAATGAAAGATATTCGTCCAGGAGATAAAATTACAGTGAAAATACCTAGAAATGGAACACTTGATCGAGCTAACCTAAATATGATTGTAAGTCCAGATAAAACATACTTAAACGGTGATGATATTATTCTTGCTGAAGGTTCAAAAGAAACAGCCATAATAAACAAAAGAAGCTATCAAGAAATTCTAGATAATCCTGAAACACAAGTTGAAGAAAACGAAGAAGGAATAACTATTACTTATAGACATTGGTAATAGTCATAAAATATCTAAAAATAATAATGAGCAGCATTAATTAATGTAATGCTGCTGCAAAACTTTATTTTCCTTTCTTAAAATTTATCCAGTGACTAAATGAAACGAAAATCATAATTCCGGCTCCTAGCCCTAATAATCCTATAGCAGCATGAACTACAGGTGTGCTCATCTCTGCAACATAATATAATCCCTGTAGAATTAAATATGCAGCTAAGAAAATAATAGATAATACTCTAATTGTCTTCATAATTACCTCAGTAAAACTTATATTTAAATTAATTCTTATTTAATTTCAAACAACATATAAAATTTTTTTTATTTTTTCATCAAATTATTATCTTTCTAAAGACAGAGATTTTATAATTACCTTCCAATAAAATAATTTTTTAACATGCTAGATATCAAAAAGATACAAAAACATGTTTTAATGAAAACTGTAGAAATAAAAAATGTTTATTAATTTTTAATTAACAATTACAGATTGTAACGCTTTAATCTTGTATTTCTTAAGAATTATGTTATAATACTATCTCATTTTAAAAATAAGTTAAAAACCGGATATTATTATGCCACCACACGATATTGCTCCTACAGCATCTGAAATAAAGCAACCATCAAATCCAGTTTTTAAGAAGTTTGACAAGATTCAAGTAACCTCTTTAATTATATCTTCACTTGCATTAGGCGCTTTAACAATTGGAGTTTTATCTTTGTCTGGAATTGGCCCTTCATTTTTAGCTACTATGGGCTTAAAAGCTTCGTTTTATGTTAGTTTTTCTTCCTCTTATTTAATTGGATCATCAATATCTATAATAATACTAAGAGCTGTAATAATAAAACAACACGAGCTTGAACAAGTAATAGAAAAAACAAAAGTTACCCCAAAAATGATCGCAGAAAAAGAAGAAGAAGAAAGTATAAATGATATAATTGCCAATAATAATAAATACAAAGCAAATATGGCTAAGGATCTTGTTAAAGAAATAAGATCTATAAGAAAAAGTGAACAATATAATTATAAAAAAACAATACAAGTTCTGAAAGCTGAATTAGAAGAAACAATACAAAAATTTGCAGGTTTGGCAAATGATTATTTCGAATTAAAAAATATATATGATATACAACAATGTGATTATGACAAAAGAATTAACAGGCTTAAATGTAAACTTAAAAATAAACAATACGAAACATCTAATAAAACAGCCGAAAGAATAATAATTGCCACAGCCGGCATTATTTCTTTAATATCTGCTATTTCATTAACATTTTTGTCGATTAAATTAGCCGGCATTGGAATAGGATTAAATACTTTAACTTATTCTACTTTTTCAGCAGGAACATCT
>CAYPMA010000060.1:0-9428 GCA_964411685.1 uncultured bacterium
AAGTCTAAAAGATTTTATAACATCTTTAACAGCAAAAATATCTAACAAGAACAAACAGAAAATTTCATGTACTCCTCCATATGATTTATCAAAAGCATTCGAGGTGAAAAAAAATCAGAAGATAACAATTAAACGTTTATTTGAAAGAATAAATCACTATATTTCGGAAAAACATATATTGATAGCTGATACAGGTGATTCGATCTTTAGTGCAAGTGATTTAATATTGAAATCCGGAATAATGTTTTTAGGACAGGCTTTCTATCTTTCCACAGGTTTTTCTATTCCTGCTGCTTTGGGAGCAAAACTGGCATCAGATAAACATCGTATATTAGCTATTGTCGGAGATGGATCATTTCAGATGAGCGCTCAGGAGATATCAACAATAATCAGGTTTAATCAAAATCCAATTATCATCATTTTAGATAATGGGGGATATTCAACTGACAGAGTGATGATAGAAGGATCTTTTAATGATTTGTATAGATGGGATTATTCCAAGCTTCCTGAGGTATTTAAAAAAGGAACAGGAATGCTTGTAAAAACAGAAGAGCAATTGGAAGAGTCTTTAAAAAAAGCTAAAGAAATGAAAGATGAGTGCATTTTTATTCATGTAGAGCTTGATAAAAATGATTATTCTGATCATTTACGAATACTTGGTGAGGAATATAAGAAAAAAAGTCCAATACAGCATATTTAAAAAAAATGCTTTAATATAGTTAAAAAATAACATATGATCTGTTTACGATAACAAAAAAGGAAAATCCCATGGTTTATGGCTTGCAGATAGATTTAGAAGAAGTAGATAAAAAAATGATACTACGGCTTAATGGCAGGTTAGATGCTGCATCCTCTCCAATTTTAGAGAAAAAAATGCAGTCATTAATTGAAGATAATCATTTATTAATCTTGTTGGATTTTTCTCAAGTTGATTATTTAAGTAGTGCTGGAATGAGATTGTTGCTGTCAATGACAAAAAAGTTAATAGCTAAAGAAGGTTATTTAGTAATTTTTTCTCTATCTGATGATGTTAAAGAAGTAATTAAAATTGCTGGCTTTGAAAAAATATTAAATATTTGCAATCAAGAGCAGGAAGCATTACAATTTTCTATTAAGAAAAAATAGAGTAGTATTGTGACCATTTTTCAGCCGTGTGATGAAAAAGACATATCCTATTATTATTCCCATAAATATAAGCCAGTAAAAAATGATTCCGCAATAAAAAAAAAGAGAGTAATCGTTATCTCTGGGCCAACGGCTGTCGGCAAAACAAGCCTTTCTTTGGATATTGCTTCAATACTTGGCGGTGAAATTATTTCAGTTGATTCCATGCAGGTTTATAAAGGGATGGACATAGGGACCGCAAAAGCATCGAAAGAAGAAAGAGGGGCTATTCCTCATCATATGATAGATATATGTGATGTAAAAGATCCATATAATGTTGTTTTGTTCTATAATGATGCTCACAGGGCGCTACGAGATATTTTAAATAGACAAAAAGTTCCTATTATTGTTGGCGGCGCAGGTTTTTACTTAAGGACTTTTCTATATGGTCCGCCACTTGGCCCTCCTTCAAATAAAAACATAAGAGACAGTTTAGAGAAGCAGATGGAGGAAATGGGATCTGAAGTATTATATGAAAGACTGCAGATGCTTGATCCTTTGTATGCCGATACAATAACAGAACATGACAAGCAAAAAATTATTAGGGCCTTAGAGATAATATCTATTACTGAAAAACCTGTAAGCTCCATACCTGTTCCAAAACAGATGTCAAGTGATTTATTTGATTTTAGATGCTGGTTTTTATATTATCCAAAAGAAATTTTGTATCATCTTGTAGAAATGAGGTGTGATGAGATGATAGAACAAGGATTTATAGAAGAAGTTAATAGATTAAAGGAAGAAGGTCTTCTTTTTAACCGTACGGCATCGCAATCTATCGGATATAAGCAGTGTTTGGAATTTTTGAATACTGATCAGACACAGGAAGATAGGAAAAAATTTATAGAAGAATTCAAAAAAGCATCTAAGAAATATGTAAAAAAACAATTTACATGGTTTAGGAAAGAACCATTTTTTCGATGGGTTAATTTCGATGAAATAGATGTTGATAGGGCTAAAGAATATATCTTACAAGATTTTGAACAAGGATATTAAGTATAAAAACTCTTCCCTAAAAAAGAGAATTTCTTTAACTTCTTATCTTAAATATTAACATAAAATATTAGAAATATGCAGTCTAAAGAAGAAATCAGCAGTTCCAAGACAAAAAAACCAAAGATAACCATATATGAAAGGGAAAAAGAAAATTTTAATGAAGAAATTCAAAAGATTGATTCAGATGAGAATAAAATAGATTTTTTGTTTTCAGTAATGAAAGAAAGCATTGAAGATAAAAAATCTCCTAAATTGGTTAAGTTTTGGGCAGCAAGGGAAATATTATTAAACTTATTTAAAAATAATTTTTCCAATGAGTATAGAAGAAAGACCTGGGACACATACGTCAATTTGTCTGATGATGCAAAACATTTAAAAACTATTTTAACTAATAAAGCTGAATTCGAAATAGAACAGATAGATATTGCTGTTAAGTCAGTTGAAAATGATTTCAATAATTTTGATGTGTTAATTAAAAAAATACCTGTGATAAATTTCCCTGAAAAAAGCAAATTGTTAAATGATAAAAGAGATTTTTATATCTCTTCTCAAAGAGAAATTTCATTGTTAAGTAAATTTGCGCAGAGAATAATGTCATTAAGGAAAGAAGTTATTAAGATTTCCATATTTTTAACTTCTAAGTCTCTTCTCTTAAAAAGATTGAGTGATATTGCAGATAAGGTTTTCCCAAAGAGAAATAAATTAATAGATGAAATAAGCTTGTCTTTTTTAAAAGATGTTCAATCATTTATTATAAGATATTTTGATGACAATGAGAAGATTAACTCGCCTGGTTTTGTTGTAAAAGAAGAGATAAAGAATTTTCAGATCCTTGCAAAATCTTTGTCCTTATCTTCTGAAATTTTTTCAAAAACAAGGAAATTATTAAGTGACAAGTGGGATATTATACGTTCTAAAGAAATTTCTTGGAAAAAAGATCTTGAAATCAAGAAAATGAAAGAAAAAGAAGAGCTTGATACTATAAACAAAGTTATAAATGAGTTTAAGTTGTCTGCTAATGATGACTTATCTTATGAAGACATAGCTAAGAAAGAAAAAGAGATTATAAATAGTATTTCTCGTTCTGATATAACATACGAAAGTAAGAGAAAAACAAAAGCTCAAATTGAGGCTATTGTTAAACCTTTTAAAAATAAACATGAGAAAGAAAAAGAAAAAACAGAAGATTTAAAAAGGCAGAATATTAATAACATTAAAATGCAAATCATCAATATCATAAATAACGAAGATGATTACGATTGTGAGCATATATCAAATGAGAAAGACAAATCAGAAAAGAGCCTTAAGGAATTTGCCTTATCCGATAATGAAAGAAATTTATTTGACTGTTTATTGCGGTCTGTAAAAGATATTATCTTGGAAAAATCTAAAATAGATGCTTCTTGTTGTAAAGAAGTTATTTCTATGAAAATTATTCAAAGAAAAAAGACAAAAAAAAGAATAGAAGAATATCGAAAAATAATCGGCGGCTCCGGTTTGGATTTTGAAAAATCAATGATATATAATGAGTTGATAGATTTTGAGAAATCTAGATTAGAGGAATTAGATCGTAAAATTTATGAGTTAGAATCTAATATAAAGTAGAAATGTGAAATTAGTTGTCTTTGATTTTGATCATACATTAATTACTGTTAATAGTAGTTTTAGGTATTACTTTTTTTTGAGAGAAAAGAAAATTTTTTCTTATATGTCCATTTTTAAGGTTATGCCTTATTATTTAAGGTATCATTTTTTGAAACTTTCTCCGGAAATACTCCACAGAATGATTTTTGAAAATTTTTTGATGGGGATGAATTTTTCTGAAGTAACACAATATGTAAATGAATTTTGGGATAAATATTTTAATTATTATTGCTATGCGCCTGCAATAAAAAGGCTTAAAGAAGCACAAAACAATAATGATCATGTGGTTTTATTGTCTAATTCACCAGATTTTTTAATTGCTCCTATTGCAAAAAGATTAAATGTTGATGAATATAAGGCAACCGTATATGGAGTTGATGAAAATGATAAATTTACAGATATTTGTAAAATGGTAACTGGTAATTTTAAAAAAGAATATGTTTTAAATATTGCAAAGAATTTAAATATAAAAGAGATAGCAGCTTATAGTGATAGTATATGGGATTTGCCTCTATTAAAGTGTGCCAGTGAAGCTATAGTTGTTAATCCGGATATTAGTCTTACAAAAATTTATAAACTGAATAAATGGAAGAAAATATGAAGAAAATGGCTTTTTTTGGAGGGACGTTCGATCCTATTCATTTTGGACATATTAATTTAGCTGTTCAAATATTTGAAAAGGCTAAATTGGATAAAATAATATTTTGTCCTGCTAATATTTCTCCCCAAAAAGAAGAAAATCCTCCCTATGCAAAAGGGATACATAGATACGAAATGACAAAGATAGCTATTGAGGGTATAGATGGGTTCGATGTCTCAGATATAGAAATAAAGAGAAAAAATATTTCATATACTGTAGACACATTATTGCAATTACACGAAGAATTCTTTAAAGGGTATAAAATTTATTTTATTATGGCAGAAGATACAAGTAAAAATTTTTCTACCTGGAAGGATCCTAATAAAATATTGCAAATGGCTACACCTCTTATAGGATATAAGGGTACATTAAAAAATTTTGATGAATGCTTTAGTAAAGATAATTTTATTGAAATAAATACAATGGATATAAGCAGTACCCATATTCGTAATAGATTGAAAAAAAAATTATACTGCGGGCATTTAATTCCTGCAAAAGTTCTAGACTACATTTATGACAATCAATTATATTATTAGCATATTTAATAAAATTAATTAGAATAATAAATAAACATATGAAGAATGAAATCCTTAATTTAATAGCACAAATTATTTATGATAAAAAAGGTTTTAACACCTTAATTTTGTACGTAAAAGATATTTTTTCACTTAGCGATTTTTTGATAATTGCTGAGGGAAGCGTTGATAAGCATGTAAGAGCTATTGCCTTGGAAATAATTGACAAGTTGAAAAAAGAAGGAATTAGACCTCATTTTGTTGAAGGCCTGGAACGCGGGGACTGGATAGTAATTGATTATCTTGATGTAATGATACATTTATTCATGCCGGGATTGAGGAATAAATATCAGTTAGAAGAATTATGGAATGAAGGAAAAATAGTTGATGTAGATATTAATACTGAAAGCAACCTTTTGGGAGAATTTTAATGACTAAAAAAAGACGTATTGTTGTTACAGGAATGGGGATTGTTTCTTGTTTTGGTTCAGATGTTGACGGTTTTTACGAAAAACTCCTTCTTGGAAAAAGTGGAATAACCGCAATAAATCAGTTTGATTGTTCGGATTTTCCTACTAGATTTGCAGGAAGTGTTAAAGATTTTGATGTTGGCGAATACATGCAGAAAAAACAGGCAAGAAGAGCTGATCCTTTCATAAGATATACTATGGTAGCAGGTAAAAAAGCAGTAGAATCATCAAAACTTGATCTAGAGAACGTAAATAAAAAAAGAGTGGGCGTAGTAATCGGTTCCGGCATGGGTGGCATGACGGTTTTTTATGAGGGAGTTCAAACAATCAAGGATAAAGGGGTAAAATGGCTTACACCTTTTTTTGTTCCATATATAATTACAAACATGGGTGGAGCCTTAGTTGCCATCGACCTGGGATTTGAAGGACCTAATTATTCTATTTCTACAGCTTGTGCTACATCAAATTATAGCATCCTCTCAGCTGCTGAAGAAATTCACATGGGCAATGCTGATGTAATGCTTTGCGGCGGTGCTGAAGGAGCAATAAACCCTATAGGCGTTGCAGGATTCGTTTCAAGCAAGACTCTTTCTACAAGAAATGATGCTCCAGAGAAAGCCTCAAGACCGTGGGATATAAATAGAGATGGTTTTGTTATGGGAGAAGGCTCTGCTGTAATTATTCTTGAAGAATTACAGCATGCTTTAAATAGAAAAGCAACTATATATGCCGAGTATTTAGGCGGAGGTAAGAACTGTGATGCTTATCATATGACAGATCCTCGCGAAGATGGTTCAGTAGTTGCAATGTGTATAGAAGATGCTATTCGCGATGCAAATATTTCAAAAGAAGACATTAATTATATTAATCCTCATGCGACATCAACTGTAGTTGGCGATTTATGCGAAATAAGGGCTTTTAAACGAGTTTTTGGGTCTCACATGAAAAACATTAAGCTGAACGCTACAAAATCGATGATAGGCCATTGTCTTGGCGCTGCAGGGGGAATGGAAGCAATAGCTACAATCAAAGCTATACAGACAAAGAAACTACACCCTACAATTAATTTAGAAAATCCAGAACCTGAAATACAAGATCTTGATATTGTTATTAAACAAGAGGAACACAATATAAAAGCAGCCATGTCTACATCGTTTGGTTTCGGTGGACATAATTCTGCTCTTATTTTTGCTCCATATAATGGATAAGAATTTATGGATTATGAAGAATCTTTTGGAGTTATTCCAATAAGAAAACATGATGATAAATGGCAGGTTTTCTTAGTAAAAATAAAAAGCGGTAATCACTGGGGATTTCCAAAAGGCCATAAAGAAGAAAATGAGGACCCAAAATCTTCAGCAGAAAGAGAATTACAAGAAGAAACTAATCTTACTGTTGTATCTTATTATTCAGAAGAGCCATTTGTGGAAAAATATAATTTCAAAAGAAATGAAAGAGATGTTTTTAAGTCGGTTTATTATTTTTTGGTAGAAGTTAAAGGTGATATCAAAATCCAAAAAAATGAAGTTATAGATTCTGGATGGTTTTTCATTGATGATGCGATTGATAAAATAACGTATTCTCAAAGTAAAGAAATATGTCAAAAAGTTAAAAATTTTATTCATAATTTGAATGATTGATTGCTTATCTAAGTAATTAATAAGATGCTTTTTTAATAAAAAAGTTGAAAAAAAAATTTTATAAAAGTAAAGTTTTCCCAAATTTTTTAACTTAGGAAAAACTTTGTTTTATTCACTTTTAAATAAACTCAAAAGAAATAAATCTCCTAAAATACACGTTTTCGTAAGACATTGTTACATATCTAAAGTAAGTGAGCATAAAGAAAGAATAAAAGGTTATACAAAAGAAATATGTCATCATAATTTATTAAAAACTTATGATCCTTCATTCGTTAATATAACTTATAT
This sequence comes from uncultured bacterium, assembly GCA_964411685.1. GTDB lineage: Bacteria > Chlamydiota > Chlamydiia > Chlamydiales > SM23-39 > CAYPMA01. Next base: position 7,358 of record CAYPMA010000060.1, read on the forward strand.
TTATGATAATTTCTATGGACCTCTTAAGGATCATTTTTTATCAAAAGAAAGAAATTTAAAAATAATTGAAATCAATGAAGGAACTGAGTCCGGCTCATTCTTAAAAACGCTTGAGTATATTGAAAAATTAGAAATAGATCAAAATGACATAATATACCTTTTAGAAGATGATTATCTGCATAGAGATGGATGGCCGTATGTTTTATTAGAAGCCTTTACTCAGTTAAATGCTGATTATGTGACCTTATATGATCACTTAGATAAGTACTTCTATAAAATGTATGAAAACTTAACTTCTAAAATATATTATTCCAGCACTTGTCATTGGCGAACTATACCTTCAACTACTAATACTTATGCAATGCGTTTTTCAAAATTGATGGAGCATATAAAAATACATAAAGAATATTCATTAAACACAAAAATATCAAAAGACCATGATAAATTTTTAAGATTAAAGGACATGAATGCTCTTTTATTGTCCCCGTTACCTGCATGGTCTACTCATACAGAAGAAGAATTTAAGTCTCCCTGTATAGATTGGGAGGAGATAATTTTACAAACTTCATTATCAAAAAAAAATGAGGAAATTTTATGAACAAACTAGTTCTTACTTTATTAGTACTGTTTTATACAGCTAATGCTTATGTTTTTGAGAAAGTGGTTATTTGGGGACATAAAATTCATTCTCATACCCATTCGTATATTCACCATGCATTTTATAGAACGTTTAAACATATGGGATATGACGCATTTTGGTTTGATGATAATGATAATGTAGACAATTTTGATTTTTCTAATTCCTTATTTATTACTGAAGGTCAAGTAGATAAAAAAATCCCATTAAGAGACGACTGCTTTTATGTTCTGCATAATTGCTACTCAAATAAATATGATGGATTGCGTAGAAAAGAACGTACAATAGTATTACAGGTTTATACAGACAAATGTAGAAGCTATCCAGATAATATTGAAGTCGAACCGTTTATTTTTTATAACAGTAAAGGAAGAGTGATTTATTTCCCTTGGGCAACAGACTTGCTTCCTCATGAAGTGGACGTTATAAAAGAACAGGTTAAAAACAAATACTATAATAGACTTTTATCAAGATCTAACATGATTGTTTGGGTTGGAACAATTGGCGGCGGACAATTTGGAAATGAAAATGAGATAAATGATTTCAAAAGAGCTTGTAAAGAGAATCATGTTAAGTTTGTTCATAGGAACCCATGGCATAAGGGAACTTCTCTTAATGATAATATAAAGTTTATGATGGACTCGTATATAGCTCCGGCAATAGTAGGGACATGGCAGGAAAAAGAAGGCTATATTCCATGCAGGATTTTTAAGAACATAAGTTATGGGAATTTTGGGGTTACAAATTGCAAGAGGGCCTACGAGCTATTTGAGGGAAGAATAATATATAACAAGAATACATATCAGTTATTCTATGATGCGAAGAACTTTCTTCAAAGCGCTACATTTAAAGATTTAGAAACACAAATGGATTTTGTAAGGGATAACCATACGTATATAAATCGTATCAACTCTCTTTTAAAATTTATTGACATGGTTAACAGATAGGTAAAGATAATATGTTTAGAAACAAACTTTTATTAATATTTTTTATATTTATTGGTCTTGTATCCTCATTATCATCAAATGAAACTATAAAAGTTTTGCATTTATCCTTTCATAAGGCCTGCATTAGTGAAATTGAATACCTTTCTAATGAATTAAATTTTGAATTAACCACTCAATTTATACCAAATCTGAAAATTGATGAATTTGATGGTAAAACTACAGGAAATGCAAGATATAATATCAGTCATGAAATGGCTGAAAATATTTGGAATCTTCATTCAGAGTATTACAATAAATTTGATTTGATCATCACATCGGATACTGCTCCTTTATCAAGGATCTTTCTGCAAAACAATTTTAAAAAGCCTTTAATAATTTGGGTTTGCAACCGTATAGATTATGCTGATGCCACTACTAAAAAGAATTTTCCTGATAGTGAGTTCTATGATTTGTTGAGATCTGTTAAAACAAGAAACAATGTAACGAT
>CAYPMA010000061.1:0-9385 GCA_964411685.1 uncultured bacterium
ACATAGCTCAGAACAATTGTTTTGATCAAACAACTTATATGCTTTTACGGAAAAATTATCTTCCAATAAATGAAGTCCTGCAACATATGCATCTCCACCATTGTTCCCCTTTCCAATAAGTAAAATTACTTTTTTTATTTTTTTCTTATTTAATATTTTTTTTACCGAATGAAAAATATTTTCGCCCGCCTCAAGCATGAATTTTTTATCATCTGCACCATGATCAATTGCAAGTTTTTCTATTCTTCTCATTTCATTTGAGGAGACTACTTTTTTTTTGCGCAATAATGAAATGTCTTCCATATATAATTATAAGTGTTCTTCTTTTATTTCTCTTTGCATAAGAGCTATAACAGCATCTTTAGCCGACATATTTTCATACAAAATAGCATATGTGGCATTAGTAATTGGTATAGGAATATTATACTTTTTACCTAACTCATATGCTGACACACATGTATATACTCCTTCTACAACCATGCCTATTTCTTCTTTTGCTTCATCTATTGTATATCCCTTTGCAAGAAGCTGTCCGCATTGATAATTCCTACTTAATGTTGAAGCACATGTAACAAATAAATCCCCAAGTCCTGAAAGACCATTTAATGTAAGCGGATTGCAGTTCTTTGTTTTTGAAAGCTTTCTCATTTCATGAAGGCCGCGTGTCATCAATGCTGCTTTAGCATTGTCACCGAACATAAGGCCATCAGATATTCCGCATGCGATTGCAATGATATTTTTCATTGCTCCGCCAAAGGAGATGCCCAATATATCAGCATTAGGGTAAACTCGGAATGTCGGATTGGTAAAAACATCAGATATGTTCTTCATATAAGAAGAATCATAAGAAGAACAAACAACTGAGGTCGGCAGATTTTTAATTACTTCTTCTGCATGGCTTGGCCCACTTAAGCATCCTATTTGATTTTTTGCTTTTTCACCGAGCACTTCCAGTAAAATTTCTGGAAGAAGAAGTCCTGTTTTCTGTTCTATCCCTTTTGAAGTTAATATAATTCTGCATTTAGAGTTAATTTTTGATTTAATACTTTCGAAAACAGGCCGTATGCCTTGTGCTGTAACGCTTTCTACAATTAGATCAGCGCCTTCTACTGCTTCGTTCATGTTATTAGTATAAACAATATTTTCAGGTATTTTAAAATTTTCCAATTTGGGGTGAGATCTAAATTTTAAAATATGTTTTATTAATTCATTATTTCTATCCCAAACGACAACTTTATTTTTTTTATTTGCTAAAAGAGATGCTAAAGCTGTCCCCCAAGTTCCTGCGCCAAGATAAGCTATATTCATAATTCCTCATATTCCTGTATTTAATAATACATATTATTCCATATATGTTAAATCATCAAAATTAATATTTTTCCATCCTTTAATTAAACTATCTATTGGGCAATAAAAATTATAAGACAGTTCAAAAAAATTTTTATTACTAGATTTTCCAAAAAAGTTTTTTTACAATGGATATATTATTGCAACAATTGCTTTTTGAACACATTGAATACCATCTTCTCCTGTTTTATTTTTCAGTGGAGCATAACAGGATTCTTTGTCACATAATATTGCCTGCACCTTGTTAGCGTAATCAAAGGCGTCAAAAATAAATTTTTCACATTTATAGTAAGTGACTTGTTTTTTTTCGTTTTTAATACTAAAAAAGGACTTTTTTAAGGATTTATGAAAGACTAAAGGTTTATGTTTTGCAACATTTTTGATAAAATCCATATTCATTAAATAAATACCTGTATTAGCAAATAAATATTCAGCTCTTTTCATTCCATCAACATGTAAATATTCAATAACTTTTATTTTTTTATCATTAAAGGCCAATAGCCCCATCCTCTTTTTTTCATCATTTATGATACATTTAATTGTTACATCATTATTTTCTAATTTATGAAAAGAAATCATCTTTGCATCAAAAGGATCTGCTAAAGGATTATCTACAGAAATAACTGAAACAGCATCAATCTTTAATCTTTTGAATTTTATATAACAATTGTTATAGAAACTGATAAAAAAACTTCCATTACCATCTGGTCCTAAAGCTATTTTGCCATTGCATTCATAAAACCATTTTTCATTTTCATTCAACAAGGGATATATCCCCTGATTAAAGAAAAACACCTGATCCTCTTCAAGACCAAAAAAATTGTTTTTAATAAAAAAATCCCGAGTCTCTTTTTCATTGGCATCAGACACCATCAATGCACAATATAATTTCACTTTATATTTATTCTGCGCACATAAAACTTTTTCAGAAAAAATCTGAAACAAACTTTTTTTCTCTACTGGACAAATTATAAACATACCTTTTGGGTGATTAAAACCAAGCCTTGTTCCCTGTCCGCCAGCTAAAAGAACACATCCTATTTTATTATGTTTAATAGATTCTTCTCCTAAATGTGATGAAATACTATCTATATGTTCACATTTTGTTAATGGCAGGTAATTTGATGCATTTTTATTTTCATAAAAAAATGAAGCTTTTGATAACTGCTTTTTCAATTCTTGTATTTGATCAAATAGACATTTAATTTCTTCTTTAGAAAAAGAATCCAAATCATAAATTAAATGATTTTGGTCATTATCTTTAAAAAACTCTTTTATTTCATTTATCATAAAAACTCATTCTTCTATGTGCTTAATAACATCAGTATGTTCAACATAAGATAAATCATTTAATTTTTTTGAGATCAAAGGAAAATGCTCTAATAAATTATTAGGAGAAATAACGTTTTGCTTTAATATTCCATGTCTCGGATTGGACCACAAAGTTATAACCCTTATTGGAAATGATACGTTTAAATAGTATAAAAATGATAATAAACCTGAATCCGTAAAAATAGCATAAGAACATTTATTTTTAATAATTGAAAAAATATCTGACAGTTTTGTCTTACCTCTCAAATCAACAATACATTTATTATTAAAAATTGGATTTGGATCAAAACCAAATAATATAACCTTCATATTTTTTCTTTTATCTATCTCATCAAAAAAAGCTTCCCATCTCTCAAAAGGCCAATTTCTCCATGTATTATAATCAGTCTCCCCAAAAGGCTGAACAGCAATATATTTATATTGGTCTTCAAGATTAAATTTTAAAAATAAATCATCAAATTTATTATTCCACTCAAGTTTTGGAATAATTTTACCTTTTTGCCACCTCACCCAATATGTAGGATCGGGTTTTTCAATTATTACATCGAAATCTTTCTTGTTTAAATTTAATAAAGAAAGGGTCTCTGTTAAATTAAATTCTTTTTTCCTTTCCCAGTCAGGAGCTGCTAATACATTTACATTTTTTAAAAAATAAAAGCCCTCTTCTAAGTTTTTCCTAACTAAAAATGTTATCTTTGCATCAGGAACATATTGATAAATACGATATACAATAGAATATAGGCCTAATGCTATATCTCCTAACCCTCTATTCCAGCAAAGAAGAAAATGTTTTAATTGTTTTTTCTTTGCCCTTCTTAAAATGGAATCTAATGGATTAAAGGTTAATGACCTATATAATGTTCTAAACATTAATTTTACCTTTTAGCAATTCTTTAATTTTATCATAAACTTCATCTGTCTTAATGTTTTTCATGCACTTGAAATCTTTTGGGCATTCTCTACAAAAACAGGGTGAACAATCAACTTTTTTATTTATTACATGTCCTCCATTATATGGACCTGTAATTTTCTCATCTGTAGAACCAAAAAGCGCAAGGACCAAGACATTTAATGCTGAAGCAATATGCATTGGTCCGCTATCGTTAGTTAAAAATAAATCACAATGCTTTATTAAACAGGCTAACTCTAAGATTGATGTTTTAGACACTAAATTTATAGTCCTTTCAGTAAGGTCTTCACATATTTTATCTATCAAACTTTTACTTTTATCATCTCCAAAAAACACAATAAAAACATTTTCATGTTTTAACAAAAGTTTTGAAAGGGCATTAAAATTTTCTTTGGGCCAGCATTTTGCCGAGCCATATGAGGCTCCCGGGTTTATGCCTATTAATATTTTCTCTTTTGAACACCCATAACTCTTTAATTTTTCAGAAGCATTACTAATATCTTTATCATTAACATAAAGATAAGGAACAGTTTCAGATGAATAAATATTTAATGACTGTAAAAGATTTTTATAAGTAACAACAAGATGCTGATTATTTCTTTCTTTTGGAAATTTGATTGGATAATTTAAAAAAACCCTTCTAGACATTTTAGAAAAACCTAAAATATTTTTTACCTCTCCCCTAAAAAGCCACCATGCTGAAGAAAAGGAATTGGCAAGAAGAATACCTAAATCAAATTTATGTTCTTTTATTTTATCTATATAATTTTGAGAAATAAATATTTTTGAAAAAGAATTGTCGAAATCAATAATTCCATCAATATTTTCGTCATTCTTTAATAAGACCTTTAAAGAGCTCTTGCATATGACATAAATTTTTGCTTCATTAAACCTTTTTTTAATGTCTTTAAGGACAGGCGTTGCCATTATAAAATCCCCTATCCAATTTGGCATGCGGACAATAATTTTTTTAGGATTTAAAATTTCTTTTTTCATAGTTGTTTTCCTTAAAGGGATTTTGACATAACCAAAGTTTATTGAAAAGAACGAGAATTTCAAAAAAATTTTACAAAAAAATTAATATTCATGATAAAAGAGTTCCTCAAAAAATAGATGCTTTTATGGTATTAGGCCCTCTTTCTACTAGAAATCTTCCAAATATTAGTTTTTATGATGAATCTATTTCTTTCGATCTTGAAAATAAACAAGAACAAACTGAAAAAACCATAAAAGATATTTTCGAAAATATGGGCTGGTTTTGGGCAAATGTTTATTCGCAAAAAGGGTTTTTTAGAATCTTTTCTTTTGTAAAAAAACGTGCTGTTAAGAACATAAAAACACATTTAAAAAATGTTATTGCTCAACGAAAAATTTATTTATTTGAAGAACTATTATTATTTTTGAGTAACTTAGAAAAACAAAAGAACATCCCAGAAAATAATGATGAGCTTATTAATCTATTAAAAAAACATTCTCAATTTGAAGTATATAAAAGAAATGAACTGGCAATTATTATTCATTCAGAAAAAGAATCTTCTTCTAAGAATATTTTTACAAAAATATCAGAAATTACTAATTACTCCGAAAAAGGTCTTATTGAAGCTATTGAAAAAATTAATAATCCCCATGATCTGTGGAAAAAAACACGAAAAAAAGAAAGAAAAAGATTATTACAAAAAGGAACTCATGATATTAAAATCTTTTCATCTTACATGTCTAAACATGATATGGGAAACCTCACTAAATCACTAACATCGAATAAATTTAATTATTCACACCTATCAAGAAGTGAAAAAACAACTCTAGAAAAAGCGATAACAACATATTCGTATTATAAAAATATTGAAACAGAAACTCTTAATACATTGTCAAATAGGGATAAAAGATTATTTAATGCATTTAAAATTTACTGTAAAAAAATTAAAACTTTTTCTTCAGTTTTCTCCTCGCAGGAATTAGTAAATTTAAGTAATTTATTTTCCTCAACTGTTCCTATACAGGAATTATCTGACAAAGATACTAAAGACTTTGAAAAAGCAGGAAGGATTTTTTTAAGCCTTAAGCGCCTTCCTGAAAATTTGTATATATTGCCAAATGGAGATGCACTATTAATGAATCAAATTGATTGCTATTTTAAAATGCACCCAATAGTTTCTTTTTCAAAAGAATTTTCAAAAGAACAATTACAAAATGATCTTAATCTTCTTGAAGATCCTACCTTTACATTGGATGCCGTTGATTCAATAACTCAAGAAAGATTAAGCAAAGAAATGGAACTTTTTTTACAAATAAAAAAAGATGCGCGCTCATATGCCCTTCTCCCAAATATCGAAAAAAAATTGTTTAAAGCTTTTAATTCCTTAAAAACACCTATTGTCTTTGAACAAAAAATTATGAGACAATTAAACAGAAATATTTCTCATCTTGATTTTCCGAATCCAATGTCCAAAACTGCTGTAACAAGAAAAATATCAGATTACATGAATGAGATGAGAGAAATTACTTATAATGTAATGGAATACACAGATAGAAACAGAGAAGGAATAATTATATCTTCAATGAGACCCGAAACACCGGAAGATATTGACTCATTACTTGAAAACGTAAGAGCTGTTAAAAATCATAGTAATTTTGAAGCTTTAATTAAATACTTCATGTTCCCACATATATGCGAAAAATTATCAGATCAATTAAAACAGACAATTAAATCAATATCCAACAACAATTTCTATATAGCTAATGTTAATATTGAAACTACTATTGATGATATTTCAAATGATATGGTTTCAATAAAATATCAAATTGAGGGTGAAATGATAAGAGGAAATGATAAATATGCAAAAATAACTTTAACATGCGCCTATTGCATTAGCAGCACGGCTGAAATTGAAGAGACTATTGCCCCTATTGATTTTCAATATTTTGTTAATCCATTACAAATAGAATCCCTAAGCATTTAATAAATTTTTCGTTTTTTAAATCTTAAAATTATTTATTGTATATTTGAAAGGAACAACATGCAAAAAATGAAAAATTCTCCTCAGATAATAATGGGTGTTGATCCCGGCACAAGGATAACAGGATATGGCATAATAAAAAATTCCACTGTAATCGAAGCCTTGGATTATGGATGTATTAGACCTCCTTACAATCTACCTCTGGAAGAAAGATATTTAATAATTCATAATGCCATAGAAACACTTTTAGAAAAATATTGTCCTTCAGCAGTAGTTGTTGAGACACAATTTGTAAAAAAAAATGTTCAGAGTGCAATGAAATTGGGAATGGCAAGAGGAATAATAATATTATCTGCTACAAAAAGAAAAATTCCTAAATTTGAATATGCTCCTAAAAAAGCTAAATTAGCAGTTGTAGGAAATGGGCAAGCAAGCAAGTTTCAAGTGCAGAAAATGGTGCAAATGATATTAAAACTTCCCGTGCCGCCCACACCTGAAGATGCAGCAGATGCTTTAGCTTTAGCTATTTGTCATGCCCATAATGTAAAATTAAACATAAGAGAAAAAAATGTATGATTATATAAAAGGAAAACCTATTTCCTTAACCCCAACACATGCAATAATTGAGAATAATAATATCGGGTATAAGATAAATATTGCGATCAACACCTTTTCAAAAATTGATCATAAAAAAGAGGAAATTATATTATTTACATCTCTCATAATACGAGAAGACTCTCACACACTTTATGGCTTTATTTCAAAGGAAGAAAGAGATCTTTTTGAATTATTAATAACTGTATCGGGAGTGGGGCCAAAGACTGCTATGTCACTCATTGGGCACCTAACTATTAACGTTTTTTATTCTGCTATCAAACAAAATGATCCCAGACTAATGTCAAAAGTTCCCGGAATAGGTAAAAAGACTGCTCAGCGGCTTATTATTGAAATGTCAGATAAATTGAAATTCTTCAAAGATTCCAATAACTCTTTGATAGAAGAGAAAGGAAATATTATGATAACAGATGCTATTAATGCTTTAATAAATTTAGGATACAATCCTATGAAAGCTCAAAAAGCCGTTAATTTAGCTATGGAAAAAGGTTCTTTAAATGATACCGGATCATTAATATCTTATGCTTTAAAAAATATATAGAGGACAAAACAAATGGAAAAAAGAAATTTATCAAATAAAGAAATTGAAGAATTAATTTATAAACATCCTAGTTTTGAAAAAATTAAAGGAACATATGTATTTTCAACAAATACCTCATCAAACATCTATCTTTTTCATTCAAGCCAACAAGACATAACGATATTTATTGAAAATATCATTGAGGCATTAATTATATTATCTTCCGTTATAGCAACAAATGCTCCTTTGGAATGGGCTCCATTACCAGGTGTTAATAAAGATGATATTTTAAAAAAATTTCAGGCTGAGCCTCATTTATATTTGGAATTTTTGCAGTCTGATGCATCCCTTTTAGTAATAAAAAAAATATCTGACGAAGGGAAAGTTATATATTGGGAACAAAAAGTAAGTAATTACAGATAATTTAACATGAAAAAGCATGTATTTTTTTTAATTATAACATTTTGCACCATGAAACTAAACGCATCTTTACACCATGAATTAGTAGATGTAAAAAAATATATACCGACAATACAAATTGATCTTAAATATGCTACAGATGACAACTTTACTAAAAAGGTAATCTATAAATTTAACTACTGTCTTTTAAGAAAGGAAACAGTAATAAGATTAAAAGAAGTTCAGGATGAATTGGAAAAGATGGGCCTTGGACTAAAGATTTGGGATGGATACAGACCTTTTTATGCACAAGTCAAATTTTGGGAATTCATGCCTGATGAAAAATATGTAAGCGATCCAAAAAAAGGCGGCCGACATACAAGAGGAACAGCTGTTGATTTAACTCTAATAACTAAAGACAATAAAGAACTTTTAATGCCTTCTTCCTTCGATGATTTTAGTAAAAAGGCACATAGGGATTATCAAAATGCCTCTGAAGAAGAAATTATAAACCGATCTATTTTAGAACATGTGATGGAAAAACACGGTTTTATTGGATATCCAACTGAATGGTGGCATTTTGATCTAGCAGGGTGGGAAAGTTTTGCACCTATCAAATATGATCCTCCAGCAAGATAAAACTTTTTTTAAATAACTTCATTTTTGCTAATTAACGTGTTTTTATGTTAAGCTTTTATAACAAAAACATATAAAAATTTTTATGAATTACAATATTAATGACACAATTTCTGCAATAGCCACAGCTCCAGGACAGGGAGCCATAGCAATTATTAGAATTTCAGGCAAAGATTCATTAAAAATTATTGAAAAAATTTTTTCACGTCCAACAAATAATTTAAAGTCTAACAGGGCATATTACGGAAAAATAATTGATGATAACAAAAACGTTATTGATTCAGTAATATTATTAATCATGAAAAATCCCAATTCCTATACAGGAGAAGACTCAATAGAAATACATTGCCATGGGGGACAAATAATAACAGAGAAAATATTGTCATTAGTAATAAAACTTGGTGCAAGAACAGCGAGCCCCGGAGAATTTACTTATAGAGCTTATCTAAATAATAAAATTGATTTAACACAGGCAGAAGCTATACAGGAAATTATCGCGGCACAAAATGATTTGGCACTTAATTCCGCAACGGATCATCTTGAAGGAAAATTATCCAGGGAAATAAAAGATTATCAGAATACGTTAGTAGACATTTCTGCTTTAATTGAAGCATACATTGATTTTCCTGAAGAAGATCTCCCCACAATGCAGAAAAATGAAATTGTAAA
>CAYPMA010000062.1:0-9369 GCA_964411685.1 uncultured bacterium
AAGGCAACGCCGACACCTGTAATATCGCGATTAGGATAAGTGCTTTCTAATAATTTTGGATTTAAAGTAGCTATGCAATTAGGGATTTTCGAGGTTGGCTCGTGATGGTCTGTTATTATTACATCAACGTTATGTGATACAACATTTTCTATTTCTTTATAAGCGGTTATCCCGCAATCAACTGTAATTATTAAAGAGCATTTATTTTTTATTGCGAAATCTAAAGCATCAGTAATCACTTCTTTTTTTTGTATATTGCTGTTAGGAACATAATATAAAACCCTAACACCAATATTCTGAAAAAATTCAGTGAGAAGGGCAGCCGCTGTCATTCCGTCAACATCATTATCTCCATAAACTAATATTGACTCATTATTTTTCATGGCCTGAAGAACTCTATTGACAGCCTTGTCCATGTCTTTAAAAAGATCAGGTGAATGTAAATTTGGCAGCTTGCCATATAGGTAATGATGAATATCCTCTAAAGAATTAAAATTACGAGAGATTAATATTTGAGCTGTTACAGGATGAATGCTAAATTCTTTGATTATCGATTCAAGTAATTTGTCATTTTTTTTAGGATAAACCCAAATAGGCGATTGATGTTTTCCTGCGTCAGCCATTGGTTTTTCCATCCATTTAAATTTTTTTTATAATAGCAATCGAATTTATTAATTGCTCTTTAATTTTCACTCAACCAATTAATTGAGTGATAATCTTAAAAACTAAAAATAATTAGGAAAAATTACTTTTCATTTAAAGCAATTTTCTCTTCCTTTTTTAGTTCCCACTTATGGAAGAATAACATCAATGGTGATGCAATAAATAATGAGGAAAGAGTTCCAAAAACTACACCCAAGGTCATAACAAGTGCGAAGTTAAATATAGTTGGCCCTCCCAACACTACCAACCCTATTAGGGCTAAAAGCGTTGTTCCTGAAGTAATTGTAGTTCTACTTAGCGTTATATTTAATGCATGATTGACAACTTCAGACAGGCTTTGTTTTTTCATATGCTTGATATCTTCTCTTATCCTATCAAAAATGATGATAGTATCATTTAATGAATAGCCTATGATTGTCATCAGAGCGGCAACAGTATGTAAATCAATCTGTACCGGCACATTTATAGCGCGCAATAGAGCTATTGTGCCCAAGCTTATTACAACATCGTGAATCAAGCATATTATAGCGCTTGCAGCATATGTGAATTCAAAGCGGAATGTTATATATATAAATATCGCAATGAATGCCAGCATAAGGCCCCATAGAGCATTATTTCTCATGCTGTCAGACATCTGGCCGCTCATAACGGTCCAGGAACTGTCCAATTGCATAAGGCTTCTTTCTTTAAGCTCTAATCCCTGATTCTTTAATGCTGTTACAATCCATGAAATTCGAGGATTGTTTTCATAAGCATAGGTTATATCTTTATTATCTTCTTCTAGTGGTAACTTGTAAAATGGCTGGCCTTCCTGTTCCATTGCAGTTCCCAATAATACTCGAATATTGTTTGACGGGTTCAATTCGCGGATTTGAATGTCTTTTGAAGTTGCTCCGGCTTTTACGAAAGCCTTTTCAACAGCAGTTCTATAGTCAATAGTTTCATTTTCTTTTAATTCAAGATTTAATGAGAAACCTCCAGTAAAGTCCATTCCAAAAATATTGTGTCGCTGATTAATAAGCATATAGCTTCCGGTTAATATTATAATTAATGAAAGTGTAATTGCATATTTAGAGTTCTTTAAAAAATTAAATTTGGAGGTTTTAATAAAATCACACATTTTTAATTCTGTGTGTTTTGGGTTTTTTACCCAGCCAGTGAAAAAATAGCGAGTCATAAATAAAGCAGAGAACATTGATGAAATTATTCCAATGATCAATGTTATTGCAAAGCCTTTAATAGGCCCCGCATCGAAATTTAATAAAATAATCGCTGCTATTATTGTTGTAATGTTGGAATCGAAAATAGCACTAAATGCTTTTCTGTATCCAATTTGAATAGCTGATACTAATCGTTTTGAAATTTTAAATTCTTCTTTTATTCTTTCAAAAACTAAAACGTTTGCATCTACTGCCATACCAACTGTTAATATTATTCCGGCAATACCGGCCAATGTTAATGTTGCCTGAATGTTCTGAAGAGTTGCCCACATAATAAATAGGTTGAATAATACAGCGATAGAAGCGACAACACCTGAAAACCTGTAGTAGGTAATCATTGCAAGTATAACAAGTGCAAGAGAAACTGCTGTAGCAACTATTCCTTTTGTTCTTTCCTGTTTTCCTAATTCAGGGCTAACATTTTTTTCTGATAGTATTTTTGGCGTAAAAGTTAATGATCCTGCTTTCAAGTCAGCTACTAACTGATTAACTTCACGTTGTGAAAAACGTCCGCTTATCATTGCTCTATCACGAATAGATGCTTCCAAAGTAGGTGCGCTGATAATAGAATCATTTAAAATTACTGACATTCTCCAGCCTTTTGCTTTTGAGAATTCTTCAAGACTTGTTCCGGAAACTTTATCTTTAGAAAAGTGAGATGTCCAATCAAATAAATCATCACGAGGATTAATTTTCTGTCCGTCTTTTTTTGTATATGATCCTCTAACTTCAAAGCTTATATAATTACCTTTTGAAGGATCGTATTCAGCGCGTACATTTGCTAGATTGGAGCCTTCTAGTGCATAATTATAAAATACAATAATTAAAGGATGTGTCTGACCTTCCCATTCTGAGAAATTGGATCCTCTGAACATAGCAATTTTTGATAATGAGTCATTAAAAATACTAGTAGACTTGGTATCAAATAAAGGAGCTAGTCTTAATCCGTTCTGATAAAGGATTTTTGCTGATTCAGATCTAGGCTGAACATAGTTTTCTCCAATGGATTCACCATATAAATGCGAATATGCAATGTTGTTGATACTTTCTATGTCTTTTTTATTTGTAACAACAGCTTCATTCCATACTTCTTGTAAAAATCTTTGAACATGATCTGCCAAATTTCTGTTATTAGGTGTGAACTTTTCATTTACAACATGGAAATACATGGTTGATGCTTTTATTAATTCTGAAGCAGAAAGTCCTTGTGATCCTGGAAAATCTAATACAATATTGTTGTCTACTGAGCGTATATTAACTTCAGATACACCCATTTTATTTACTCTATTGTATAGCTCATTTATTCCCTGTTTAATATCTGATTCATTTTTTACTAATTGGTTATTTTGATCTCTTAATTCTATTTGAACAGTTTTTCCTCCGGAAAGATCTAATCCCCAATGAAGAATTTTTCTATCATCGCCTCTGAAATACTTTTTGAAACTTAATGCAAAGTTGTTAAAAAGAACATTCTTTGTTGGAGGAGGTACTTCATATTTACTATAAGGATATATGCTTACCTGTGCTGCCTGATAGTCATCTTTCCATTTTAAAAGATCTTCATGCATTTGAGTTTCAATTTTATTAAGAGTTAAAATTCTTTGTTCAAGATTTGTAAACTCTAAAGTAGAATATTTTTTTGATCCGTGAACTTTAAACTGTTCTCTTGTTGATGCTAAAAGCATTTGATAGTAATCATTTCTTTCAAATACATAATCATTATGAAACCCTGAAGTTGTTGATAAAGATGATCCTGCATATCCTAAATAACCATTTTGCCTTAGCAATAACTGAAGCTGCTGGAAGTCTTCCATGAATTGCTTTGCTATTGGTGAGTCTTGATTCTGATTATATTTACTAATAATTCTGTCTAGGCCTTTTGCTATTACGTATATAGAATTATTCCTCATTCCCTGTATAGGCTCGCTGGTATGAAACACAGGGGCATATATAACTAAGCAGATCTTTTTTTGCTGTTCAGGAAGAGACTGATATGTTTTAAAATCATAAATTGGAAATGCTTCATTAGATAATTCCGGATGCTTGGGATTCCAATTGTTTGATAGAACAGTTTTTATTTGCTGTGATTGAATTTTTGCTATTTCTTCAAGTTTTAATACCAACATGCTTGAGCTGTTGCTCAAAGAATTTAATGATATTACATACTCATTAGCATGAGGTAATATATTCTCGTCGGAAAGACGTGTTAATTGTGCTATTTCATTAATTATTACTTGTTCTAACTGATCTTTTTTCTTCTTTGATACTTCGTTCTTAAACTCTATAACATCATTATGAAGATGCAAAAATACTTTGTCGTTTGCTGTATCAATTATTATTTGGCTAATTAAAGGATTATTTAAATTAACATTTATAGGTATAATTGTTGCTTGAGTGTCATTCTTATATGTTTCTAGTATCTTATTGTATAAGAACTCATAGCTAAAAGGCTTCTGTTTGCTGATAAAAGAATTTTTATTGTCTTTAATAATCCTTTCAGCGGAAGATAAAATATTTTCTTTATTTTCAATCAAACTGATTTTTTGATTAATATCTTCATCTACGAAACCTTGCTTTTCTTTAGCTTCAGCTTTTGTTTTTTGTAGAGCTATTCTTTCAAGCCTAACTTTATTTTTAAAGTTTTCAACTGAGGAAATTAAAGAATTAATTAAACTTGAACTGCTTGCGTTGTTTTGTGAAAAATTAGCATAGAATCTTTTACTTATAGGTGATTTTTCTCCAAAAACTTTTGTGATTTCAACTATATCTGTTGCTAAAGATATCAAGATATCTTCTGATGCAGGATTTTCAGGATTGTCCACAGCATTGGTAATTAGCAAAGAAGATTCACTAGGTCCGCCAACTGCAAGGCCTATTTGAGCTGCTCTGTCAAACAATATTTTTGAATATTCGCCTGAAAGCTGATTATTCTCTGTTTTTTTTGTGAATTCAAAATATGAGGGTATATTTTCTAAATTAAACTCTATTGGTATCTGTCTTTGAATTAGTACTTCTTTTGGATCGCTGTCTTTATCCTGATAACTTAGTGATAATTGTGCTGGAACAAAAGGAATTAATGCTCCTGCTTTTGGAATAAATTTTCTAAAGGTTTGAGCGTCCTGTGTTTTATCAAAATTTAATTTTATCAATTGAGGGTTGTCTTTTTCAATTGCTATATTTGCAGGGCTGATTTTCATCATTTTGCAAAATGATAAAAGCCAATCTATTGAATCATTCTCCAATGAATTTACTCTCTTAGCAATAGACTTTGAAATATTTTCTGACTGTTTTTGTGAAATATCAGACTTTAAAGGTTTTGAATAATAAAAAACTGTTGGTAAAATATTGTAAATTGTAAGTGCTACTACAATTAAAATTAGAAATAGTTGCCAGCGTTTACGAGTTTGCATTCTTTCCTCTTAATGTTTTGAAATACATGAAATAACAAGAATAATAAATTACTTCAGATTCTGTCTAGAGAAATAACTTATTGTTGAAAATAGTGATTTTTTTAACTTAAAAAAATATAATTTACAGCATTATTTACCAGAAAAGTATAACAGTTTTTTTAATAAATCATCATTTAATGTGCAAAGTAAATAAATTACTAGCCAAATATTTTATAATGAGCGTTGGTTTTTATTAATTTATCATTAGTGCAGCAAAGTTTGTCTATAGAAAATGCAAATAATATAATTGATTCCATTGCTAAGGTTCCTATAAGTATTGTACTGGAATACAGAGCTGCATGAATACCTAGTGATGCGAAAGTTCCAAATAACATACTTGGAATTAAGAAGCCTATTGGAAAAATAATGGCCGTAGCAATTTGAAATACTTTTTCAACATTCAATATGTTAGGGTTGTCTTTTATATAAGCCATTCTGTCAGCTAATAAAAATCCAACAAAACATGTTGTAGTTGTTGCTGAAATTACAAGAACAGCTCCTGCCATAAAAAAACACCCTTTAAAAAAATTTGTATGAATTTATAAAAAAAACTTTTAGTCATCAAGGATTAATTTTTATGCAGTTTCTATATGCTGTACTTGAGGTTTAATAGTAATAACTGTAATTAAAGAATGTGCAAGAGAAAATGTTGCAGAAAAAACACTAGCATCAAATAAAAAATCTATTGCTGGAGAAACAACACCAGTATAATAATAAGTTGTAATTGATCCAAAAATTACGCCTGCAAAAACCAATAACATAGCTGTTAATATTGGTATTGCAATTTGTATAACTTTTTCTGTTTCATTTAATTGAGGGTTATCTTTTACACGAGCTTTATAAAGAGTTACATTAACAGCGGTTGATCCAACTAAAAGACAAGAGTTAATTATTATTGATGGAACAAAAGCCCCCATAAAAATCTCCATTTAAAAAATGTTATAAAAATAGTTAAAAATATATTAAAAGCCGTTAAAAAGTTTTTAAAGAAACTTATTCAATATTAATGTTTTGGTACAGTTGTCTTTTCTTGTCTTTTAAAATTTATAAGTTGTCCTGTTCATGTCTTCTAAAAGCTAGAAATGTTAATGCGGACGTAAGCTAGAAATGTTAATGCGGCAGTTTCTGTTAATAGAATAGTATTTACAACAACACTGGAAAATACAGCTTTATAAAGTATAAATGATAAAGTAGTTCCAGCTAGATAACTGATAAGCATTATTGATAAAGCTTCCATAGATATGAATGCAATACGTTTAACTTTTTCCTGATTAGTTAACTTATTATGATCCATGGTATAAGCTACATCCATGGCCGTATGAACTGCTAAGTTAGAAACAATTGCTAAACCTGCAACAGCATATGATACACCAATCATAAAGAGCCCCTATGTAAAAAAATTTTTAAAATTTTTATAAAAATAGGACTTAACTTTCAAGAATTTAATTATATAATATTTTTTTATGCAGTTTATATCTGATGTACTTGATGTTTCATAGCAGCAAACGAAATTACAAAATTAGTAACGGTTAATAATATAGAAAACATACTGCTTACAAAGAAAAAATCTTTTACTGCATTAACAGAAACAAGATGAGGATAAGTTACCATTGATGATACTGCAATAATAGATGAAATTATGACAAGAATAGACATTAATACTGGTATCGCAACAAGATATGCTTTTTTTGTTCCATTTAATTGAGGTGTATCTTGGTTGATCACACCGGAAATGCCTAAATTAATCATAGTTGATGTGCCAATAATAATAGTGTTGATAAATAGAGACTGTGCAAAAGCTCCCATAAAAAACCTCTATTCAAAAAAATTTTTAATATTTTTATAAAAAAAAAGACTTTTCTTTCAAGAAGTATATTTTTCACTGTATAAATAATTACTTCCATTCATAACCGATAAACAAGTTATAGCTGTTGAAAAAAATGATGTAAAATTAATCGTATAATAGGAAGCCGCTAATAATGGGTTAATTACTTTAGTTAGAGAAAAACCAACTACAGCAAAATTAAAAGTAATGAAAAGGCAACCGACAGTTAATACTATTGGCGTAGCTATTTTTTTTGCCTTTTTTTCTAAGCTTAAATTCTTTGAGTCTTTTGCAGCAGCAATAGCACAAGACTCGCTAATAATAGTTGATCCTATAAGGGAAATTGAACCTGTTAACGTTGATAATATTAATGCAGTAGTACCAGCCATAGCTCCTCCTATTATTATTCTATGGATATTTATCTGTGATCATCTGTTACATTCAGAAATAATGTTGTTATAGAAATAAATGCAGTTAAAAATGTAGTAGATAGCATAAATATTTGAGGTGTAATAATTGTTGGAAAAAGTCCCATTGCTAATGTGCCCAAAATAGAAAGAAGAGCTAAAGATGCTAAAATCTGTATTATAGGTTTTGCTAAAATGTCTACTTTTTCGATATTTGACAATCTTGGATTATCTTTTATTTCAGCTGAGGCAATTGACAAGTTAATAGCAGATATGCCTGTAGTAATTACCGCATTAAATACCGTTGTTGTAAGAAAAATTCCCATAAAATATCTAAAAAAATTTTTAAAAGTTTTATAAAAATAGGACTTAACATTCAAGAATTTTGTGTTATAGATATTAAATTTTTTGTATCTTTATTATTGAGAAACTAAAAAACAATAATAACAGATGAAATATATGACATTAGATACAAAAATAATAAAAGAGACTTCATGCGATAATATTTATTCTAAGGAAGAATTAGCTGAAATAGATCCTACAAATGTTCCTTATCATATGGCAGTTATGATGGATGGAAATAGAAGATGGGCAAGGAAGCACGGGCTGCCAACAATGGCAGGTCATTGGGAAGGCGCAGGAATATTAACTAAAATTGTAAGAGCTGCTTCAGAATTGGGAGTTAAAGTATTTACTGCTTATGCGTTTTCGACAGAAAACTGGACAAGGTCCCCGGAAGAAATAGAAGAACTTATGCATATTTTTGAAGTATATCTGATTGATCAAAAAGACCGTCTTGTAAGAGAGGGGGTCAGATTACATGCCATAGGTGATCTGTCTCAATGTTCTCAAAAAGTTCAAAAAGCATTTTATGATGCGAAAGAAGCAACTCGTGATTGCAAAAAAATTGATTTGGTCTTAGCTTTAAATTATGGAGGCCGCGATGAAATATGCAGGGCGATAACTAAAATTATGTCAGATTATGAAAAGGGGAAAATATCCAAAAATGATATTACGGAAGATGTATTATCGATGTACTTGGATACAGCTAATTGGAAAGATCCTGACTTGTTAATAAGAACCAGCGGCGAACAGAGATTAAGTAATTTTTTATTATGGCAGCTTTCATATACAGAAGTATACATTACACCTGTATTATGGCCCGATTTTCATGATAGACACCTTTTGCAGGCAGTGAAGGAATATCAGAGAAGACAAAGACGTATTGGAGGATAAATAATAATGGTGAAATTTGCAGATTTTTCAAAAAGGCTTATAACTTCACTAATAACTATAGTAAGCGTTTTTATTTTAGTTTTTTTGTCAGATAATTTTTTAATGTCATTTTTTATATTACTTGCAATACTCACGATAGCTGATCTTGCTATGAATGAGTTTATACAGATTGTAGTGAGAAAAAATATTGTTGTTACAAAAAAATGGATGGTAATCTCTTCGCTGCTAACTATTTTTTCATTTTTTTTAATAAGTGTTTATAATACGTGGAATAATTTACCTGTTGCCGTACTTGTCATATCTGCCATTGTATTTTTTATTAGTTCTTTTGACAGGATAAATCATGCAATTGCAAGGGTTTCTACTTCATTACTTGGAGTAATTTATGTAGCTGTTCCCTTAGGAATGATCTTCTCTATATTATATGACACCAATTATGGGAAATTATGGATTTATTATTTACTTATAGTGGTTAAAATTTCTGATGTCTTTGCATATTTTGGCGGAAGTTTAATCGGAAGGCATAAATTGGCTCCTGCATTAAGCCCCAATAAAACATGGGAAGGTGC
>CAYPMA010000063.1:0-9307 GCA_964411685.1 uncultured bacterium
CCGCCTCTATTTGACAAAGGAGAATAAAATGACTGACATTCCATACGACTTATGGCAACCTGTAATTGGTCTTGAAATCCATATTCAATTAAACACAAAATCAAAAATGTTCAGCTCTGCTTCCAATTCATTTGGAGATATGCCTAATACTAATATTTCCGATGTTTGCACGGGACAGCCTGGAGCTTTACCGGTAGTAAATAAAGAAGCTGTAAAAAAAGCTATTCTTTTTGGACTTGCAATTGGAGCAGAAATATCCAAATGCAGCACATTTGACAGAAAATCATATTTTTACCCTGACAGCCCAAGAAATTTTCAAATAACACAATATGAAAATCCTATTATTCTAGGCGGGACAGTAATTGCAAACGTTGAAGGCAAAACAAAAGAGTTTATGATAAGCCATGCTCATTTAGAAGATGATGCAGGAATGCTTAAACATTTCAGCAATTTTGCTGGAGTTGATTATAATAGGGCCGGCGTTCCCCTTTTAGAAATTGTATCAAAGCCTATGATACACTCTGCAAAAGAAGCCGTAGCATATGTAATGGCAATAAAATCAATAATGGAATACATAAATTCTTCTAACTGTAATATGGAAGAAGGATCATTACGTATAGACGCAAACATTTCAGTAAGGCCAAAAAATGAAAAAACACTAAGGCCTAAAATTGAAGTAAAAAACATGAATTCATTTTCATTTTTAGAACTTGCCATTGAATCAGAAATAAGAAGACAGATTTTATTATATACTGAAAATTCTCATGAGGATCACAACAAAATTATTGTTTCAGGGACATATAGATGGGCAAGCGAGAAAAAAGAATTAACGTTAATGAGAAGAAAGGAAAAAGATGAAGATTACAGATATTTCCCAGAACCTGATCTTTTACCAATAATTTTAACAGACGAGTACATTAAATCAATAAAAGATAAAATGCCTGAACTTCCTCATGAGAGATTTAAAAGATATACAGAAGAGCTAAAACTATCTGAATATTCTGCATCAATTCTAATAAATAATAAGAAATTATCTGATTATTTTGAGAAATGTCTAAAAATTTCAAAAAACTCAAATCTTTTATGCAATTTAATAACTATTGAATTTGCAGGAAAACTTAAAGAAAAAGGTCAAACACTTATCTCAATTGGAATCCTACCTGAGAATATTTCACATCTTGTAAACATGATAGAAGATAAAATAATAACTGGTAAGATAGCAAAACTGATAGTAGACGACATGATTCAAAACCCTAAAAAAGACCCAAGAGAAATTGTAAAAGAAAACACCGACTATCAGCCTATGAATGACGAAAAGCAGATCCAAGCTTTTGTAGATGAGGTTGTTGAAAAAAACAAAGACTCAATAGAGTCCTATAAAAACGGTAAAACAAAAGCTTTTGCATTTTTGGTTGGACAAGTCATGAAACTCTCAAAAGGCAAGGCCAACCCTGAAACTGTAAATAAGCTTCTTCATAAAAAGATAGGGTTTTAGATCCTGCATAAAAAATTTTCCTTTTTATTTATTCTACTTATAGATATTAAAAAAATAGGGGGAAGATTTATTTATGATCAAAAAGATCTATATATTATTTTATTCTTCTATTTTTTTATTATTAATTACCGGATGTAACAGAGATGCTGAAGACCCTTCAAAATACGCACCAATAACACATTACAGCATATGGAGGCCGTTAAGCACTAACGTCTGCGCCTCATCTAAATACTGCAAACCATTAGTATCCTCAAATTTTAACCCTGATGATTTGTCTTTAGGAGAATTAATCGATTTAGCACTTATAAATAACCCTTCCACAAAAAAAACATGGCAGGAAGCAAGGGCTGCGGCTGCAATATATGGAGAAAAACTAAGTAAATATTATCCTGAAATTGAACTTATGGGAAGCTATGTACGGGAAAGGCAGTCTTATGTTAATTTTATCGGAGTACAGCCAGCAGTTCAGAGTCATACACATAAAGCCCCTACATATTATTTGACTACAGTAACTCCAGAAGCAAATATATCTTATGTTATATTTGACTTTGGACAGAGAAGAAGCTCATCAGAAACTGCAAGGCAGTCGCTTTTTTATGCAGACTTAAACCATAACAGGCAAATTCAAACTGTTATGCAGCTTATCATGAACGACTATTATGACTACCTATATCAAAAACAGGAACTGGTATCTAGAAAAGCAGACCTGGAAGATGCAAAGGTTAGCCTTGATGCTGCAAACGTAAAATTTATGGCAGGTATAGCCGCAGTTGGCGATGTTGTTCAGGCAAAGACAAAATACCTGCAGGCAAAAATTGATGTGTCAAATCAAAAAGAAAACACTGAAACATCCTTTGTTCAATTGGCATACGATGCAGGGCTCCCTGCTAATTTTCCATTTAAGGTCGGATCTTTCCCGGAAAAAATATACTTAGATGAAATGATGACAAGTGTTGAGGATTTAGTAAAAGAGGCCTACGAAAAAAGACAGGATTATTTAGCTATGCAGTCGGATCTTAAATCAAAAATGGCAAATATTGAGTACACAAAAGCACAGGAAAGGCCACGAATCATAGGAACATTTGATATCGGGAAAAACTGGTATAATGACAGTAACTATGAAGACTATCATTTCAGCGGAATGTTAAAATTAACTTGTCCCCTATTTAAAGGTTTTTTTTACAAAAACCAAATAAGAAATGCAAAAGCATTATATCAACAGTCAAGGGCAAATCTAGAACAATTGGAATTAAGCATAATAAGCGATATTACAAACACTCATTTTATAGCACAAACATCTTCAGAAATATTTAAATTTTCAGAAGAATACCTTGAGGCAGCACAAGAAAGATTTAATATTGCCTTAGCAAATTATAAGGCAGGGACCGGAACAATTTTAGATGTAATAGCCGCACAGAGCTCTCTTGCTGATGCAAGGTCAAAGAAATCAAGAGCTAAAAAGGACTGGTATACATCTTTAGCAAACTTATCTTACTACACCGGATCATTATGCACCCCGCCAAAAGACATTAATACACAACATTGTTGCATTGAAGAGGAAAAAGACAATTATGAAAAATAGAATTACAATATTTGTTTTTATAGGACTATTATTATTTTCTTGTTCAAAGAAAGAAGAAAAAAAAGAAATTCCTTCCTATCCAATAAGAGCTAAAAAAGCTCTTGTAAAAGATTCCTTAATATACATCGAAGCAATAGGGCATGTTAAATCCATTGCTTCAATAAATATTAAATCACGGATAGAAGGAGAGCTATTAAATGTCTATTTTAAAGAAGGACAAGACGTAAAGGAAGGGGACATTTTATTTACTATAGATCCAAGGCCATATGAAGCAGAGCTTGAAAAAACAAAAGCCACTTTAGCAGAGAATAAGGCAAATCTTCTACTTGCAAAAGATAAAGTTACAAGATATTCCGCATTAGTAAAAGAAGAGTATATATCTGAATTAGATTTTGATCAGTTAAATACAAATGTAGCTAAATATGATGCAATAGTAAAACAGAACCAGGCGCAGGTTGAAGAAGCCCGGATAAATTTGGAATACTGTCAAATATACTCACCTATAAATGGGACTACAGGGATTCTTCAAATAGATAGAGGGAACCTTATTCCTAAAGAAGGAACAACTCCACTTATAAACATTAATCAAATATCTCCCATTTATGTTGAGTTTTCCATCCCTGAAAAAGAATTTCAGAGACTTAGAAAATATAATGACATAGAACCATTAAAAGTAAGATCTTCGTATGACGATATAGAACATAACTATTATGATGGCATATTAGAAATGTTCGACAGCAGTATAGACAGAGATGTAGGAATGATCAAATTACGGGCGATCTATAAAAATGAAAAGAAACAGCTCTGGCCGGGAGAATATGTTCAGACAAGAGTAATTTTAACAACTCAAAAAAATGCTGTTGTCATTCCATATCAGGCTGTGCTAATAGCATCAAGCGGCACTTTGGTATTTGTAGTTAAAGAAGACAACACAGTAGAGATGAGAAAGATTAAAGTAGGACAAAGAGAAGATGAAAATATAATCATTCTTGAAGGATTAAAAGGCGATGAAACAGTAGTAACCGACGGACAGATTAATTTATTTGATGGGGCTCACATACATTATTCAACAATAAAAGAAGAAAATTAATATGAACATCTCAGAACCATTTATCAGACGACCTGTTATGACATCTTTAGTCATGATAAGCATCATGGTATTTGGTATATTGGCATTTAAGGCCCTTCCGGTAAGCGATCTTCCCAATGTTGACTTCCCAACGATACAGGTACAGGTAAGCAACCCGGGCTCCAACCCAACTACAATGGCAAATACGTGCGCCACTCCCCTTGAAAGAGAGTTCATGACAATAGACGGAATATCGAGCATAACATCGAACAGCGTCACCGGATCAACAAATATAGTCATTCAGTTTACATTAGATAAATCAATGGACACAGCTTCTGTTGATGTTCAGGCAGCGATCAACAGGGCAGAACCAAACCTGCCTAATGACTTGCCTTATAACCCAACATATAGAAAGGTTAACCCTTCAACAACACCTATTTTGTACTATTCTATAACATCGCCAACGATGACCTTGTCCGAATTGTATGATTATGGAAATACATATTTAGGCCAACGCATTTCAATGATCGATGGAGTATCACAAGTTATTACATATGGCGCTCCTTTTGCAGCAAGAATACAGATTGATCCATCCCAGGCAGCAGCTATGAACCTTGGAATGGGAGAAATAGTAAATCAAATAAAGCAAGGCAACGTTGACATTCCTACCGGAACTTTATTTGGCCCAAAAACTGAGTTTACAATAGATATAGATGGACAGCTTGTAAAAGGGCCTCAATATCAGGAACTGGTCGTTAAAAACAAAGATGGGTCATTAGTAAAAATATCACAGATAGGAAAAGCTTTTAATAGTCTTCAAAAAGACAAGTACTCCCTTCGTTATTTATCAAAAATTAAAGATCAGCCGACAGTTGTTATAGCTATTTTAAGACTTCCGGGAGCAAATACGGTAAAAGTTATAAATTCCATAAATCAATTAATACCGAACATAATGAAAGAACTTCCTCCATCTTTAGAACTGCATACAGTATTTGATCAATCATCAACAATTATGGACAGCGTACACGATGTGGAAACAACATTGATAATAGCATTTTTTCTAGTGGTATTCATTATATTCTTAGCTCTTGGAAAAGTATTAAACACAGTAATTCCGTCACTATCACTTCCAATGTCAATCTTTGGGACTTTCTCTATCATGCTTCTTCTGGGATATAGCGTTGACATACTGTCATTGCTTGCCTTAACTCTTTCAATAGGATTTCTGGTCGATGATGCCATTGTTGTGCTGGAAAACAATGTAAGGCACGTGCAGATGGGCAAAAAGCCTTTTGAGGCATCTATTGAAGGATCAAGGGAAATAGGAATGACCATAGTATCCATGACCTTATGTCTTGTTTCTGTATTTATTCCGATGCTTTTTATGGGAGGCGTTGTTGGAAGATTATTTAGGGAATTTGCTGTTACAATTGTAATAGCGGTTATATTTTCTGGACTAATCTCATTATCATTAACCGCATTATTATCCAGCAGGTTTATTCCTGAATATTCCAAGGAAGCGAAAAAAGGACGCTTTGAAAAAGTTGCCGACTTTATAAATGATAATATGAGATCATTTTACGGCATGTGCCTAAACTGGGTCTTGAATCACAAATTAATAATGCTCTCAGTAGGCGTCGCAAGTATCGTTGGATCATTATATTTATTTATTAGTCTTCCTAAAGATTTCTTGCCTGATGAAGATGCAAGCTTTTTAAGGGGGTATACTCATGCAAGAGATGGGACATCCCCTTTTTATATGACAACATATCATAAGGAATTATCCGAAATAATATTAAATGATGATGCAGTAGATTATCTTGTATCAGCAGCAGCTTTCAACACAGATAATGAAGGGCTATTATTTGTAAAATTAAAGCCCTACAAAGAAAGAGGCCCTATTCAAAATGTAATTAACAGGCTTATGAAAGAAACATTTGAGGTTCCTGGGGTAAGCACATACCTGTCCACGCTTCCTCTTATCAACCTTCAAGTAGGCACAGAAGCTAAAGCATTATATGAGTATTCTTTAACAAGCATTGATCAGGATTTATTAAACAAATACAATTCAAAACTTGTAGACAGGATAAAAACAATTTCAGGGATAACTCAAGTATCAAGCGACCTTGAAATACATCAGCCGCAACTTGAGATTAAAATAAATAGAGATCGAGCTTCTGACTTAAACATATCGGCTTTCGATATTGAGTCATTATTTAAATTTGCGTATTCAGACAATAAAATATCAACTATCCATGGATCAATAAACCAATATGATGTAATTATTGAAACGCTTCCAAAATATTACAGAGACCCAACAGTTATGTCAAAACTGTATGTTCAATCACCAAAAACTGGAAACTTGATACCTCTTACCGAAATAGTAGAATTTAATGAATCTCCGGGACCTTTATCAGTTAATCACTTAAACGGCATTCCTTCAGCAACAATATCCTATAATCTCGATGGAATACCTTTAGGCCCTGCCGTAGAAAAAATTAATCAGGCAGCAAAAGAAGTTCTTCCGGCAAATATAACAGGATCAGTGCTTGGCACAGCAGATGTGTTCAAGTCTTCTTTTGCAAACCTTACATTTTTATTTATTATTACTTTCTTTGTGATCTACGTTATATTGGGAATACTATATGAAAGCTTTATACATCCAATAACTGTTATGAGCACCCTTCCTCCAGCAATTATGGGAGGACTTCTATCCTTGTTCATATTTAGAGAAAATCTCTCATTATATTCATTTGTAGGAATAATAATGCTTATTGGAATAGTGATGAAAAATGGAATAATGATGGTTGACTTTGCAAATGATAAAATAAGAGAAGAGAAAAAAACAGCGCGTGATGCCATATATGAGGCAGCATTAATAAGGATCCGTCCAATAATGATGACTTCATTTGCTGCTTTCATGGGAGCTTTACCTATAGCAATTGGAACTGGAAGCTCTGCATCCTCAGGCATCAGACCTCTTGGAATTGCTGTGACAGGAGGGTTAATATTTTCTCAGATTCTAACCTTACTCTTAACTCCTGTTATTTATTATTATATGGAAAGGCTGCAAGAAATAATTAAAGAGAAATATAATAAAAAACACCCTTCTAAGGTCTAGGGTGAAATCTATCAAAAGCTGTTTTCAAATGACTTTGCGACACATGTGTATATTTATCTGTTGTTGAAATATCTTCATGGCCAAGCATATCCTGAATAAGCCTTAAATCAGCACCATTTTCCAATAAATGTGTTGCAAATGAATGCCTCAAAGTATGAGGGGAAATATTTTTTCTTATATTTAATTTTTTTGCATAAAACTTGATTCTATTATAGATCGTTACCCTGTCTATTTTCTTATTTGATCTTGATACAAATATGAAGTCATTATCATCTTTGACTTCTTTTCTAAAATTATTTAAAAAATGATCTATAGATAAAATAGCCTGCTTTCCTATAGGGACTATTCTTTCTTTTTTACCTTTTCCATTTACCTTTATAAAATCATCGCTTATATCACATATTCTTAAGTTGCATGCTTCCGATACTCTTATTCCAGTGGCATAAAGAAGCTCTAAAATAGCCTTGTCCCTTGCTCCCATGAAATCATCTTGCTTTGGTGCTTCTAATAATTTAACCACTTCATTATATGTCATTACACTTGGAAGTAATTGCCACACTTTGGGAACATCAAAATACTTTGAAATATCCGATTTTATGAACGCTTCTTTTTTTAAGAAACTAAAGAACACTTTTATTGATACCAGCTTTCTATAAATACTCGATTCAGCGTAATCTTTTCTTTTTAAGTCAGTAAGATATGACAATATATCTTCCTGAGCTATGTTTGTAATTTGTTTTTTTACAAAATCCAAAAACATATTTATATCGCGAATATATGCATCAATAGTGTTTTTTGAAAGACCTTTTTCAGAGCCTATATAAGATAAAAAACATCTAACTTCGTCAAAAGACATAATTATAAACTTGGCAAGTTATAATTATCTTTATACTTAAAAAATGATTTGAGGCAAAAAGAAATATATTAATATATTTAAGCTAAAGAAGGACTTCCATGTACCCATGGGTTTTCTTCTTCATGAGTGATTTTTATTCCATTCTTATCAAAGCCTTCTGGTCTTTTAGCTTTAGGGATGCTTTTCTTTTCATCTTTCTGAGTTGCTATTTTAACACAATTATATGTCTTTCTAGCTATAAATAAACCAATAACAGCATATAACAATATGAACATGTCTAAAATAGCAAGAGCAAGCAACGCTGCAAGAATTACGTTAGCTGCTACCTTATGAGAATTATACATCTCCTGAAATGATTTTACAGAATTACCCAAAAGCACTGACATTTTCAATTTAAAAGTAGCAAACTTCTCTTTGAAATTTTTCCCTTCAAGTTGATTATATATGTCATAAAAGGCTAAAATATCCAATAGAACAAAAGCAATGATTGGAATGATGTCAATCATTGGAACAGATAGCATTCCCAAAAGAAGTAATACGGTACATAATATTTCCGCAACTTTAAAGCATTTTTCTTTCTTTAATTCTTTTTCTAAACTTTGTTTCAATTCAAACACAGCTTTTTTAAGATCATCAGGATTTACTATCTCATTATTTTTCATCTTCATAATCAAATCAATTATTTCTTTAGCGTTTTTAGCCCCTACTTCTCTTTTAAATTCTACCAGCTTTCTCTTTAACTGGTTTTCAATCTCTTTTTTAAATTTATCCTGTGATAATGAAGTTGTTTTCATATCTTCCAGTAATTTTCTTTCTACGAAATCATTATCTTCACTATTTAAAAATACATTTTCATTTAAGAATCTTTTCAATGCTTCAATATTAACCTCATCGCCATTAAAGAACCTGTTAAATTCTTCTATAAATTCGCTTTTACTTTTAATTTTCTCGCCCTTTTCTTTTATGTCTCTAGCAGTATAAATAAAGTATAAAGCAGTAGCCGCTATATCTAATCCTAATTTTATATTAGGCATTGCGGCTAATACGGCAATATTAGGTAATAAAAAAGAGCTCGCAGCAACAAGAAGAACAAAACCGATAATTAAGAATGTATTAATTATTTTATAATCTATTTCCTTAATCGTTTTCACATCATCAATCTTTTTTGCTTCTTTTCTTTGAGT